>VMSR01000168.1 GCA_013792075.1 Desulfobacula sp.
CGAGCATTGGCAAAAAGATTTCCGTTATTCCCGTTAAAAATGCCGATGCCGCAAAACTGGTCAAAAATCTGGCCAGCATATTCACGGCCAGGATCAAGGGAGAAAAAGGCAAACCCGACACAGATATGATCGTCCAGTTTGTGGCAGATGAAAGAACCAATAGTGTGATTCTTCTGGCAAGTGAGCTGGAAACCCAGCGGGCGGAGAACCTGATTGCCCTTCTGGACCAGGCGGTGCCCAAGGGAGAAGAACGGATCCGGGTATATTATCTGGAACATGCAGCGGCAGAAGACCTGGTCAAGGTGCTCCAGGAAATTCCCACACAAGAGAACAATAAAGACACGGGCGGAAAAAAACAGGCGCCCATCCTGTCCCAAAAAGTTCACATCAATGCGGACAAATCCACCAATTCTCTGATCATCATGGCGGAAAAAGAAGACTATCCGGTACTGGAAGAGGTGATTGCCAAACTGGATATTCCCAGGTCCATGGTCTATATCGAATGCCTGATCATGGAAGTCAATGTGACCCGGGGACTGAACATCGGAACCGAATGGCGGACCTCCCAGGCATTCAGCAATGATCAGAAAGTTGTCCTTGGCGGATTTGGGGCCACGGGTGACAAAGGATATTCAAACACCACCTCTGCGGCCAAGGACGGTATACTTCCCAAAGGATTTTCCCTTGGGGTCATCGGAAAAAATTTTAATATCGGCGGGGTGAGCTTCCCGGATATCCACGCCATTGTGGAGGCCTTTCAAACGGATAAGGATGTCAACATTCTGGCCACGCCCCAGATTTTGACCACGGAAAACGAAGAAGCCGTCATCACGGTGGGGAAAAATGTTCCCTACCAGACACGGTCGGCTGCCGAGTCTGCCACGGAAACTTACAGCTCCTATGAGTACAAAGATGTGGGTATCAGCCTGAAAATTACCCCCCAGATCAGCAAGGAAAGACTGGTGCGCCTGAATGTCTTCCAGGAACTGACCAAGCTGGACACCCTCAACCAAAGCAGCCCGGACAGACCCACCACCTTTAAGCGACAAATTGAAACCACCATCATTGTTGAAGACGGTCACAGTGTGGTGATCGGGGGGCTCATTGACGAAAGCCTGACCAAAACAGAATACAAAACCCCCTGTCTGGGGGATATTCCCGTCCTTGGCTGGGCCTTTAAAAACGTATCCGAAGGGGGAGAAAAAACCAATCTTTATGTCTTCTTAACCCCACGGGTGATAAAAAATCCCATTGAAGCGCAAACCCTCTATAAGGAAAAAAAGCAAAGCGTTGAGGCAGACTTTAAAAAGGGAGAAATTTCTCTGTACGATAAAATAGAGGACGCCAAAAAAAAATTATCCGGACAACCAACTGAAAAACCTGAAGAAACAAAACCCTAAAAGGCCGATGGTAACCCCATAATATGATAGATGCTTTTCTAAAAATACTCTCAGAAAAAAGAAAGCTTTCCAGGGAAACCATGGAAAGGATATCTGCGGTCTGCCAGAATGACCGGACACGGATCATCGAATCCATTGCCGCAACCCGGCTGGTTTCCGAAAGCGATGTCCTGGAATCCCTGGGACTTGTATATGGAATACCCTTCCAGGAAACCCTTGACATGGAAAAGGTGACCACCCATTGGACAAAAAATATTTCACGGCAATTTTTAAAAAAATTCGGTGTGGTTCCCCTGGTCAAAGATAGAAACCATGCGGTCATTGCCGTCAACGACCCGTCTGACCTGTCACCTGTAGATGATGTGGCAGCGTGCATCCAGCTTGTCTCCTATACCCTGGTCCTTGCCCCCAGGAATATTATTTTATCGGCCGTCAACACCCTGTATGACCGGTCCGGGGACAGTGCCAAGCAATTGGTTGAGGACATGAAAGGCAATGAATATACCATTATTGATGATATCGAGCAGACAGCCGATCTGCTGGACGACACCAGTGACGCCCCGGTCATCCGCCTGGTCAACCATATGATCTCCCAGGCCGTCAAGGCCGGCGCCAGTGACATCCATATCGAACCCTTCCAGGATACCCTCCAGATCCGGTACCGCATCGACGGAATTCTTTACAGGATGCTCACCCCTCCCAAACGCCTTCAGGCCTCCCTGATCTCCCGGATCAAGGTCATGGCCAATATGAACATCGCCGAAAAAAGGGTGCCCCAGGACGGCCGGGCCCAGGTCCGAATCGGGAACCAGGAAATTGATATCCGCATATCCACCGTTCCCACCGGCTTTGGAGAACGACTGGTCATGCGCTTGTTGAACAAGTCCGGTTATTTCTTAAAATTGTCGGAATTCGGCCTTTCAGAACCCAATCTGGACCGCCTCCATAAAATCATCCGCCAGAACAACGGGATTGTGCTGGTCACAGGCCCCACGGGCAGCGGCAAAACCACCACCTTGTATGCGGGATTATCGGAAATCAATTCCCCGGACAAAAACATTATCACCATTGAAGACCCGGTCGAATATAACCTTACGGGAATCGGTCAGATCCAGGTCAATGCCAAGACCGGCGTGACCTTTGCCACCGGGCTTCGTTCCATTGTCCGCCAGGATCCGGATATCATCCTTGTGGGAGAAATCCGGGATATTGAAACGGCCGCCATTGCCATCCAGTCCGCCCTGACCGGCCACCTGGTTTTCTCGACCCTTCACACCAATGATTCTGCCGGTGCAGTAACACGTCTGGTGGACCTTGGGGTCGAACCCTATTTGATCTCTTCATCGGTGAACACCATCATTGCCCAGCGCCTGGTCCGGATATTGTGCCGCAACTGCCGCCAGGAATATCACCTCACCCAGGCAGATATAAAGACCCTTGGCGATTCAAACGAACAGATGATCGGCAAAACAATCTTTAAACCCAAAGGCTGCTCCCAGTGTTTTGACACGGGGTATTCAGGCCGCCAGGCAATTTTTGAAATCATGGAGCTGGATGACGAATTAAGAAGCCTGGTCCTGAAAACATCGGATGCAAACGAAATCAAGGCAGCCGCCATTGAAAAGGGAATGGTCACCCTGCGCCAGGACGGCATGATCAAGGTGTTCAAGGGAATTACATCCATCCGGGAGGTGTTCCGTGTTACCCAGGAATAAACTGACACTTTTGGTTCTCTTTTTTTGCCTTGGTTTTGCCGGCATCTCCTCGGCCCAAAATCAAGACCTTCCCGGCCCGGATAAAAACTTGGTCATCCAGTTTTTTCAGGAGCATATTTCACCTGTTGACGGCAACCGGTGCACCATGACCCCTTCCTGCTCAGCATATGCGGCCCAGGCCATTCAAAAGCACGGCCTTTTGATGGGCTGGATCATGGCCTGCGACCGGCTGGTCCGATGCGGCCAGGACGAAGTGACCCTCGCACCCTCCCGCTACATAAACGCAGAACGCCTTACCATTGATCCGGTGGAAGCCAATGACTTCTGGTGGTTTAACACATCTGAAAAAAAGAAAAGCCCTGTAAAATGAAACCCTTTCTCCTGATATTGACCATCATTTTTGTGACCCTCTGTTGTTCCTGCCCTCTTTCGGCAAAAGAACAGCAGATGGTCATCACACCGGACATGCAGTTTTCCTATGCAGACAGCCTGTATACGGCAAAAGACCATGAAACGGCAAGGGTTGAGTTCAAGCGGTTTGTCCATTTTTTTCCCACAGATGAAAGACTCCAGGAAGCGGAGTTTAAGATCGCCATGTGCCTGTATCTTCAGCAACACTACCATGACGCGGCCAAAGCCTTTAACCAGATAATTCTCCAGCAAAAAGAGACCCCTTTTACCCAAGAATCCTATTTCCTCCAGGCCCGGGCCTTCATGGAAATGGGAAACACAGGGTATGCCCAGGTGGTGCTGCAAAATTTTTTAAAACTGACAGAAGATGTCGACACAAAAGATAAAATCTACCAGGAACTGGCCCGGATTCATATCTCAACTTCAGCAAACCTGGACACTAACACCCTGGAAACGGCCCAAAACTATCTGTCCCTGATCAGCCCCGGCAATGCAGAACACTTTGGGGTCGACCGGCAGCACAAAACCCTTGAACAGGCCCAAACCGCTCCCCAAAAAAATCCCGTCCTGTCCGGAATCTTTTCCATCATCCCGGGCGGCGGGTTTCTCTATTGCGGGCGATACAAGGATGCCCTAGTCAGTTTCTGCCTGAATGCAGGCCTCATGGTTGCAGCCTACGAAGCCTTTGACAATGATAACACTGCCCTGGGAGGGGTCATCACCTTTGTCGAAACCGGTTTTTACACCGGCAATATCCATGGGGCAATAACAGCGGCCCACAAATACAACAAAGCCCAAAAGATCACCATTCTAAACCGGGAATTCAGCCTGGGCAGCACCCTGGACCTAACAAACAATGGCCTTGGCTTTTCCCTGAACCACCCCTTCTAATCTTGGTGTCAGGCTTGGGTTGTTGGCTTATTGGCTCACACGCTCCAGAAGGTCGGACGCAATTTAGACGATCAGCTGGTTGATCTCAACAATGGGCAGGCAGATGGCCATGATAATCAGCCCCACCACCACCCCCATGACCAGAATGATAATCGGTTCAATCAGGGCCGTGGCAGCGGACAAGGCGGTCTGGACATCCCGTTCATACAGGTCTGCTGATTTTTCCAGCATTTTCTCCATTTTCCCGCTTTTTTCCCCCACCTTGATCATCCGGGAGGCCAGTGTCGGAAAAAACCGGCTTTTGGAAAGGGTTTCACCCAGCTCCCCTCCCTGCTCCACACTCTGGATGGCCGTTCCAATCAAATCGGAAACCACTTGGTTGCCGGCAATGCTCCGGGTAATCTTCAATGCGGTGAGCATGGGAACCCCGTTTTCCAGCAAAGACCCAAGGGTTCTTGAAAACCGCGCGGCGATCAATTTTTGAATCAATTTTCCGGCAATGGGAAGGGATATCATGACCCTATCCGTGAACAACATCCCTTTTTCGGTTTTCCGGACAAAATAGACAAGACCCATGACCAGCAAAGGCGACAACACAATTGCCCACCAGAAGGATTTAAAAAAATCGCTCACCAGGATCAAAATGCGGGTGGGCCTGGGCAGGGTCTGATTCAGGTCGGAAAAGATTTCAATGATCCCGGGCACAATATAGGTGAGCAAAATCACCAGAACCAGAAAACCGATAACGGCCATCATCATAGGATAGGCAAGGGATGCCTGGATCTTCTTTTTGGTTTCCTCCCTTTTCTCCGCAAAATCGGCCAGCCGTTCCAAAACAATTTCAAGGGTGCCGGATGATTCCCCGGCCGCCACCATGTTGACATACACCGGTGAAAACACATGGGGATGCATCGCCAGAGCATCGGCAAAGCTGCTCCCCTCCTCAAGGGCATCCTTTATCCTGGACAGCACCCGCTGAAACGAGGTTGACCGGGTCTGGCCCACCACCGTTGACACAGCCGCAACCAGAGGAAACCCGGCAGACAGCAGGGTTGCAATCAGCCGGGTGATCATGGCAATCTCCGAAGACCTGATCCGGCTCGCCACGCGCATCATTGCAATGCCTGCCCCGGATCGTTTCCCCTGTGACCGTGTCTCAATCCGGGTCAGGGAAACCGGAAAAAGGTCCTGCTGCCGCAGTTTTCCCTGGGCAACGGCTTTGCTGTCCGCATCCACAATCCCTGCCACATTTTTCCCTCTGGCAGTCAGTGCCGTGTATTCAAATACAGCCACGTGTTCCAATCCTTTGGCAATGTTATAAATTCTGATGCCCAGTGTACCCTATAAGCGCCAGAAAAGAACCCCTGTTTCTTTTACCCCATCTGCATCCAGCATGCTTTTCACATCAATCAGACACCCGTTTTCAGCAAGCTTTTCCACAAACGCCCGAATCCCCATCTGTCGATACCCGGCATGGGGAACTGCCAGGATAAGGGCACCCAGGTCCTTAAGGTCTTCCCAGTCACACAGATCCACCCCGTAATATTTTTTTGCCTCCAAAGGATCGGCCATGGGATCATGCACCATCACATCGACCCCGTAAGACGCAAGCTCCTGAATGATATCCACCACCCGGGTATTTCTCAAATCCGGGCAGTCTTCCTTGAACGTCAGCCCCAGCAGCCCCACACGGGTTCCCTTTATATGCTGACCCGCCCCTATCATCAGCTTAATGGTCTTTTCAACCACAAACCGTCCCATATTGTCGTTGATGCGGCGACCGGCCAGAATTATCTGGGGGTGATACCCTTCACTTTCTGCCTTAAAGGTCAGGTAATAGGGGTCCACCCCAATGCAGTGGCCGCCCACAAGACCGGGGGAAAATTTCAAAAAATTCCATTTGGAACCGGCGGCATCCAATACATTTTTGGTATCGATGCCCAGCCGGTCAAATATCAGGGCAAGCTCATTCATCAGGGCGATATTCAAATCCCGCTGGGTATTCTCGATCACCTTGGCAGCCTCTGCCTCCTTGATGGTCTTTGTCCGGTGAACCCCTGCCGTGACAATGGATTCATAAAGGGCTGCCACCTTTTCCAGGGTGTCTGCATCATCCCCGGACACCACCTTTACAATGCGGGTCAGGGTGTGTTCCTTGTCCCCGGGATTAATCCGTTCGGGCGAATACCCCACATGAAACTCTTCCTTCCACTTTAACCCGGATTCCTTTTCCAGAATCGGCACGCAGATGTCTTCGGTCACCCCGGGATAAACCGTGGACTCGAAAATGACAACCACCCCTTTTTTCATTACCCGCCCCACGGTCCGGGACGCACTCTCCACAGCAAACAGATCCGGCCGTCTGGCCTTATCAATGGGCGTGGGAACCGCGACCACAATAAAATCCGCATCCTTCATCCGTTCGGGATCAGTGGTGGCCGTAAACTGAACCGCCCGTTCGAACTCCTGCTGGCTCACTTCCCCTGTGGGATCTTTATGCACCCTGCAATTTTCAATAATGCTTGCCTTCAGATCAAACCCGATGGTCTCATATTTTTCACCAAAATGAATGGCCAGGGGCAATCCCACATACCCAAGTCCCACCACTGCTATTTGTGTACTCTTGATCATCTCCATACTCCCGTTATGCATTTATGGGGTCAATAACACAACACCCCAAGCCTGACCCCACTACAAATTATCTATATACCACTCAGCGGCCAGGTCAAGGCCCTGTTCAACAGAATACCCGGGCCGATACCCCAGAAGGTCGCGGGCCTTGGAGATATCGGCCAGAGAATGCCGCACATCCCCGGGCCGAAAATCCCTGTAAACCGGCTCAATTTTTGCCACGTTCCCATACCGCTTGGCCACCCGGTCCCGGATCAGATAAAACAATTCATTCAAGGTGGTTCGTTCCCCATAGGCCACATTGTACACCTGGTCTGCGGCTGCCGCATCTGCAACCAGACAGGCATTCAGATTGGCCTGGACACAATTGTCGATATAGCAGAAATCCCGGCTGGTCTCTCCATCCCCGTTGATGAACACAGGCTTTTCCTGTATCATGGACGAAAACCACAAGGGGATCACCGCAGCATAGCCCCCATGGGGGTCCTGGCGCTTTCCGAACACATTAAAATACCGAAGCCCGATGGTCTTAAACCCATAGGTGGACGCAAACACCTTTGCATACAATTCATTAACATACTTGGTCACGGCATAGGGCGAAAGCGGCCTGCCGATGGTATCCTCCCGCTTGGGCAGCCCCGGGTGATCCCCGTAGGTGGAACTGGAAGCCGCATACACAAACCGTTTTACCTGTGCATCCCTGGCCGCCACCAGCATATTCAAAAACCCGGAAATATTATTTTCATTGGTATTCAGGGGATCTTCAACAGATCTGGGGACAGATCCCAACGCCGCCTGGTGAAGAACAAACTCTTTTCCCCGGCAGGCAGAAGCACACACCCCGGCATCCCGGATATCCCCCCGGATCAACCTGAAATTTTTCCATTTTTCAGTCCCCACAGCCGCTTCAACCTGGTCCAGGTTATACTGAAACCCCGTTGAAAAATTATCCAGCCCCGTGACCTGCTGCCCACGACCTAAAAGTGTCTCCACAAGGTTAGACCCGATAAATCCGGCACACCCGGTCACCAGCCAATGGCGTATGGGGTCAGGCTTGGGTTCTTGGCTTATTGTTGTTATTTCCTCAATCATTTGTTCTCCTATGCGGGGTATATGCGGGGTCAGACTTGGGTTGTTGGTTTATAGTAGGGTTTCTCTAAATTCGACACCTATTCTACCTTTTTTTTCATCCAAAACCCTTCGCACTTCCTGTGCAAGAGTGAAACTGATAACTGGTTTCATAAGAAATCCCTTTATACCCATTGCCTTTGCGGTCTCTTCGTTAAATCCTTCACTGAAGCCGGTGCAAATAATTATTGGGATGTCTGGTCTTACTGAGAGTATTTCATTTGCAAGCTGGTCTCCGGTCATGTGTGGCATGGACATATCCGTGATAACCAAATCGAAAGCATTTGACTTTGCTTTGAACGCTTCCAGCGCATCGACGCTGCTGGTTCTTATCGAAACCAAATAGCCAAACCGTTCAAGCATCTGTTTCATAAGGATAGTTATGGGGACTTCATCATCAACCAATAAAATGCGCTCTGTTCCTCTTCCCACAGGCATCTGTTCAGAACTTGATTCGGTAGCACCTGACACAGCCATTACTGGCAGATATACCTTGATGGTTGTTCCCTTTCCAACTTCGCTGAAAACCTTGATGTCTCCCTTGTGTTCCTTCACGATTCCATAAACCACAGCAAGACCGAGCCCCGTACCTTTACCTTTTTCTTTGGTGGTGAAGTAGGGTTCAAAAATTTTATCCATCACAGCTGGAGATATCCCGCACCCATTGTCAGAAACAGATAGTTGGACATATTTACCGGCGTGAAGGGGAGTACCTGGTAATTCATCTTTCTCTAAAAAGATTTCTTTAACCTGAACCTCTATTTTTCCATAGTTCTTCTCCACGGCATGATACGCATTGGTAATAAGGTTCATTCCAATTTGATGAAGTTGTGTGGCGTCTGCCAGCACAAGGCCACAGTCGTGTTGCAGGTGATGGTTAATTTCGACATTCGTCGGGATTGAAGAACGGCTGAGTTTAAGGACTTCTTTTAATACCTTCTGTACCATCACGGGTATCAGTTTGTGCACATCCTGACGACTGAACGCGAGAATCTGACTTACAAGTTTACCGCCTCTCTTTCCAGCCGTCATGATTCCTTGGGCATTCTTTCTTTCCGGGCTGTTCAGCGGCAGGTCGTCTATGAGCATCTCCGCATAACCAATAATAGGGAAGAGGATGTTGTTGAAGTCATGGGCTATCCCCCCAGCAAGGTTGCCTATGGATTCCATTTTTTGGGCTTGTCGAATTTGTGTTTCCAATTGTTTTTGTCCGGTTATATCCCGAAGAAAACAGATATAGCGACCGCCATTATCATCTCGATATTGAATCCTGACCTCAACATTAAAGACGGACCCGTTTTTTCGACGATGATGGGTCTCAAATCGATCGTCTCCAATCATAGCAATCTTTTTAATTCGCTTGGATATATCCACCTTGTTTTCTATAACTTCCAGGTCCTCAATTTTCATCTTTAACAGCTCATCTTGGCTATAGCCGCTCATTAGGCTATAGGTCTGATTTGTTTCAAGAATATTTCCATTATTATTTGTCAACCAGAATCCATCCATGGCGGTCTGGAGGATGGACCTATGTTGCTCTTCGCTTCTTTTTAATTCGATCTCTGCCCGTTTCCGTTCTGTATTGTCTCGGGTTATCGACATAATGACATTCTGGTCATTCATTTTCATAATGCGCGCAGACATCAATCCATCCCTTATACGCCCTTCTTTACCGCAAAAGACCGCCTCCAGGTTTTCCACATAGCCCTTTTCTTTCAAACCCTCAATTAATCGTTTCCTATCATCTGTATTTTTCCATATATCCAGCTCAAGAGATGTCTTCCCGATCGTCTCCTCACGGGTGTAGCCCATGATTTTTGTAAATCCTTTATTTATTTCTAAATACATACCATCTTCAAGGCGGTTAAGGTTGATGGAGTCAGGGCTTGTATGAAAAGCAAGGCGAAACTTTTCTTCGCTTTCCCGTAGTGCTTTAATAGCATCGTTCCTTTCCGAAATATCCGTCAAGGATAGAAGCACTTTCTTTTTACCATTTATATCCAAAAGGGAAGTGGATATAAGAAGGTCCATGGATGTTTCATTGCCATTGATTAGAAAGGTCATTTGCCCTTCTTCAAGCAGGGATGCGCCTGTCTGAAAGGTTGAAAGCATCATGGGCCTCAATGGACACTGGGAACATTCTGGATTTTTTCCGCACCCCTCGGCAGCAAAAGATTTTAGACAATTAAAGACATCCCCACACAGGGCACCCGCAATGACTTCTTTGGTCTTTCCCATAAGAACAGCACCCTTGTTGTTTATCATTTCAACCCTGATTTCTTCATTGACAAGGGCAAGTACATTTGGGGCACTGTTAAATATCGCATTCAGGTTTTCAGCATGTTTTTGAATTTCGTTTTTACTCTGTTTATAGTCGTTGATATCGACATGAGTTCCGACAATCCGAGTTGCGCGTCCTGTTTCATCTCTATCAACAACCTTCCCGCGGCTGTTAATCCATTTCCAGCCACCATTTTTTACCTTCATGCGAAATTCAATATTAAAATCATCACATTCATTTTCAATACAACCCATGTTTGCCTTGAGCGCAATTTCTCTATCATTCGGGTGTATCAGTTCCTTCCAGAAATCAATATCTTGCGGAACTTCGATAGAAGGATACCCCAACATTTCCCCATAGGCAGGACTATAATAGCCTTTATCTGTTGTTATATCCCAGTCCCAAAGTCCATCCCTGCTTGCGCTCATGGCAAGCTTAAATCGTTCCTCACTTTCAGCCAAAGTTTTTTTGTCCAATTTGTTTGCATGCCGATTTATCATTAATTGACCCAACAGAGCTGTTCCTATAGGGAAGAACAACAATACCGGTAAGATTATATTCGCAAGGACATTCTTGGCGATAGGCCAAGGCAGAAGGATTGTCCAGAAAAGCATCAGCACATGCACGATAAGGCCCATGAGATATATTTTTTTCCAGGAAATATCTTCGAATTTTTCTTTGTACCTATGCCGCCATGCCAAGCCGATAAGTCCGGATGTGATAATAACTGCTGTCCCCATCCAAACACCTGCACCACCAAGGTAAATTCTATAACATGCTGTCATAAGAATAGTGATGAGAACGGGTACAGCACCAAAGAAAAAGCCTGTGATACACAATAAGATTGAGCGTGTATCAAATACGACACCGTGGGTAAATTCCCATGGATTAAGCATAACAGCAAGTCCAATCACACCCAATATCAGACCGGTGAATATTTGACTAAAAGAGCTCTTATCGCCGACCTGCCTAATAGTGAGCTGGTCGTATAAATACGCTAAACAAATCAACAGAACGACATTATTGAATAGCCCAACTATCGCAGATGGAATCATCTTTAATCCTTAAGTAAAATGAACATGTCATATTTTTTTTGAAAGGCCCGTTTGTGGCCATATCCAGTTGATATCCGCCCCTCCGTGATCAGAATGGGATTCCTGATCGCTTCTTTAGGGAGCTAGGCGCAACACCTGTTCACCCAGGGTTGCAGGTTTCTGCTTCAACAAGTGACTCTTGCCATCTCTCAACAGACGGATGCGGTGTATCAAGCCTTACGCTGATGCACACTCGCCTTGAACCCGATGGGTGACCCCATTATTACCCATTATTAATATACCATTGATAGGTTTTTTCGATCCCGGATCTGAGATTCGTTTCAGCCTCCCATGACAGGGCTTTCATCCGGGAGACATCCAGCAGTTTCCTGGGGGTTCCGTCCGGTTTTGACGCATCGAACCGAATCTCACACTCACATCCGCAAATCTCCCGGATCATTTCTGCCAAATCCTTGATGGTGATCTCTTTTCCCGTCCCTATGTTAAACAGTGGCGGTGTTAAAGGATCTTTCACATCAATTTCTTTGTTCAGCAAAAACAGGCAGGCATCTGCAAGATCATCCGCATATAAAAATTCCCTTCTGGGAGAACCGGACCCCCAGATGGTTACAAAATCAGTCCGGCTTTTTTTTGCCTCGTGGAATTTCCGGATCAAGGCAGACAGAACATGGGAGGTCTTAAGGTCGAAATTATCATTGGGTCCATAGAGATTTGTCGGCATCACCGGTATAAATGCGGTGCCGTACTGCCGGTTGTATGCCCAGCACATTTCAATTCCTGCAATTTTTGCCAAGGCATAGGCAGAATTTGTCGGCTCCAGGGGGCCGGTCATCAAATGGTCCTCCCGTATGGGCTGGGGGCAGTGTTTGGGATAGACACAGGAGGATCCTAAAAAAATCAGTTTCCGGACCCCATGAACCCAGCTTTGATGGATGATATTATTCTGTATCATCAGGTTTTCATAGATAAACTCGGCAGGATAGGTGCTGTTGGCCAGAATTCCCCCCACCCTTGCGGCGGCCAGGATCACATATTCAGGCGCATGTTTTTTAAAATAATTTAAAACCGCCGCCGGGTCCATGAGTTCCAATTCTGCGTGACCGGGACAAAGCAGCTGGGTATAGCCTGATTCCTCAAGCCGCCGGATAATAGCAGACCCCGCAAGCCCCCTTGCACCGGCAATAAATATTTTTGATTCTGGCTTCATCGAATTACTCGTTATATTCAAAGGTGCCATAACCATGAACCTGGCACAAATGATCTTTTTTAGCCACACCAAGGTCGTGGTGAACCATCTCCGCCACAAGACGATCAAAGGAAATTTCCGGAACCCACCCCAGTTTTTGCCTTGCCTTGGAAGGGTCCCCCAGCAGGTTTTCAACTTCAGTCGGCCTGAAATAGGCGGGATCAACGGCAACGATCATCCTGCCTGTTTTTTTATCAATCCCCCGCTCGTCCGCCCCTTTGCCCTGCCATGCAATTTCGATATTCAGCTGCCTGGCCGCTGCATTTACAAAATCCCTCACTGAATGCTGTTTGCCCGTGGCAATCACAAAGTCTTCCGGTGTCTCCTGCTGCAGCATCATCCACTGCATCCGGACGTAATCTTTGGCATGGCCCCAGTCCCGTTTGGCATCTAAGTTCCCCAGATACAGACTTTCCTGAAGTCCCAGACTGATCCGTGACAATGCCCGGGTGATTTTCCGGGTGACAAAGGTTTCGCCCCGCAAAGGAGATTCATGGTTGAACATAATCCCGTTACAGGCAAAAATCCCATAGGCTTCCCGGTAATTGACCGTAATCCAGTATGCATACAATTTTGCCGCTGCATAGGGGCTTCTGGGATAAAAAGGGGTGTTTTCCGTCTGGGGGGTCTCCCGAACCTTGCCGTACAGCTCCGACGTGGATGCCTGGTAAAATTTTGTTTTTTTCTCAAGCCCTAAAAGCCGGATACCCTCAAGTATCCGCAGGGTGCCCAGGGCATCGGTATCAGCCGTGTATTCCGGACACTCAAAGGAAACGGCCACATGGCTTTGGGCCGCAAGGTTATAGACCTCATCGGGCTGGACCTGCTGAAGTATTCGGATCAGGTTGGTGGAATCTGTAAGATCTCCGTAATGCAGGATAAAATTTCTGGTTTCCTCATGGGGGTCCTGGTACAGGTGATCAATTCTATCTGTATTAAATGACGATGCCCGCCGTTTAATTCCATGGACCTCATATCCCTTTTCCAATAAAAACTCTGACAGATACGCCCCATCCTGACCTGTAACACCTGTAATCAACGCTTTTTTCATCATTCCACCTATCATAGGGTCATATCATAGGGTCACAGGCTTGTGTTCTTGGCTTATTGGGAAATAAGCCAAGAACACAAGCCTGACCCCATTAATATTCGCGACCTAAATTCAAATGAACCTTAATTGCCTTATCCATATTGTTCACCAGTTCATCGTTCAGCATTCCAATCGATTTCATCAATCTTGCCTTATCCAGCGTCCGAATTTGATCAGCCTTTCCTTTTGAATCTTTTTTCAATGGGCCGGCATCACCGGGAAGATAAACTTCAAAAGGATATATTTTTGAAAGATTCTTAGCGGTAACCGGTATTATCGTCACCGTCCCGGAATAGGTATTGCCGATATTATTGGATACGATGATAACAGGCCTTGTTTTCGCAATCTCATGTCCGATGACAGGATCCAGCGCTGCGATAAACACCTCTCCCCGCCTAATATTCATCCCAGTTCTCAAAATCAATGGCTTCAAATTCTTTTGTGATTTTTAACCCTTCCTTTTTTTCCGCCTGATATCCTTCGCCAAGAAGTGCTTCCAGCTTCTTATCTTTCAATTGCATGATCCTCAACCGAATAGCCTCTGCAACGAATTGGCTTCTTTTACGGGATTCTGTGATCTGGTTGAGCTCTTCAGCGATGGAAAAAGGAAGCGTAATATTTAGTCTAACCATTTCAGTACTCATAATGTCCTCCTCATAATTTCATGCTCTTTATTATGCACACAAGAAAGAGCATTGTCAATGTGCGCTAAAATGCTTTTTGTGACTACCCAAGCCTGACCCCAATTATTTATAACACCAGGGACTCAAGATATTTCATGCCCTGGAGCAACTCGCATCAGATCGTTTGGCCTCAATCAGTACTTCAGGGGTGTTGTCCTGTGTCATAAAAATAGAGTTTCGGTGTTTTTAAAACAGATCGGGCAATGTTCCTGGAAAAGGGGGTTACTTTGAATATAATAAACAATGATTCCAATATCTGGATGTATTTTTTTACGGTATTGGGCGAAATGCCGACATCCTCAGCAATGGACTGATAAGAGACCGGAGCGCCTGTCCTGGATCTTAAAATCGTGAATCCGTTCAAAATCAAGAATATCCGTTCGAATCAGGCCATCGATATACTGCATGCGCCAACGGTCGGCAAGGTTTTTCCTACCTGCCTGGGCCCTGTAATAAAGACCATCTTCTTTTTCAGGTCTTTAATGATCTGCTGTTTCTGTTGTCTTTCCATGCGACTATTCTGCAATATTATGCGGTAAAGTCAAGACTATTCTGCAAATGAATCCAGAATAGTCGCCATTTGTTGATAATCTGACATTTTTTGATTTTTAAAGACATCTATTACCTGTTAAAACAAAAACTTACCGGGGTCAGACCCTGCTAAAAAAACCACTTGATATTTTTTATAATGGTCACTATTATGGTCATTAATACTGACACTCCATAAAGAGGTATTCATGCAGATTGACAATTACATCCCCGTTACAAAGGCTAAAACCAGGCTACTGGACATAATACGAACGCTTAATGACAGGGAAGACACCATAGCCATTACCAAAAACGGCATTCCCAGGGCTGTCATCATGTCCATGGAGCAGTACGAGGCAATACGCGAGACCATGGCAATCCTGGGAGATGTAGAGATGATGAAACAGATACGACACTCCAGAAATGAGGTAAAGGAGAACAAGCCACTGGTTGACCTGGAGGATCTTCTTTGATGTATCAGGTTAAACTGACACCCACGGCTGTAGAAATGTTCAACCACCTGCACCCAAAAATCAAAAAACAGCTCAAATCAATACTCAAAGAGCTATACATCACCCCTTATCTGGGGAAAACATTGCTGGATGAACTGATCGACTTTAGATCTTTAAAAATGAAACGATACCGGGCAATATATAAAATTGACGATCACAACAAAACCATCATTGTCTATGCCATTGGTCACAGTATGGATATCTATGAGATCATCACAGAATTGATCCGTTAGGTGATTAGACAATATATTGAAGATCAGCAAAGACCCGCTTAGCAGCGGGAGCATCTTATATCCCCCACCTGAAGAGAAGGGGTTTTACTGTGCTTTGGATAATTATATCGGCATCATCGATGAGAAGGACAAAAGGGTGTTCGGTAAGCGGATCGACAACGATTTGCTTGATGTCCTCTCGGTGCTGGAGCCGTTCAAAAACAATCTGGATGGCGTTGTGGTGGAATCAACCTACAACTGGTACTGGCTGGTAGATGGGCTGCAAAATCATGGCTATCAGGTTCATCTGGCCAATCCATCCGCTGTCAAGCAGTATGAAGGACTGAAATATACCGATGACCGGTGGGGTTCCTTCTGGTTAGCGCATATGAAACGATTGAACATATTGCCTGAAGGGTATATTTATCCAAAGCAGCAAAGATCGGTCCGGGATCTGCTGCGGCGAAGGGTCCTGTTTGTCCATCAACGGACCAGCCAGATTTTGAGTCTGCAAAGCATGATTACACGGAACCTGGGCACCCGGATATCTGTCAGAGAAATGGAAAAATTGGCCGATGAAGATATTGACCGGATGTTTGAGGCCAACCAGGCGTTCATGGCC
>VMSR01000291.1 GCA_013792075.1 Desulfobacula sp.
CCATCCCCCATCTTCACAGGCCCGAAGATGTTATTGAAAATATAGACCCCTTATTGACCCAGCTTGCCGTTGATTTTGCCGAACGCGTCATCAGGCAAATTAAACCATAGTCCAGTCGGAAAAAATATTTACCAACTTTACTTTAGGGCCCGGGTCCGATATTAAAGGATGACAGGTTATTTTTTTCAAAAGGAGACATCTATGATTGTTCAGGGATTAAAATTAACCCTGGTGGGTATAATCGTTGTTTTTTTGTTTCTTATCCTGCTGCTTATCCTCATCCATCTATCCGCAAAACTGCTGAAGCCCTATACCCGGAAAGAGGCATCCTCCTTAACCTCCCACAGGCCCTCAATCCCCCGGGGGAAAAGTCTTTTTGAAGATAACCATAAACTGACTGCTATTATCAGTGCTGCAATTGCAGCCCATAGAAAGCGCCGGGGACGTTACAGACTGCCCTAGACGATTCCTTTTATCCATAAATTAATGCCGGGAATGATACCAATGAAAAAAATACGTTTTATGGACACCTCCTTGCGGGACGGGTTTCAATCGGTTTTTGGTGCACGTACCCTGACAGACGATTTTCTTCCTGCCGTGGAAGCTGCCGTGGCCGCCGGAATTGATCATTTGGAAGCCGGGGGCGGGGCCCGTTTCCAGAGTCTTTTCATGTACTGCGGTGAATCCGCCTTTTCCATGATGGACCGTTTCCGAAAAGCGGCCGGCCCGGATGCCCGTCTCCAAACCCTTGCCAGGGGCATCAATGTGGTCGCCCTCTCTGCCCAGCCCAGGGACATGATCGAGCTCCACGCCCGGATGTTCAAGAAACACGGCATGACCCACATCCGCAATTTCGATGCCCTGAACGATGTTCGCAACCTTGTCTACTCCGGGCAGTGCATCAAGGATGCAGGTCTCCATCACCAGGTGGTCATCACCATGATGGAACTGCCGCCCGGATGCAGCGGCGCCCATGACCCCGAGTTTTATCTCAAAACATTGAAGGAAATCCTTGATTCAGGGGTCCCCTATGATTCCATCTGTTACAAGGATGCCACGGGAACCGCCAATCCCCAAAAGGTGTATGAGACGATCCGGGCGGCCAGACGTCTTCTGGGAGATGAAACAGCCATCTGGATGCACACCCATGAAACCGCCGGCATCGGCGTTGTCCAGTACAAGGCGGCAGTGGAAGCCGGCTGCGACGGCGTCTGCCTGGCCCGTTCTCCTTTGTCCGGCGGAACCTGCCAGCCGGATATGCTTTCCATGTGGCATGCCCTCAAAGGGACCGACTACTTTCTGGACATAGACGTCCATAAGATCCTGGAGGCCAACCATGTCCAGGAGGAATGTCTCAAAGACTACTTTTTCCCGCCCGAGGCCCAAAAGATCTCCTCGGAAGTGATCCTCTCCCCCATGCCCGGCGGGGCATTGACCTCCAATACCATGATGATGCGCGACACCGGCACCCTCTATCTTTACCCCAAGGTGATCGCCGCCATGGCAGACTGTATTGCCAGGGGAGGTTTCGGCACATCGGTCACCCCTGTTTCCCAGTTTTATTTTCAGCAGGCCTACGCCAATGTGACCCAGGGACCCTGGAAAAAAATCACCGAAGGGTATGGTAAAATGGTTCTGGGATATTTCGGCCGAACCCCCATGCCCCCTGATCCTGATATTGTCCGAATCAGCCGGGAACAGCTGGGATTGCCCGTTTTTGACGGAGATCCCCTGGATGTTCTCGAACCGGGCATCCCCAAAGCAAAAAAAATCCTTGAGGCCCACGGGCTTCCTGTGACCGAAGAAAACATCTTCATCATCGGCGCCCTGGCAACCACGGGCGGAAACAAGGGCCTTGATTTCCTCAAAGGGGACAGGCCCATCAACTGCCGCAAGATCACCCCGAAAGACGATTCACCCAAGGAAACGGCCCCAAAGCCTGAACCGGTTGCCAAACCCGTGGGCAACAAATCCCATGTCGAAGCCGATGACGGGACCCGGTCCCTTTATAAGGTGACCGTTGACGGAAGCAGCTATGAGGTGATGGTAGAGGATGAAACCGGCAAGATCGCAGGCATCAGCCCATCTTCAGGCGGACAGGAGACGACACCTGCAGCCAAACCCGTAATTGAGATCAAAGCCCAGCTGCCGGGAAATGTGTATGAAATTTTGTTTGCGGCAGGTGACCGGGTAAAAGAAGGAGAAACCCTGGTGATCCTTGAGGCCATGAAAATGGAAACCCCTGTGATAGCACCGGCCAACGGCATCATCGACGCAATTGCCGTGGCCAAGGGGCAGACGGTTCAGTCGGGACAGGTGCTCCTGACCCTTAATATCTAGCAGCCAAGGTCCAAAGGATAATACCATGTTTATGAAAAAACAATTCCTTATCATCGCCTGTTTTATGCTGCTCCTGTTTTCAATACCCCTTTCTGCCCGGGCAGGCGATCTGCCCGGGCAGAAAGCAAAGGGTCAGACCCTGCTTCCGCCCGTAAGTGAGATGATAGTCAATTTCACCCGATCCACAGGGCTGTTCAGCTTCTTTTCCCCGGGTCCTGGAAATGAATTTAAGGGAGTCGGAAACCTCTTTATGATCGGCGTGGGGCTTTTATTGTTATACCTTGCCATCAAAAAGAATTTTGAACCCCTTCTTCTGGTTCCCATCGGGTTTGGGGCCATTCTGTCCAATACCCCCCTGGCCTTTATGTCCGATCCCGGAGGGGTGCTCTATTATATCTACACCATTGGCATCAAAACCGGGGTCTTTCCCCTCCTGATTTTCATGGGTGTCGGTGCCATGACCGATTTCGGCCCCCTCATCGCCAATCCAAAAACCCTGCTTCTGGGTGCCGCGGCCCAGGTGGGAATTTTTATCACCCTTATCGGCGCACTCATCCTGTCTGAATTTGTCCCGGGCATCCATTTTGATCTGTTCGAAGCTGCCTCCATCGGTATCATCGGAGGAGCGGACGGCCCCACGGCCATTTTTCTGTCAAGCCAGCTGGCCCCGCACCTGCTGGGTCCCATTGCCGTGGCCGCATACTCCTACATGGCGCTGGTGCCCCTGATCCAGCCGCCCATCATGCGGGCCTTGACAACCCTGGATGAACGCAAAATCCGGATGAAACAAATGCGGCATGTGGGCAAAGTTGAAAAAATCATATTTCCCCTCATGGTCCTGGGCCTGTGTATTTTTCTCCTGCCCACAGCCGCCCCCCTTATCGGCTTTTTCATGTTCGGAAATCTCATGCGGGAATGCCATGTGGTGGACCGGCTGTCCAAAACCGCCCAAAATGCCCTGATCAATATTGTCACCATTCTTCTGGGTCTGGGGGTCGGCTCCCAGCTTTCCGCCCATCAATTTTTAAATCTGTCCACCCTGGGAATTCTCTTCCTGGGGTCCATCGCCTTTTCCATCGGAACCGCATCCGGTGTTCTCATGGCAAAACTGATGAATCTTTTTTTTGAAACAAAAATCAACCCCCTGATCGGTTCTGCCGGCGTATCGGCCGTTCCCATGGCTGCCCGGGTCAGCCAGAAAGTCGGCATGGAGGCCGATCCCCAGAACATTCTGCTCATGCATGCCATGGGTCCCAACGTGGCCGGTGTTATTGGTTCTGCCGTTGCTGCAGGCGTATTGTTAACCTTAAAGAGCCTGGCTGTTTAATCCTGACCAGTCTGAATTATGAGAGGAAAAAGAAATGACCATACGGGTACTGATGACCAGAAAAGTTCCCAAGCTGACCAGCGGCATGGACGTTGCCCTGCTGCCGGCCCTGTCAGAAATGCTCATTGAACTCCGGGGCATGGCCGATCGCCAGGCGGGATATATTTCCGGAGAAACCTTAAGAAATGTGGATGACCCCAATGAGTATCTTGTGATCAGCACATGGAAAACCCTTGAAGCCTGGAACTGGTGGCTTCGCAATAACGAAAGGGCCGAACTGGAAGGCAGGATCGATGCCCTGCTCGGGTCGTCAACGGTTTACAAAGTTTTCAGTTATGACTAGACTTGGAAGCACTTGGCCAGGGTCTGTCACCACCAGTTGCCCCGGAAAATATCATCCAAACCCGGGGCAACACCCCTAAATGCTATTTCACCCCCAGCTGACCGAGCTCAAAGTGCAGTTCTATCTCATTAAAAACTTTGC
>VMSR01000123.1 GCA_013792075.1 Desulfobacula sp.
TTACCCACGACCTAACCCTTTTACCCGGGAGCCTGCCCCATGGAAGAAAAGTCCCTGAAAAATAGTTTTTTCCATTTTCGTTTTAAATTTCTTGCGATTACATCCATTGCATTTTTGATCTATGTCATTTTGTCCGGTACCGGCGAGTTTGAAGAATTTGCTGCCAGTACCCAATTCAAACTCATCGGTCCTTTTTTTCTTTTTGCGGGTATCTCTTTTCTGGTTTTCAGAAAATTTCCCATCAAATGCCCCAATTGTTCTAAACTGATCTCTACCAGAAAAAATTGGGAATGCGAATATTGCCATAAAATTCAGGGGAAGGATCGGTATCTGATGGATAAATGTGTTCATTGCCGACAAGTCCAGGCAAATGCGTCCTGTGAACATTGCAAAGGCCAATTCCGCCTTTAGGGGATTGCAGCCAAAGGTTTTTTATAGGTACGCTTAAATCAGAGCCTTGTCTTTGTTCTGCTTGTTTCTAACCGGCAGAACAATGGTGACGGTTGTCCCTTCATTCTGGGTACTGACAATATCCATATCTCCTTCACAGCTTAGGAGTATGTTTTTGGCAAGGGCCAGGCCGAGCCCTTTCCCGCCTGTGTTGTTTTTTCCTGTGAAATAGGGGGTGCAGACATGGGGCAGGTCCTCTTTTGAAATACCACACCCAATATCACTGATTCGAATTATAATATTCGTATCCAGGCACTGGCTTGATACGGAAATGATTCCCTTTGATTTGACTGCCTGGAACGCATTTTTCAGGATGGCATTTATGGCCTTTTCAATCTGGTTTGCAGGAAGGCAGATGATGGGAATCCTTTCAAGATCCAGCTGGATATCGATTTTTGCCTTAAATTTGTTTTTCTGGATAGCTGCGGCTTCATTTAAAAGAAGGTTTAGATCTGTTGGCTGGTAAGGTTCTTCATTGATGGCGGTAAACAGCCTGATGTCAGATATGCCCCTGGAAATCTGTTCAATGCCCTTTGTGGCGTCTTGTATGATGTGGGGATAATTTTTAAGGATGGTGTCCAGCTTTATTTGATGCTTATATGCTGTAATTTCCAGAAGGGATTCTTTGATCTCTTCCTTTTTCAGGGATTCTTCTTTATGGCAGACGATTATTTTCTCAAGGGTGTTATATTTTTCCAGCAGCAAGGTCATTTTCTGTCTGTACAGATTCATTTGTTTGAGGTTGGCGTCCAGGGTTGCAGTGGATCTACCAAAGGTATCAAGGGAAAAAATTGAAATATCCGACACAATGGCAGCCTTTCTGGCCAGATGCAGTTTGTTTTCCGTTGTCGTGAGGTCCAGGAGGGCCGTTTTCAACCGGGTAGATTTATTTTCAATCATCTTTTCAAGGCTTCGGTTGTATTTGGTCAGATTGGATTCTGCAACGATTCTTCTGGCAATCTCTTCGTTAAGGCGATTGTTTTGTGCCAGGATCTCTTTGCTTTTTTTTTCAAGTTCCACCAGATGGATATAGCTTCTCAGGGCGGTTGTGATGGTGGTAAAAAGCTTCTGGTCCGTCAGTTCTGTCTTTTCTTTATAATCGTTTATATCATAATTGAGAATAACATGTTTCTCCGGCGCTTTTCCCGGTTGACCGGTTCTTAATATAATCCTGAGTTTTGTATTTTTTTTCTCCTCACGGATAAATCTTGCAACTTCAAGCCCGGCATCCTTTGATTCCATGACCACATCCAGCAGACAGCAGGCAATATCCGGATTTTCCCCAATGATAATTTTGGCTTCTTCGCCGGAATAGGCAGATATGAATTTTAAGGGAATGTTTTTGTAACGATAATCTGACAA
>VMSR01000121.1 GCA_013792075.1 Desulfobacula sp.
TATCCAGTCCTTTTCATATTTTACAAATGATATGAATATCCCAGAAGGGAATCTGCTTGTCAATACGAATACCCTCACCCACCAGGGCCAACGCATTTAATTTATAGAGGTATAGTTGTCCATGACACCTGCAACCCGGCCAGGGGTGGGCAAGGGGGATTCCATTAAATCTTTGGTCCTCGTCCTTGAGGACCAAAGAAGCGGACCTGGCCGCGGCCTTTGTCGTCCTGACGTCACGTCCAGCTACGCCATTCCACCCCCTTACCCACCCCTGTTGCTGCCGGGAATGACCCTGTTATTCCGGAAGCGGCAATAAAGGGGCCCCACGAATTTGCAAAATATGTTAAACTCAATCAAGCGAATAAAAATACCGGATTCTGAACATCAAAAAAATAATTGAGGAGATGATGAAATGATACATGTAATTGCATCCATTCAAATAAAGGAAGGACACCTGTCCGAGTTTGTTGAGATTTTTAAAAACAACATTCCAAAAGTTCTTGAAGAGAAAGGATGTCTTGAGTATGTGCCGACCGTTGACCTCCCGACAGGTTTGCCCCCCCAGGAGGTAAATACTGCTGTTGTCACAATAATCGAGAAATGGAACAGCGTAGAGGATTTAATGGGACATCTGTCAGCACCCCATATGCTTGTATACAGGGAAAAGACCAAGGCACTTGTTGAAAAGATGTCCGTCAAAGTGCTGGAAGAAGTATAGTCAAGGGAGAAGGTTAATTTCAACAATAAACTGCAAACAGATAACACCAGAGGGGCGTGGCACACTTCATGCTGATAGTATATTTCAGGCGTTTTTAAGTCCCACGTAAAAATATTTTTTAACCAAGTATCACGGGAGGGAAAGATGAAAAAAGTATTGATCGCGTACACCAGCAGAGCGGGAACCACGGATAAAATGGCCAATTATCTGGCAGAGGGCGTTAGAATGTCCGGGAATGAAACCAAGGTTGTCAAAATAGCTTCCATAACAAAAGAGACAGATCTGTCCGGGTATGACGGTTACCTTTTTGGCTGTCCCACCTACCATAAAGACATGACCGGCGGAATGAAACAATTTCTTTTTTTGGCTGCAGGCGCCAATTTAACCGGGAAGATCGGAGGGGCCTTTGGATCCCATACCCATAGCGGTGAAGCGGCTCCCATGATTTTTGAAACCATGCAGCATGTGTTTAAAATGGATGTGGTGGACCTTGGGCCCTTAAATCTGACAGAAGCGATGATGGAAACAGATGAAGGGACCAAGGCATGCCAGCAATATGCCAAGGGGTTGTGCGAAAAGTTTTAGGGACAGATAGCCCTAAAGGCAAAAGTGTCTCAATTGCATTTTCAAGGGTCTTCCCTTGGACGGGCTGTTCGATTCTACCAGGGGTTCAGGTGTTGAACCGATATCCCACGCCGGCAATGGTGGTGATCAGGGTCGGGGTTTCCGGTTGAGCTTCTATTTTTTTTCTCAGGCGTTGGATATGGACGTCCAGGGCCCGGGAATGGGAGTAAAGCTGGGAGTCCCACCAGATCTGGTTTTCGATAAAAGTCCGGGTAAGGCTCTGGTCTGGTTGGGAGACAAATAATTCCAGAAGCTTGAATTCTGTTTTGGTCAGTTTGACGGCCCGACCCTTGATGCTTATCTGGCGGGTCTTGTGGTCGATTTCAAGATCCTGAATCTGTTGTTTTCCCTGGATCATGCTCCTGTCAAACCGGTTGAAGAGTGCCGTTATCCTGGCGGACAGTTCCAGGTATTCAAAGGGTTTCACCATATAGTCATCTGCCCCGGTTTTTAAGCCCAGCACCTTGTCGGACAGACTGTCCCTGGCCGTGAGCATGATGATGGGAAAATCAAACTCCTTTCTCAGGATGCCGCAGATGGAAATGCCGTCCAGGTCCGGAAGGTTCAGGTCCAGAAGAATGAGGTCCGGCCGGTATTTTCTGGCAAGGTCGATCCCCTCGAGGCCTGTATGGGAAAAAAGGATTTCATATCCGTCCAGGATCAGATTTGCCCGGATGGTCTGAACAATATCCGGATCATCGTCAATGATCAGAATGGTCTTGGCAGTGGCAATCATGATTATCCTTTGGGTAAGGTGACAATGAAGGTGGTGGCAATCTTGGGTTGGCTTTCCACTGAAATTTCTCCCCTGTGGGCGGTAATGATGGCTTTGGCAATGGCCAGTCCCATGCCGGCTCCCCTTTGTCTGTTTTCCGACAAGGTGTCGGCAGTGTAGAATTTTTCAAAAACAGTTTCAAGACTTTCTTTGGTAATCCCCTGTCCCTGATCTTTGACACGAATTTCAATGTGGCGGTCTTGGTCTGTTATTTCCACCCGGACGATGGCGTTTTTATTGGAAAATTTGATGGCATTGTCCAGCAGATTCACCAACACCTGTTCCATACGTTCCAGGTCAATGACGGCATGGAGGGGGCCGGGGGCGTTAAGGTAAAGGTTGACCTGCCTGGCCTGGGCAATGGGTCCCATGATCTCGATCACTTCTGCGGCCAGCTGTGAAATATCCTCCCTTTCAAATTCCCAGTCAATTTTTCCGGCTTCAAGCTTGGTAAAATCAAATAGATTGGCAACCAGCCGGGTGAGCCGGGAGATGTTTTTTTCAATGATGCGGATATAGGCAAGGTCCTCCTTATTCTGAACCGTCCGTTCCAGGTAGTGAATGCTGCCCTTTGCAGCGGTCAGCGGGGTTCGAAGTTCATGGGACATGTTGGCAAGAAAATTGGATTTAAGCCTGTCCAGTTTCAATAGTTCATGGTTGGCCTGGGCAAGATCCCTGGTGGCCTTGGCCACTTTTTCTTCCAGGCTGTCACGGTTTCGCATCAGGCTGTCGGCCATGAGGTTGAAACTGTCGCCCAGACGCTCCAGTTCGTCATGGGTTTTAAGGCTGACCCGGGAAGAAAGATCTCCGGTTGTCAGTTGTCGGCTTTTTTCCTCCAGCTCATTTAATGGTTTTAAAACAAGGGTGTGGATCAAAAAAACCAGGACAATGATGGTCAGAAGCGTTATGCCCAGGCCGGCGCCCCCCACGAGGAACAGGTTTTTTTTAAATGTTTCCCTTACCTTTTTATAGGGGACGGTCACCCGCAATCCGCCAATGATCTGTGCCGTTTTAAGGGTCTGGTCGGTATGGCATTGAAGACACCCCCGGGTTTTGTAAAGGGGAACCATGTAATCCATGGCGTCTTCGGTAAACCGATAGAATTCCGATCCCTGGGTTCCGTTAAAAAGGGTCAAAGCTTGTTTTTCAAAGGAATCCGGGCTGTTGGCCGTGTTCAGGGGGTTCAGGCTGGACAGCCGGAAATAATAGGCTTTTTCCCGGAAGGAATACTGGGACAGCTTTTTGGTTACCATGGACGGGGTGAACAGCTGATAGGTGCCATGGGCTGTGGTCATCCGGTCCGTCGTGGCAGAAGTGACATCCCTGGCGCCGGGGCTTTGGGTGTTGACAAATACGCCGCCCATGCAGTCGGTGATCCATTGGCGGGTCAGGATGATCTGGTCTGTCACCACCCTGGCTTTTTCCAGGGTTTCCTGTTTCGCCTGGTTGTGAAGTTTCACACTGATCCAGGTGAAAAGCAGTCCAAGCACGGGGACGATGATGACAATCACGCCAAGGACAAATTTTTTTTTTAACGAGTAATAGGGTTTGCCTGGTATGTGATTTGTGATATGGTGGGAACACGCAATTTTTTCCTGCATTTAGAACGCCCTATTATCATTGGTGTTGGTATTGGTTTTCCAGGCCTTGCCAGTCGAACTCAAAAGCATTCGGCCTGTGGTATCATCCAAGAAACCCAGCAAATGTCAATATGAAATATGGGCAAAGGGAATTGGCACGATTCTTGATTGTTTTTTAAATTGGCGTTTGAATAATTATTTTTTATATAATCAGTGAACCCCCAAACACGTATGAGGAGGCAAATCATGGTCAGTTGGATATGTGATAAATGCGGATATAATATGGAAGCCGACACACCGCCGGAGAAATGTCCATCCTGTAAAAAAGAGTGTTCTTTTGTGGACAATTCCTGCTATACCCCGGACTGTGCCGGTAAACCCACTGATCCGAGAATAACCGGTAAAGAATAGGCAAAGGAGAAAAAATGGATAAAAAAACGGATAAAAAAAAGAAATACAGAATTACCACATCCTGTCCCCAGTGCGGCTGCGGCGGTGAAGCGGAGATGTCAGAGGAAGAACTCAAAAAAAAATATGGGGATGTGCCCAATATCCATTTGGAATGCCATGAATGCATGATGGTCATGGATGCCACGGTTGAGGAAGATAAAAAGAGCGGAGACGCCTGATGCAAGAGACCGGGATACAGGGTGCGCGCGCTTGTGTGTCCCGGACGCTTTGGGGGGAAAGCGAATGGAGAAAACTTTCCCTTAGGCGGATGTTCCAATGAAAATGCAACTTTTGTCTGCCGGGGAATACCATGAAAAAACCTCTTATTTTCGCAACCGGATATCCCCCCATCACCTTGATTTTGACGCCTATCCCCTTGCGTTTAAACCCTATGAAACCCTTGAAAAAATAAAGCTGCCCACCAAATTTCCCCAACAAGACAGACCCCTTTCGACCCTTTTTTCCTCCTGCCCGGGAAAAGGCCGGCTGGACATCACTGCATTGTCCCATATCCTTTTTTTGGCCTATGGAGTGACCGCTTTTAAACACAGCCAATCCATTCCGGTCCTGAACAGAACCCTTCCGTCTGCAGGAGGGCTTTACCCCTGCCATTTGTATGTGGCAATTTCAGGGATTGAGGGCCTTGAGACAGGTGTGTATTATTTTGATCCCATCCATTTTTGTCTGGGTCGGCTCCATGGAACTTATGCGCCCCGGGATGTGGATACGGTCTGTTTCATGGTCACGGCATCCTTTTATACCAGTGCATGGAAATACCGGGAGCGGGCCTTTCGATATATGCTTCTGGATACCGGCCATTTGGTGGAAAATCTGGAGCTTGCCCTGGGACTATATGATGTGGGTCACACCCTTTTTTATGATTTTGAAGATCGGGCAATCTCCGATTTTTTACAACTGGACCCGTCCCTGGAGGTGCCCTTGGTCTGTGTATCATCCGGTCGGGACAGGAATGTCTCAGCCATGGGGTTGGCGAAAAAACCTGGGGAGCCTGCTGATCCGAGTTCAGCGTCTTCTTGCCTAACGGACAGGACAAGGCCGGTTCAGTATGAAATTTTGTCCCAAATCCATTCTTTGGGCAGCATTGTCAAACAGGAAAGGCCCTTTCCCTTGCCTGAAATTACAGAAAAAAAAGGGTTGGGTTCTGTGGCAGTTCCCATGGAAACACAGCCAATGGAGGGGGGGCAGGGGTTTGTGGATTCTGTACTCCTCAGAAGATCCCGGCGCAATTTTGTCCAGGATACGCTTGCGATCAGGACCTGGTCTGCTTTGCTGAACACCCTTTTTTGTTCTCTGTCCTTTGATGCCAGCCGCCCGGCTGCCAGGGCCTTGGATTTTCTGAGCATGGGAATGATTTGTCAAAATCTTGAGAAGCTGGATGACGGGTGTTATTTTTTTTCTGGAAACCCTTCCAAAATGCAGCTTATGGAAAAGGGGCGATTTGCCGGCGCTTTTGCCGGCATCTGCCTGAACCAGGAATGGATCAAAGCCGCCGGGATTAATTTTTTGTTCATGGCCAACCTCGAAGAACTGGAGAAAGCCTTTGGTCCCAGGGGATACCGGTATGTGATGTTCAATGCCGGCCGGATTGCCCAGCGGATCTATCTTGCGGCCCAGGGCTTGGGACTGGGGTGTTGCGGTGTCGGCGCCCTTTATGACGGGGAGGCAAAAGCCCTGCTGGGCTTGAACAGAACAAGCGTACTTTTGTACGCCGTTGCTGCAGGTCCGATAAAAAAAACGCGTGGGCATGAAATTTGAATTGCTTGGGATTGGTACTTTTAGCCGGGTAAATACCGGAAATCGGATGCAAATTAAGGAGAAAAAAATGGCAGAACCAAAGGATATGTATCAGTGTCAAACAACCAATTGCGGCTATATCTATGATCCGGACCGGGGGGACAGGAAGGGTAAAATTCAAAAGGGGACCCGGTTTGAAGATTTGCCCGAAGACTGGAAATGTCCGGTTTGCGGTGCCAGCACCCAGGCATTTAATTGTCTGGGGTAAGGCAACTCTAATTAATAAGGAGGATTCCATGAAGTGGCTTCAGTTCTTAACACCGGTAAAATCGATTGCATATGAAGAAACCCGTGAGATGATCGCCCGGGCAAAGGCAGATGAGATAACGATTTTGGATGTGCGTCAGCCCAATGAATATCAGCAAAGCCATATTCCCGGGGCCACCCTCATCTCCTTGCCGGAACTGACCGACAGGCTTGGAGAACTTGATCCTGAAAAGCCTGTTCTGGTGTATTGAGCCATCGGCGGGCGCAGCCGTGTTGCTGCCCAAATGTTGTCCGGCAAAGGATTTAAACAGGTGTATAATGTGTCCGGCGGAATTCAGGCCTGGCAGTCCAAAACCGCTGTGGGTGACCAGGGCCTTGGCTTGGACCTGTTTGCCGGCATGGAATCTGCCGAAGATATCCTCAAGGTGGCCTACTCCCTTGAGCAGGGGCTCCAGGACTTTTACCTCTCCATGGAAAAAAGAGCAAAAAACAGCCGGGTGCGGTCCCTGTTCTCAAAACTATCGGAGATTGAGGTCAAGCACCAATTGTCTATTTTAGCCGCATATGAAAATCTTGTTCCGGGAAAGATAAGCCAGGTGGAGTTTGAAGTTATGGTGACAGCAACGGCCATGGAAGGGGGGATGACCACGGACCAGTACCTTGATTTGTTCCGTCCGGATCTTAATTCGGAAAAAGAGGTGATTTCCCTTGCCATGTCCATTGAGGCCCAGGCTCTGGACCTTTACCAGCGGGCGGGGGCAGGTATGACCCAGGAGGCATCCAGAAAAATTATTCATGGCATCGCCAATGAGGAAAAAGCACATCTGGCAAGTCTTGGAAAACTTATGGATGAACTATAGGGCTTGATATTAAGGGAGGCTATTGCGTGAGAAAACATTTGATTTTGGTCGGGGGGGGCCATGCCCACATGGTTGTCCTGGAAAATATCAGCCGGTTTGTTGAAAAAGGGATCAAGGTTACTGTGATTGCACCCTCTTTTCACCATTATTATTCGGGAATGGGACCGGGAATGCTGGGCAATACCTATGCTCCGGAGCAAATCCGGTTTGACACCCGGAAGGTGGTAATTGGCCAGGGCGGTATTTTTGTAAAGGATTGGGTGGTCCGGATTGATCCGGATAAAAAACAGGTGTTTACCCAATCGGGCCAGCAGTTTGCCTATGATGCGCTCTCTTTTAATGCCGGCAGTTATGTGCCCATGGCATCCGCCCTTGAATCCGGGGAGAATATTTATGCGGTCAAGCCCATTGAACGGCTCATGGAAGCATCAAATAAGCTCAAGACCTTGTTTTTGGAAAGAGCATCTACCGTTAGTATTGTCGGGGGCGGCCCCTCATCGGCAGAGGTGGCAGGCAATGTCTGGCAGCTGGCCCGGAAAATAAAGGGAAATCAGCCGAAAATACTGATTTTTGCCGGGAAAAAGTTCATGGCAAGGTTTCCCGAGTCCATTCGGCAACGGATTTTTTCCCTTTTTCACAAAAGGGGGATAGAGATTATCGAAAAAGGATATGTGAAGGCTGTGACACAGAACAAAATCACCCTTGAAACCGGGGAGGCCTTTGATACGGATTTTGTCTTCATGGCCCTGGGGGTGAAGCCCTCTGTTCTTTTTGAGGCATCGGGTTTGCCGATGGGACCGGACAAGGGTCTTCGGGTCAACCCGTATCTCCAGAGCGTGGCATATCCTGAAATCTTTGGGGGCGGGGATTGTATTTATTTTGAAAGCAAGCCCCTGGACAAGGTGGGCGTCTATGCGGTCCGGCAAAATCCCATATTGCTCCATAATCTGATGGCGGTTCTGGAGGGAAAAGACCTTGAGCCTTTTGATCCCGGGCCGGATTATCTGTTGATTTTTAATCTGGGGGGGAAAATAGGGCTTTTGCGAAAAAATAATCTCGTTTTTGGCGGCAGGCTGGCTTTTGTGATAAAAGACTATATTGACAAAAAATTTATCCGGCGATTCCAGGCCATTGAGAAAAGTTAATCATTTTTTGCCTGGGATGCATCTGTATCAAGGGAAAGGACCCCGTCCATGAAAAAAGGCCTTAGATTCAAACTCATGCTTATAGCAGTGGTCCTGATTCTGTTCTGGCTCTTTTTTCTGTTTGATCTGGATCGATATCTTTCCCTGGCTGTTCTCAAGGGTGAACTGGATCTTTTAAGGGCCTATTACGAAGGAAACAAAGGGGTTGCCATTGGCGTTTACATGGTGATTTATATTGCAGCAACCGCCCTTTCCCTGCCGGGTGCAACCATTTTAACCCTTGCCGGTGCCGCCGTGTTCGGCTTTTTTACAAGTCTGGTCATGGTCTCCTTTGCCAGCACTCTCGGGGCCACCCTGGCCTTTTTGTTTTCCCGATATATGTTCAGAGATTGGGTTCGGGCAAGGTTTGCCGCCAAAATTGCTGCCATTAATGAGGGGATGGAAAAAGAAGGAGGGTTTTATCTTTTTACCCTGAGGCTTGTGCCCCTTTTTCCTTTTTTTATGATCAACCTTATTATGGGGTTGACCCCCATTTCCACGGGCCTGTTTTATCTGGTTTCCCAGATAGGAATGCTTCCGGGCACCCTTATCTATATCAACGCCGGCACCCAATTGGCAAGAATCGAGTCTTTGGACGGTATTTTGTCTTTTAATATTTTATTCGCCTTTGCCATGCTGGGGATCTTTCCCCTTGTTGCAAAAAAAGTCATGGGATGGGTCAGATCCAAAAAAATATATGCCAATTACCCAAAACCCAAGAAATTTGATTACAATATGGTGGTGATAGGGGGCGGGGCCGCAGGGCTTGTGTCTTCCTATATCGCCTCTGCCGTTAAGGCCAGGGTTGCCCTGGTCGAAGAACACAAGATGGGAGGAGACTGCCTGAACACAGGCTGTGTCCCCAGCAAGGCCCTGATAGCCAGTGCCGCGCTTTTGGCAAAGGCCGCCCGGGCAAAGGAACTTGGGCTCGAAGATACCCGCATCCCCTTTGATTTCGCCGCAGTTATGGAAAGGGTCCAGGCCATTGTCCAAAAGGTGGCGCCCCATGATTCAGTGGAACGGTACACAGGGCTGGGGGTGGATTGTTTCACGGGGCGGGCAACTGTTTTATCCCCATTTGAGGTCCGGGTGACGGGCTCTTGCGGAGATCGGGTGCTGACCACCCGGAATATCATTGTGGCCACAGGGGCCGCCCCCATGATTCCGGCATTAAAGGGGATTGAAAAAATTAAGGTTCTGACATCGGATACCATATGGGATATCCGCAGGCTTCCGGAACGCCTGGTGGTTCTGGGTGCAGGGCCCATCGGGTGTGAACTGGCCCAGGCTTTTTTGCGCCTGGGATCAAAGGTGACCCTGGTACAGCGGGGGGGCCGTATTTTGAAAAAAGAAGATAATGATGCCGGTAAAATAGTGATGGAGCGGTTTGTTGCCGAAGGTATGGATCTGCGTCTCTACCACGGGGCAAAGGAAATCCGGGTCCATGGTCAAGAAAAATATCTTGTCTGCGACCATGAAGACAGGGAGGTTTCCATTCCCTTTGACCAGATCCTTGTGGCCCTGGGGCGTACCCCCAATACCAGGGGGTTTGGCCTGGAAGAACTGGGAGTAACCCTGGGCCCAAGAGGGCAGATTCAAACCAACGGGTTCCTGGAAACCAATTACCCCAATATTTTTTGCTGCGGGGATGTCCATGGTCAATACCAGTTCACCCACACAGCCGCCCATGAATCCTGGTATGCAGCGGTAAATGCCCTGTTTGGCAGGATTAAAAAGTTCAGGGTGGATTATTCGGTGATTCCCTGGGCCACCTATACCGATCCTGAAGTGGCCCGGGTGGGGATCAACGAGCAGGATGCAAAAGAAAGAAACATCGACTATGAGATGGTGACATACAAGTTAGACGATCTGGACAGGGCCATGGCGGATTCATGTGCCCATGGATTTGTAAAAGTGTTGACCCTTCCGGGAAGGGATAAAATTCTCGGGGTAACCATTGTGGGACACCACGGCGCAGACAGTATTGCCGAGTTTGTGCTTGCAATGAAACAGGGTATCGGGCTAAATAAGATATTGGGAACCATTCATATTTATCCCACCATGGCAGAGGCAAACAAGTATGCAGCCGGCCTGTGGAAAAAACGCCATGCCCCGGAAAAATTACTGGCATGGGCGGAACGATTCCACACCTGGATGCGCGATTAGGCAAAAAAAATATTTAACCTAGTAAAAGGAGAAGAATTAAGATGAAAGTGACAATCAGCAAACAATGCATGGGCGATAGAAATTGTAATGATCTTTGTCCCGAGGTGTTCAAATATGACGAAGACCAACTCCTTTCAACCATTCAAATAAATCCCATTCCCGATCATCTGAAGGATATTGTCCGCAGGGCGGCAGCGGAATGCGGAGCGGATGCGATTACCATTGAAGAATAGAGCAGAATAAACCCCAAAGAACAAAGAGGCTAGTATGGGTAAATTCAGGGAAAGTCAGACGGCCATAAACCTCCACACCTCATTTGCAGCAGAGGCCCAGGCCAGAACCCGGTATAATTTTTTTGCCAACAAGGCCAGGGAAGAAGGGTTTATCCAGATTGCAAAGATATTTGATGAAACCGCTGACCAGGAATGTGAACATGCATTGCGGTTTTTTAAGTTTTTTAACGGGGGAGAGCTGCCCATTAACTGGTCTTTTCCCACGGGTGTCATAGAAGCGACCCATGCCAATCTGCTGTCCTCAGCGGAACTGGAGCGCTATGTAAGTTTTGACATGTATGCAAAGTTTGCAAAAATTGCCCAGGATGAGGGATATCAGCGGGCAGCAGATACCTTTTATGCCATTATTGTGTCGGAACGGCACCATGAAAAACTTTTTCTGCACCTGGCGGAAAATATCGCATCGGGCAAAAGTTTTTGCCGAAAAGAGGAAACAACCTGGCGGTGCCTGAGCTGCGGATATATCCACAAGGGCCGTGATGCCCCTGAAAAATGTCCGGCCTGTGTGAAGCCCACGGGCTATTTTGAGTTGTTGTGTGAAAATTATTAACCTGCTATACCCCACTCCGCCAGATACACTTGTGTGTCTGGCGGAGTGTATCAAACCTGTCTCATTCCCTTCGTCTTTCTTTTTGTTTTCCAGTATTTTTCTTGTTTAACTGCCTGATAATAATAGCAATTGTGCAGTGGGCACGCTACTTGCTTTTATTATAACCATACTGTACGGGCTCAACAACATCAAAAAAATGGAGGGTGTATGAATCTTCATGATATAAAAAAGAATTGGAACCTTGTAAATTCAGTGGATTGGGATATGACCCCCGAAGAGGCCATTGCCCTTCATCTGGAATGGGGTCCGCTTCGGTCCCAGGCCTATTACAATTCCCGGGACAATAGCAACGAAACAGTGTATTTTGTGATCAACACCTGGAAGCGGCCGCCCATTCTTACCCTGGTCCGAAGACGGGGGTTTGACTCCGAAGAACTGGGTAATTTTCAACTTCCCAAGAACCTTGAAGTTGAGTTTTTGCAGGGTATCGGCAAATACAAAGGGGTCTATGCCGTTGAAGGAAATGTCAGAGACTGGCTTAAAAAAGAACTCGACGTTTAAGCCCGATGCTTAAACACAAGTGCCTCCTTTGGGTTCCTTGATGCGTTTAATCGCTGTTTTTATTGTTTTCAATAAAATCTTTGACCATGGCATCTCCCAGTTCCTTGGAGCGCTTGGTGGCCGCTTCCACGGCATTGATCAGGGTGGTTCTCAATCCTCCCTGCTCAAGGGTGTGGATGCCGGCAATGGCGGTGCCGCCCGGGGAGGCAACCCGGTCCTTGAGTTTGCCCGGGTGTTCCTTTGACTCCTGAAGCAGACGGGCGGCTCCCAGAACGGTCTGGGTGGAGAGGAACAAAGCGTCTTTTCTGGAAAGCCCCATTTTTACGCCGGCATCTGCCATGGCATCCACAATGATGAAGATATAGGCCGGTCCGCTGCCGCTCAGGCCGGTAAAGGCGTCCATGAGGACATTTTCCTGGATAAAAACGGTTTTTCCCACCGAATCAAAAATGGCCCGGGCCATTTCCACATCCCCTTCAAGAACAAAATCACCAGCGGCAATGGCCGTGGCACTTTCTTTTACAAAGGCGCAGATATTGGGCATGGACCGGATCAGGCGCAGTTGCTTGCCCAGACCTGCTGCAATGGCAGCCAGGGGAACGCCTGCCGCAATGGAAATGATCAGTTTGGATTTGTCCAGGGCTGGTGCCGTTTCTTTCAGCACGGACCCGATGATCTGGGGTTTTGTGGCATAGACAATGATCTCTGATTTTTGAACCACCTCAAGGTTATTGGTGGTGGTGAGCACCCCGTATTTTGTACGGATCTCTTCCAACAGCTCCTGGGAGATATCAGAACAGATAATGTTTTCGGGTTTTGCAGCCTTTGAAAGAACCAAACCGCTGACCAATGCTTCCCCCATATTCCCGCTGCCAATGAACCCAATTTTTTTTTCCTGCAGCATGCGTTTAAACTCCTTCATCTTTGGATTAAAATAAGGAGTTCATATTAAGGCTGTAAATAAAATCATGTCAAGGTAATTAATGGCATCTGCCATGGAACGGGATTGATAATTTTGGGATCCTGCAGATAAATAACGGCCTGGCCCCTGTTTTGCTTAATCAATAAGAAGGTAAGGATGCGTTGCATATCGGGTATTTGGATAGAAAAAGATCATGATAAACAGCCAGGGAGCAAAAAGGTGATATCGCTTAAGGAAAAGCTGGATGGCATATATGAGAAATACAATGTTCCAAAATATGTAGATCCGGATCCTCTGCTCTTTTTATACGGGTATCCTGCAGTTCGGGACCGTGAAATCGCAGGGCTTGTGGCCGCCTGTCTGGCCTATGGCCGGGTGGAGATGATCATGAAAACCGTGGGCCAGGTATTGGAAAAGATGGGGGCATCCCCCTTTGCGTATGTGAGCGATACCCCGGAAAAGGCAATTGATGCAACCTTTAAGGGGTTTAAATATCGGTTTGCAACCGGCCTTCACCTTTCCAGCCTGCTCAAGGGAATCAAAGGCGTGATTCACGATTTCGGGTCCCTTGAAAATTGTTTTTTATCCGGCCCGGTGAAAAAAAATAAGACGGTGCTGACCGGATTTTGTCAGTTGTACAAACACCTCAGTCAAGGGGGGCAGACCGGTCATCTGCTGGCGGACCCTCAAAAGACAAGCGCCTGCAAGCGCAGCCATCTGTTTTTACGCTGGATGGTGCGAAAGGATGCCGTGGACCCGGGGGGATGGGAAAGTGTCTCTCCTTGTCAATTGATTGTTCCCCTTGATACACATATGTATAAAGTCGGACAACTGCTGGGGTTTACCCGGCGGAAAAGTCCGGACAAAACCTGTGCCCTGGAAATCACCTCGGGGTTCAGGGAAATTGTGCGCCAGGATCCTGTAAAATATGATTTTTCCTTGACCCGGTTCGGCATTCAGCGGCATCTTGATATGACGGATCTCAATGATTTTCTCACTTCAGGCCTTTTGCCTCCGGCTGATCCGGCAACGATGGGGAGAAACATGTGAGCTATAAAGGATATGAATTGCCGCAACTGATACAAGGCAGACTGGTCAGACGGTATAAACGGTTTCTGGCCGATGTTGAACTGACGGACAAAAAGACAATTATTGCCCATTGTCCCAACTCCGGTTCCATGAAAGGATGTGCCGAGCCCGGGGCACCTGTCTGGATTTCCCAAAGCAATAATCCCAAGCGCAAACTTGGCTATACCTGGGAATTGATTCAGACAAAGGATTCCATGATCGGCGTCAATACCCAGGTGCCCAACCGGCTGGTCAAAGCCGCCATTGAGAACGGGCAGGTAGCGGAATTGAACGCATATACACAGGTAAGGTCCGAAGTTAAGACCAGCGAGCATACCCGGCTTGATCTGCTGCTGGAAAACGGGTCCGGTAAAAGCTGCTATGTGGAAATAAAAAATTGCACCCTGGTAGAAAAGGGCGTGGCCATGTTTCCCGATGCCGTGACCGTCCGGGGGCAAAAACATCTGGATGAACTGGTCCGCCTGAAAAGGCAGGGTCACCGGGCCGTGATATTCTACCTGATCCAGCGAATGGACGCCACTCTTTTTACCCCGGCTGTCATGATTGATCCGCTCTATGCGCAGAAATTGAAAGGTGCCGTTGCGAACGGAGTGGAAATTGTGACCCGGGACACCTTTATTGACACGCGGATTATCCGGCTCCGCAATGCAGTAGAGGTCTGCTTGTAAACAGCTGTTCCCCAGTTTTTTTCAGGCAAAGCCCAAAAAAAAATAGGCCATTGTTGACAATCTACCACTCTGTAGTATTTTAGGACAAGACGTCGGCCCGGATGTTGACCGGATGTTGAAAATAGGTGAAAGCCGGTGAAATTTGATTAAGGAGAGAATATATGTGGGATTATACAGATAAAGTAAAAGAACATTTCCTGCACCCCAGGAATGTGGGTGAAATGAAAGATGCCAATGCCATCGGAGAAACCGGTTCCCTGAACTGCGGAGATGCATTGAAATTATATTTAAAGGTCAATGAAAACGAAAGAATCATTGAAGCCAGCTTTATGACCTTTGGCTGTGCCAGTGCAGTGGCCTCCTCATCCGCCCTCACCGAGATTATCAAGGGCATGACCCTGGATGAAGCGGCAAAACTGACCAATGACGATATTTCAGATTATCTGGGCGGTTTACCCAAGGCAAAAATGCATTGTTCGGTCATGGGTCAGTCGGCCCTTAAAAAAGCCATCGCCAATTTCAGAGGGGTTCAGATCCTTGAAAAACCCGGGCAGATCGTATGCGAATGTTTTGATGTGACAGACCTTGAGATCATTGATGCGGTCAGGGCCAACGGGCTTGAAACCACGGATGATGTGACCGATTACCTGAAAGCCGGCGGCGGATGCGGGCAGTGCCTGGATCGGATTGAACAGGTCATTGCATCTGCAAAGGTCAAAGGATAACAGCCCATGAAAATTATATATACAGACAACAATGCCACCACAAAGACGGCAGACGAAGTCATTGAAGAGATGATGCCCTATTTTGGTGAGCTCTATGGAAATCCTTCTTCCATGCACACCTTTGGAGACCGGGTGGGGAAAAAGATAACCCAGGCACGCAAGCATGTGGCGGATCTTATCAATGCAGACCCGGAAGAGATTGTGTTCACTTCCTGCGGAACCGAAAGTGACAATGCAGCCGTTCATGCAGCCATCAGCGCCTTTCCCCAAAAAAAGCATCTGATCACATCCACTGTGGAGCATCCGGCCATTAAAAATCTTTTTGCCCATCTTGCCAAGGAAAAGGGGTACAAGGTCACCTTTGTGCCGGTTGACAGACAAGGGCGGCTGAACACAAACGTTTTATATGACAGCATGTCCGATGATACGGCCTTAATTTCCCTCATGTGGGCAAACAATGAGACAGGTGTGATTTTTCCCATTGAACAAGTGGCCAAACGTGCAAATGAACAAAAAATTTTATTTCACACCGATGCCGTCCAGGCCACTGGCAAGATAGAGATTGATGTGAAAAAGACGGGCGTGGACATGCTCTCCCTGTCCGGCCATAAAATCCATGCCCCCAAAGGCATTGGGGTGCTCTATGTCAAAAAGGGACTTAAATTTTCTCCCTTGCTCATCGGCGGTCACCAGGAAGGCGGCCGCAGGGGAGGAACTGAAAATACCGCTTTTATCATCGGTCTTGGCAAAGCCTGCCAACTGGCCAAAGAAAATCTGGGCGTTATGAATACCCGGGTAAAAGAATTGCGGGACTACCTTGAGTCCCAGCTGCTGGAGAAAATTAGCGGCACCTCGGTAAACGGCGAGCTGGACAATCGGTTGCCCAATACCCTGTCCATCGGGTTTGATGCAGTTGAAGGAGAGTCAATTCTGCTGCTTTTGGACCGGGACGGCATCTGCGCTTCCTCTGGATCCGCCTGTACCTCAGGTTCTCTGGATCCCTCCCATGTGCTCATGGCCATGGAAGTTCCGTTTAAGTCTGCCCATGGCACCATCCGGTTTTCCCTGTCCCACTATAATACACAAGACGAGATGGACGCCATCGTTAGGAACCTGGTACCGACCATTGAAAAGTTAAGGGCCATGTCCCCCTTCTGGAAAGACGGTAAAATGGTATGATTGCATTAAAGAAAGGTCATGGAGAGTTGGCAAGACAGATCCAGGAACGATCGGGCATCAATTTTAACGCCTGTCTCCATTGCCGGACCTGCACCAATGCATGTCCTTTTGTGGCGGGCATGGACTATCCTCCCAATGCCCTTTTGCGTCTGGTCCAGATGGGCATGGAACAAGAGGCCTTGGAATCTTCTACCATTTGGGTCTGTGTGGGCTGCAACACCTGTTGCAGCTTCTGCCCCATGGCCATTGATATCCCTGCGGTCATGGACAGCCTTCGGGAAAAAGCATTGGCAACGGGGGTGAAGATTGCAGAACCCGATATCGTAAGTTTCCACGACGAGGTCTTGAAGACAATTGAAAAATACGGCCGGACCCATAAGCTTGAGATCATGATGCGGTACAAGCTTAAAAAGAGAGATTTTTTGAGCGATATGGGTGTGGGTCTGAAAATGTTGAAAAAAAGAAAACTGGATTTGACCCCTTCCAGGATCAAGGACAAACAGGCCCTTAAAAAAATATTCAAAAAACAAATTAAACAACACAAAATTGATAAGCAATAGTTTGCCAATAAAACTATTTGCATAAGGATTGCTGCAATGGGAAAGAAGACCTATTCCTTTTTCCCCGGATGTTCTCTCAAGGCATCGGGTCATGAAAATACACAGTCATTGTTGAAATTTTGCGACATGGTGGACATTGAACTCGAAGAACTGCCTGACTGGAATTGCTGCGGCTCTTCATCCGCCCACAGTGTTAACCATGATGTGGCAAGGGATTTGCCCCTGCGAAACATTTCCCTTGTCCCCAAGGGCCAGCCCCTGCTCATCGCCTGTCCTTCCTGCCTGATCCGTTTGAAGCAATCTTTTCTGGGATTGAAAAACGATGGAAATCTGCAAAAAAAATATGAACAGGATTGGGGCAGACCCTTTGATCCTGGGCTTGAAATCATTCATTTTTTTGAATTGTTCAAACGGATTCAATTGAAAGCGTATATAAAGGACCCCAAGACACGGCTGAAAGGTATTAAAGTGGCTCCCTATTACGGGTGTATGCTGTCCATGCCCCCGGATTTAAGAAATGAGCCCTCCCATTACGGACTCATGGAAGAGGCCTTATCCAGCCTGGGAGCCGATGTGATTTCCTATGGATATGAGACCCAGTGCTGCGGTACCTATCTGTCGGTTGCCAAACCAAAATTGTCAGAACGGGTGGTCACCCAGATCATCTCCCGGGCCATGGATGCCGGAGCGGAGTGTCTTGTTACGGCCTGTGCCATGTGCCATCTCAACCTGGAGATCCGGTGCGCCCTGAAAAATCCCATCCCTGCCTTTCATTTTTCAGAACTGCTGTCCATGGCCCTGGGGGCCGAGAATCAGAAAAAATGGTTTCCCAAGCACATCGTGGATCCCCTTCCTTTGTTAAAGCAAAGGGGATTGCTCAAATCCTGAAGCTTGCATCATCATCAGATGGCGAACAGATCGGTGCTCAGGTAGCGTTCTCCCGTGTCGCAGACAATAAAGACAATGGTCTTGCCCGGGTTTTCTTTTGCCACTTGTTTGGCGGCGTGGAAGGCGGCACCCGATGAAATCCCGCAAAGAATCCCGTGGTCTTTTGCCAGCTGTTTTGAACCGGCAAAGGCATCTGCGGATTCAACCTGGACAATCTTATCAATGATGGCGGTATTTAAATTTTTCGGGATAAAGCCTGCACCAATGCCCTGGATCTTGTGGGGGCCGGGGGATCCTCCTGAGATAACCGGTGAATCGGAAGGCTCCACGGCAACGGACAAGAGCTTGGGGTTTTTTTGTTTTAAGACTTCAGAGACCCCGGTGATGGTGCCCCCTGTGCCCACGCCGGCCACAAAAATATCAATTTTGCCCTGGCAGGCCTCCCAAATTTCAGGCCCCGTGGTGCGGCGGTGGATTTCCGGGTTTGCAGGATTTGAAAATTGGTCCGGCATATAGGCATTGGCCGTGGTTTCCACAATTTTTTGGGCAGCTGCAATGGCGCCTTTCATTCCCTTCGGGCCGGGGGTCAATACCAGCTGCGCCCCCAGATGCCTCAGCAATTGCTGGCGTTCTATACTCATGGTCTCGGGCATGGTTAAAATTAAATTCAGGTTGCGCACCCTTGCCACAAATGCCAGGGCAATCCCGGTATTGCCTGAAGTGGGTTCCACAATAGTGGTGTCGTTGTTGATCTTTCCTGTTTTGATGCCGTCTTCGATCATGGCAAGTCCGATGCGGTCTTTGACACTGGACATGGGGTTAAAATATTCCAGCTTGCCATAGAGGGATGCCCCGCATTCTCTGGAGGCTTTTTCCAGAAAAACCAAGGGGGTGTTGCCGCAGGTTTTTGTGATATCAGACAGGTGTTTCATGGCAAGATTCCTTTTCATGGTTTTTATAGATAAGATGGGGGGGTTCCATAAATACCTTGGTATCGGCCGGCACCGACTGGGTCAGCCATACATTGCCGCCAACCACCGCCCGGGCGCCGATAACGGTGTCTCCCCCCAGGATGGTGGCGCCTGAATAGATGATCACATCATCTTCAATGGTCGGATGGCGCTTGGCGTCCCTGAGTTTTTCGCCTGCATTGGGCGGCAGGGAAAGGGCGCCGATGGTCACATGCTGGTAGATCCGGACATTGTTGCCGATCCAGGCGGTTTCCCCCACCACCACACCCGTTCCGTGGTCAATGACAAAACGGTTGCCGATGGTGGCTCCGGGATGGATATCAATCCCCGTATGGCTGTGGGCATATTCGGACATGATCCGGGGCAGCTGGGGAATATTCTTTTTGTACAAAAGATTGGCAATCCGATACACCATGATGGCATATAGGCCGGGATAGGAAAAAATCACCTCATCGTGGCTTTTGGCCGCAGGATCACCGTCATAGGCCCCCTTGACATCCTGGGCAAGGGATTGGCGCAGATCCGGAATGGCCCGGATCACATCCAGGGCAACATCATTTCCCCGGGGCTCGCATTCAGCACATTGAAGATCGTACCGCAGACAATCATGACGGAGCACATGGATGATCTGTTCGGACAGGATATCATACAGCTGGGAAACGGCCTGTCCTGTATTATAAAGGATGTTGGCAGCATCCACTTTTTCTTTGGTAAAGTAACCCGGAAAGAGGATCTCCCTGAATTTGTCGATCATTTCCTTGACCGAGGTGGTAAAATGGATGGGTTCATCGCCAATATGGGCAAAACAGGTTTTATCTGCCATGGATGCCATGATCTGGTCAATCACCTTTGGCAGTTCCTTCCGGTTGCCGGACACGCTTTCCCGCTCGGTATGGCAGGCAATATTGTCTATGATAAACTTATTCATTGGTTACAATCCCCTTCTCATCTTCAAAAAAACGGATGAAAACAATGCAGGTTCTGCATTCTTCCATTTTATTGGCCCATGAATTATGGGCCTCTCCACTGCATTTTGTTCCATTGATAAACCAGCACAAATCGCCTGACTTGAACTCCCAGGCCGGGCATTTGGCCAGCTTGTTCGCAGGGCATTTTTGGATGTCCCAGCATTTTTTATTGGGCTTGCCGCCGTTGATAACCCGGGACACAAGAAAGAGAAGCTGGCGTTCAACATGGTGGGGAATCTTTCGCCATCCCTGTTCATAACTGTGGATCGCCTTTATGGAAATACCGAGAAGCTGGGCCAGCTCTTTCTGGGTCTTTGTCAGTCGTGATCTGACCTCTTTAAAGTGAATACTGTCCATGGTTGTTTTTCTCAAATTTGAATTGTATAATAGTAAATAAAAATAACATATACCACAAAGTGGGGGCTGTCAATGCACAAATCCGTGTCATCGTTTGGACCTATAGCCCTTTTTTTCGAGATAAAAAATATTTCATACATCTGCTTGACGGAAAATTAAATCGCATTACTTTATATGTTATTTAACAAATAATAATATGAGGAAAATATGAAATTTGACAAATTGACCACGAAATCCCAGGAATTGCTCCAGTCCGCCCATGATCTGGCCGATCGGATGAATCACCAGGCCATTGAGCCCCTCCATTTTTTAGATGCCATGCTGGCGGATGACCAGGGGGTGGTTCTTTCGATTTTAAGAAAAATAGGGGTTCAGACTTCAAGTCTAAAAAAGGATGTGTCCGCCGGCCTGGAAAAATTGGTCCGGGTTACGGGCGGCGCAGAGCGCTACCTGTCCCAGGAAAGCCGGAAGATGCTGGATGCAGCCTTTGACGAGGCCCAGAAAATGAAGGATCAATATACGAGCCTGGAACATATCCTTCTGGCAATGGCCCTGTCAAAGGGAAGCGTTGCACAGATGCTGAAAGGTCACAAGGTGACAAAAGAGACCATATTTTCTGTTTTAAAAGATATCCGGGGCAACCAGAGTGTGATGGACCAGAACCCGGAAGAAAAGTACCAGGCCCTGGAAAAGTTTGGACGGGATCTGACCCATTTGGCCCGGACCGGGAAATTGGATCCGGTGATCGGCCGGGATGAAGAAATCCGGCGTATTGTCCAGGTCTTGTCCAGAAGACGGAAAAACAACCCGGTCCTCATCGGGGAGCCAGGTGTTGGAAAGACTGCCATTGTGGAGGGGTTGGCCCAGAGAATCGTGGAAGGGGATGTGCCCGATTCCCTGAAGAACCGGAGGGTCGTGGCCCTGGACATGGGGGCCCTTCTGGCCGGCGCCAAGTTTAGGGGGGAATTTGAAGAGCGCCTCAAGGCCGTGCTCAAGGAAGTGGAGGCGGCCGAAGGAGAGGTGGTTCTGTTTATTGATGAATTGCACACGGTGGTGGGAGCCGGAGCTGCCGAAGGGTCTGTGGATGCTTCTAATATGCTCAAACCTGCCCTTGCCAGGGGAACCCTGCGGTGTGTGGGGGCCACCACCCTGGACGAATACCGCAAGTATATTGAAAAGGATGCAGCCCTGGAAAGGCGGTTCCAGCAGGTGTTGACCCGGGAGCCCACCATTGAGGACACCATTTCCATTCTCCGGGGGCTCAAGGAAAAATACGAGGTCCACCATGGGATCCGCATCAAGGATTCTGCCCTTGTGGCTGCCGCCACCCTGTCCAACCGGTATATCACCGACAGGTTCCTGCCGGACAAGGCCGTGGATCTCATTGATGAGTGTGCCTCCCGCCTGCGCATTGAAATTGATTCCATGCCCCGGGCCATTGACGAGATCCGGCGGAAGATCACCCAGTTCCAGATAGAACGCCAGGCCCTGCTCAAGGAAAAGGACCAGATATCCAGGGATCGCCTTGAAACTCTGGAAAAGAATATCGCGGTCATGGAAGAGGAGATCCGGCCCTTAAAACTTCACTGGGACACTGAAAAAAGGTTGATTCAGAAAATATCGGGTATCCGAGAAGAGATTGACAAATGCCAGACAACAGCCCAGGTTGCGGAAAGAAACGGAGACCTTGAACAGGTGGCAAAGCTCCGCTACGGAACCATTGCCCAGCTCAACCGGGATCTGGAAGATCAGAAAAAAGCGCTTGCCGAACTCCAGAAGACCCGGAAAATGCTCAAAGAGGACGTGGATGAAGCAGATGTGGCCGAAGTGGTCTCCTCCTGGACCCAGATCCCGGTATCCAAAATGCTCCAGGGCGAACAGGAAAAACTGATCCACATGGAAGGCCATATTAAAAAAAGGGTGGTCGGCCAGTCAAAGGCCATTGATGCTGTCTCCAATGCGGTCCGGAGGGCAAGGTCCGGGCTTGGGCCAGAGGACCGTCCCATCGGAACCTTTATTTTCATGGGACCCACAGGCGTGGGCAAGACCGAGCTTGCCAAGTCCCTGGCAGCTTTTATGTTTGATTCTCCCGATGCAATGGTGCGGGTGGACATGTCTGAATACATGGAAAAACATTCCGTGGCAAGGCTCATTGGCGCCCCTCCCGGATATGTGGGATATGATGAAGGCGGCTTGCTGACCGAGGCGGTGAGAAGGCGGCCCTATTGCGTGATTTTATTTGATGAGATTGAAAAAGCCCATCCCGACATCTTCAATGTTCTGCTCCAGGTATTGGATGACGGCAGGATGACAGACGGGCAGGGGAGAACTGTAAATTTTAAGAACACCATTATTATTATGACCTCCAATGTCGGGTCCCGTTTCCTTTTGGAGGCTGGCTCTGCGGGGATCACCCAAAAGGATATTGACCAGGGCATTGAACAGGCGCTGAAAGAGGCGTTTCGGCCGGAATTTTTAAACCGGATCGACGAGATCATTACCTTCCACAGTCTGACCCGGGAAAATATAATGGATATTGCGGCCATCCAGATCGCGGCCCTGAACAAGCGGCTTTCCGCCAGGGATCTTTCCATCCAGGTGGACGCGGATGCCATGGCCTATCTGGCCGAGAAAGGCTATGACCCCGGGTTTGGTGCCCGGCCCTTGAAACGGGTCATCCAGCAGGAGATAGAAAATCCCTTGTCCATGGCGGTTCTCAAAGGAGATTTCCAAAAAGGAGAGATGATTCGCTTTTGCCGGGACACTTCGGGCCAGGGGCTCAAACTGGTTCTGTAGACACCACACCATGAAGGCTCCCCCCTTGGTTTGAACCAAGGGGGGAGCCTTTTTTATGCCCGAAGGGGCCTGTCTCCGGCCAGCAATTCTCGATGGGTGAATATGAACATGCCTGAAAAGGCATTTCGAAAAAATTTGAATCTATTTTTTCGAAAACAAAACAATCGCATCTAGCAGTTTAACCGAGCTGTTTTTGTCTTCAACGGGTGTGCCGGCCTGGAAACCTTTGTTCATCACAGGCACTCGCATAAAAAAGCCCTATAGCGAGAAATCAACTCCTGGCTCGCATAATTTTTATATATTATAAAAATTACAGTGCAAGATTGCTTTGTAACAATGGTTGAGGCTCATATAGTGGAATCAAAATTTAAAAACTGAAAAATATTTATATACCACATATTGGGGTTCCCAAATTTTGTCTGGACTGAGTCTTTAAAATACCAGTTCACGCCATTATTTTTCAGCAGAAACCCCATAATTATAGACATAGGGCTCGCTTTTAGACTGTCCGAAAATTATTATTTTTTCTTCTTTTTCATTTCAATATACCAGTCTTCATTACCATAAAGCTTATCTGAACATTCAGTGCAAATGCCGTGGCTGAATTTTGCATCCGAATGTTCCTGGATATAACCTTCAATCTGATTCCAGTATCCTTTGTCATCTCGTATTTTTTTACAATGAGAGCAGATGGGAAGCAATCCTTTAAGTTGCTTAATTTCTGCAAGGGCAATCTCTGTTTTCTCTTTTTCTCTTAGAAGGTTGCTTGTGTAATTGTCGATATCTTTTTCGTAAGAAGAAATTAGGTGACTAATCTGTTTTTCAAATCGAATTAAGATTAAGGAGGAAAAGAGCATGATAACAGCAGCAATAAAAAATGAATACATTCTCTGAATCTTTAACGTCTTTTCCATATTCTCGGTTTCTTCTTTGATTAATTGATCTACATCATCCAAATAAACACCAGTAGCAACAACCCAATCCCAGGGCTCATAAAGCTTGGCAAATGACATCTTGTGTGCAATTTTTTCAGAGTCTAACTTTTTAAAATAATATTTAAAAAAAATTTCACCGTCTTTTTTGATACCATTCAGCTCAATTTCATATGGTTTGTTACCCATTATATCTGTCGTTTCTGTGGAAAGCCAATCCCCTTCTGTATTTGGCAGGTTAGGGTGAATCTGCCTGATTGCATATTTATCCCCTCCCTCATAATCAACGATACGGTTTACCCACACATAGCCATTATCAATTAATCTTAGATTGCGAATGTGTGAGTTGATTCTTTCGATACTGATTTTGTCTATCTGTTCCGGGGTAAGATTTTGAGGGACAGATATCTTTTGAACGAGTTCACGTTCGGTTTTGATTGAAAAAATGGTCCGTTCAACAGCATTGCGTAAAAAATGTTTTTTTTCTTTAATAATACCTGAAGAAAGCTGATCAATTTTCTTAAGATATTCATTATTTAGGCTCCTTGAATAGATTATAGAAAGCAGTATCACAAGAATCAGTATTGATGAAATAGAACCAATGTAATAGTAAAATCGAATTTTGTTTTTTTCTATGGATTTTTTTTCAATTTTCAAAATTTTGCATCCGCTAATAGAGTTTCTTGAAGCATTTAAAAATAGACACAAAGCTCACTTTTTTACTATTCAGAAAATTGCAGTTTCTGAAAATGCTTAAATCTGTCATTTGTTTAATATATGAGGAGGATCAATTTTCATCCAAAACTTTTCGAATCCTTCGTGCAAGATCCTTAATAATAATTGGCTTTAATAGTAGACCTTTTATACCCAGCGATTTAATTTTTTCTTCAGTCATGGTTTCACTGAACCCAGTACAAATTAATATGGGAATGTCATGGCGTATTTTAATCAATTCAATGGCGAGTTTGTCTCCAGACATCTTTGGCATGGCCATATCTGTAATAACTATATCAAATTTATATGGACAGGTTTTAAAGGCCTCAAGTGCTTCAATACTGCTCATACGTGAAGTGACCCTATACCCTAAACGCTCCAATGCCAGTTTTTCCATCGTAATGATCCCTTCTTCATCATCAATAAGAAGTACTTGCTCGGTTCCGCCCTCAAAGGGTCCGTTTACACAGGGCTCTTGCGTTTCAAAAGCACTCTTAACAACTGGCAAATAAACATGGAATTCAGTTTCCTTTCCAGGCTGGCTATAAACTCTGATTGTGCCATTCATGTTTTTCACGATACCATGAACCACGGACAATCCCATTCCAGTGCCTTTACCTTTTTCCTTTGTCGTAAAAAAGGGTTCAAAAATTTTATCCATTGCATCTTTAGTGATACCGATCCCTGTATCAGAAACTGTCAGGCAAGCATAGCTTCCTGGTGTTAAATCATTAATTAGTAGGCCTTGTTGACCCCATGCGACTTCTTTTAGGACCACTTTGAGTTCCCCACCGTCATTTCCCATGGCATGATAGGCATTGGTGATTAGATTCATCATAATCTGATGTATTTGTGTGGGGTCTGCTTTTACGGCACCACAATCAGGTTGGATACTTTGATTGATTGAAATGGTTTTAGGAATTGTAGCTCGGATTAATTTCAGGGCTTCTTTGATAATCGGCTGCATCTTTATCAGCTTGAGCTCACTCGCCCCCTGTCGTGAAAAAGCAAGAATTTGTTGAACCAGGTCTCTGGCTCGCAAAGCGCTGTTAAAAATTCCATTTAGACGGTCTCTGAATGGACTGTCTTCTGGAATATCTTCTATCAACATCTCTGTGTAACCGATAATTGGGAACAGAATATTGTTGAAATCATGGGCGATACCACCTGCCAGGGTCCCAATAGCTTCCATTTTCTGGGATTGTTGGAGGCTGGTTTCCATTTCTTTTTTTTCAGTGATATCACGAAAAATTGTCAGTTTTGAAATTTCCCCGTGTGAATGAAAGATGGGAGAGTTAGAAACATAATAGAATCTGTTGTCTTTAGGGCTGACGATTTCCGCTTTAATAGATTCGCCTTTCATTACTGTTTCATGGACACACCATGGGCATTCCTTCTCA
>VMSR01000064.1 GCA_013792075.1 Desulfobacula sp.
TAGATAAAAATTCAATAGAAAAATTATATCTTGATCTTATCCCTAAAATAATGAGCGGCAAATCTAAGGCAGATAAAAGCAGGCGCCTGAAAGAGGAAGCTGATAAGGTTTTTGGAAACAAAAGATTTGATTCTTTTAAAACTGATGTGGGAATTGTTTCCTTAAACTATGACGACCAGAAGCCATTAATTTTTAAATCCAGCATAAACCAAGCTCATGGAATGAAACAATCTTTTGATCCTGGATTCGGTTGTACGGTATCTGATGCTGTTCAGTCTTCATGTTCAGCGTATCCTGTGTTTGACGTAAAAAAAATAGAGACTTCAAATCAAGGCAGTATCAACGTTATTGATGGAGGTTTTATAGCAAACAACGCAACTCTTTTTGCTTTAATTGACGCACACAAGGCCTTTGATAAAAGAGAGGATGATATAAAATTATTAAATATTGGCGTTGGCAGATTTGTTGAAAAACCTATGAGTTGGATGCATAGATTTTTAGGAAAAGTAAATCTAATTAAGTTTGTAGAGCGTTTGTTGGCTGCGAACACTAACACAAATGTTGTGATTTTTAAATTGTTATTCCCGAATTTAAAAATGGTAAGAATTAGCGAAACTTTCAATCAACCAGAATACGGAACGAATATGATTGAAATGGAAAATGCTAAATTAGAAAAACTAATTCAATTAGGGAGAAACTCTTTCGCAAAATCTGAAAAGGACATAGAAGTCTTATTATTATGACCCCATGGTCCATTTTTGGATATTAACTTTTGGTAAGCCGCACCGCCTGAAGAGCCTGCTCAACTATATTTTTTGACAATTTTACTCAAAGTGTATTTCCATCAGTGTTTTTTAAATTATATAGATCATATTTTGGCAGATTCTTGGAAAATAATTTATAGGGCTTGGACCAAGATTCCCTCTGTGATAGCTATGCTGCTTAATCGGAACTCAAAAAATGAAGAAGTCAAAATTTGAAATAGGGACAACTCTGGCGATTCTCCCCTTTGTCCTTGGAGGAACACTTTTTTTTGGAGTAAAATTATCAAATACTTATATCTCTTTAGATAAATTTTCAGCAGTCGCCTTTTTTTTGACATCAATAGTGTTTGTTTTGGCCGCATTATCTTACACTCTGATTCTTACTTTGATCATACAGGCTATAACACTAATAGGTAACTTCAAAAATGGGTTTTGGCCTTCAACCGAAACACTGATGAAAGAGGTATGTGCTTGGTTATTTGTCTACTGGATGATTGTGTGGGGCCTTCCATTTTCAGTTGCAATGTTAGTTTTCTTGTATGCTTCAAAATATTATAATGTTTTTATTGCATGTAGTATCGGTATTTTTATTTCCCTGCCTCTTATGTTTTTGATAAAGAAAAATTTTCCAGACATATGGAAAGCCTCAAAAGAATTTAATCCAGAACGAAAGGTAGGCTGGAAAAAAGGGTTAGTGTTAACATTAATCCTCTTCGAAGCAGCGTCTTTCTATATTAATACCTGTTATACTTTTGAGGTAAAACTATCATCAACAGAATTTGAGATTACTGATGAAATTGAAATTCATGCAAAAATGTTAGGTAAAGTTCCTAATCAAAATCTGTTACGAGTTAAAATGGTAGCAATCAAATCGGGTGGAATAGAAACTCAACCACAAGCTTTTGACGATGAATCAAATGGGAATTTTGTAACCTGGATTGACTTAAATAAAATAACTCCTGGTAAATACCGCGTTATTATTTTTTTAAAGGATTATGATAAGGAATCTGTTTATAAGAAACTTTTCTTTTGGAAAAATTATCACGACTTTAAAAAATCTTTCATTATACGCATTGAAGAACATATGGAGGCAGCGTAAAATTTTATTCGCTGGCAAGGTTTATTTTTAACATTTGTCCCCAATGTTCTTTATATAATTTATTTTTCTTGTGACCGTCACCCGGGTTTGAATCTTTCACTCTCGGGTGAAGTAATTTTTTGAAATATTTCAAAAGACCCTCCTCCCATAAAGCCTTAACCTGTGATCGTTTTTAGACGTTACGATTTTAATGACGAACACAGGAGGTTTCAATGTAATGGCACAATTTTCAAACAAATCCAACCTGCAACTTGATACCTGTCATCCCCTTCTCCAGGAGCTTTTCAGAGAAGTTGTCAAAGAGTATGACTGTGCCATCATCGAAGGCCACCGGGCCAGAAGGCGGCAAAACCAACTTTTTCAGCAAGGCAAATCAAAAGTTCAATGGCCGGACGGCAAGCACAATATCATGCCGTCCATGGCCGTTGATGTCGGTCCCTGGATCAAAGACAAGGGTATCCCCTGGGATGAGCCCAACCAGTTTTACACCTTTTCAGGATTTGTTCTGGGCAAGGCATCACAGCTCGGTATCCAGGTCCGGTGGGGTGGTGATTGGGACGGCGATAAAGACGTCAGTGATCAGCAATTCAACGATCTGGCCCATTGGGAGCTTCTAAGCTCAGAGAAAAAGGAGGTCTGATGGAACCGGCAACTGTATTGGCAGCGCCGCATTTTTTGAAAATCCTCGAAATGATTCTGGGCCTGGGGCCTATCGGCCTTGTCCTGATCGTCTGGTATTTTGACAAACAAAAGACCGACGAAATCCTTCGGCAGTACACAAAGGACATGCAGGAACAGCGGGAACAATATCTCACCAACGTCTCCCTGGTAAAAAAGTATGCTGATTTGGCCGGTGATTTAAAAGAAATTATCACCCTTAACACCCAGACCATGACCCGGCTGGTGGATCGAATAGACAAAGAGGTGTGCAGATGACGACTGAACGCTTGATATGGCAAGGCCAAAAGCAAGAAAAGGTCCTGGAAGCAAAAAGGCTTGAGACATCCATTGAGGGGTTAAGATCCGGTATCCGGACAGAACTCAACCCCCATGCGCCCATTTCAGAGATCAATCATGATCTGGTTGCCCAGCAGGCCTTTGAAATGGCAGACAAGCTGATCCTGCATAAAAAGTTATGTGCAGAAATCGCTGCAATAAATAGGTCTTTGGGGATCTAAAAATGCCTGAAGGGTATTCATACGAAATCCGGGAGATTGCCAAAGACCTTTTTGTGACTGAGGGCTATACCTATGATCAGGTGGCACGGTCAACAGGCGTATCCGTTGCCCAGCTTAAACGCTGGGGCAAGGATGAAGACTGGACCGATGCCAGAAGAGAATACAGGGAAGCCCTCAGTTCCATCAAACGGGATACGGTAAAGCTTCGGGCAAAGCTTTTAAAGACAGCTCTCGGCAGCGGTGATCCCCAAAGTGTTTATGCCTTTGCCGCCATAGAAAAGGCGGTGGCAGCTGGGAAGAGACCGGTGGATGCTGCACCGGTCTCTAATCCGGAACGACTCAAAAATATCAATACCCCATCGGATGCCGTGGCCGCCCTCCAGGAAGTGGTGGAACTCAAACTGAATAAAATGCTTTCCCAGCCGGATACCCTTCAGCTTTCCCAGGTCCGGGAACTCAAACAGACCATGGAGCTGATCGACCAGATGAAGGCCAAATACAACCCGGATGCCGGTGGGGATACCAAGGTTGATGGCGGTCTGTCAGATGAAGCAGCCGACATGATCCGGCGTCAGATCCTGGGGGTGAGCTGATGAGTCTTGCCCATGTAAAAGAAGACCGGTCCAAAAGAACGCCCACGGTTCTTTTGCCGTACCAGGTGAAGTGGCAGAAAGATCAAACCCAGGTGAAGGTGATTCAAAAGTCCAGGCGGATCGGCCTGTCCTGGGGGGAAGCCAGTGAAGATGCGTTATTGGCAGCACGTAAAAACGGGATGGATGTCTATTACATCGGGTACAACAAAGACATGGCCCAGGAGTTTATTGAAGACTGCGGGGCTTGGGCTAAGTCCTACAACAAGGCGGCATCAGAAATAGAAGAATATGTTTTTCAGGATGAGAACAAAGATATCATCACTTTCCGTGTCCGGTTTGCATCCGGTCATAAAATAGTTGCACTTTCCTCCAGGCCGTCAAACTTAAGGGGGATGCAGGGCAAAGTGGTTATTGATGAGGCCGCCTTTCATGATGATTTCAAGGGACTCTTAAAAGCCGCTATTGCCCTTCTCATGTGGGGCGGCCAGGTGGTGATCATCTCCACCCATGACGGGGAAGAAAACGAATTCAATCTTCTGATCGAAGAGATCAAGGCCCGGAAAAAACCCTATAGCCTGCACACCATAACCTTTGACGATGCCTTAAGAGACGGCCTTTACCAAAGAATCTGCCTTAGAACCGGCAAGACCTGGAGCCAGGAAGGTCAAGAAAAATGGCGGCAGGAGATCGTTGATTTCTATGGAGATGATGCGGATGAAGAATTGTTCTGCATTCCCTCCCAGGGCGGGGGTGCCTACTTTACCCGGCCCCAGATCAAAAACTGCATGAAAAAAGATATTGATACCATCTTCTGGAGCCAGAGGGATGAATGGGCCGAACTGCCCGATGAAGACCGATGGGAAGAAACCCAGGAATGGCTGGAAGAAATTGTGCAGCCGTATCTGGATGCACTGGATCCGGACCGGGCCTGTCATTTTGGAGAGGACTTTGCCCGGGATCAGAACCTGACCGTGATCTGGCCGGTCCAGGAAAAGAGCGATTCCAATATAAGGGTCATTTTCAATCTGGAGCTGTTCAACATTCCTTTCCGGCAGCAGGAACAGATCCTTTTTTATATTCTGGACCGGCTGCCATGTTTCAGGGGCGGGGCCATGGATGCTAGGGGTAACGGCCAGTCTTTGGCAGAGTTTGCCATGCAGCGGTACGGGGCAGACAACATCCACATGATCAAGGCCACAGACACCTGGTATGGAAGATGGTTCCCCATTTATAAAGCCACCATTGAAGACCGGGGTATGGACCTTCCGGCCAGTGCGGATGTCATGGAAGATCACAGGGCCGTCAAGAAAATCAAAGGGATCCCCAAGATTGCCGAGGCCCAGGCCAAGGACAAAAAGTCCAAAAAGAAACGGCACGGGGATTCTGCCATTGCAGGAGTGATGGCGGTGTATGCGGTCAATGAGATTGAAGGCCCGGGAGAAATAGACTTTGAATCCACCGGCAAGAAAAGAGCATCTGCCAAATCTGACGGATTTTTGGAGAACTAATGGAAGACAAAACAATACAAAAACCGATTGTGGATGAGATTGCCGTTGCCCAGAAGGACATTGATATCTATGCCGGCTGGATCAACCGCCTTGAAAACCCGGATCCGGTTCTCAGGAGTGAAGCCTCGGGCAAGGGGTTAAAACTTTATGACGAAGTGGAACGGGACGGCCATGCCGGTGCGGTCCTCCAGCAAAGGACGCTTGCCGTTGTCAGCAGGCCCTGGGATGTCATCCCGGGAGAGGACACCAAGCCTGCCAAAGACATTGCCAAGTTTGTAAAAGATACCCTGGAGGACTCCAATTTTAAACAGGCCTGCCAGGAGATACTGCTGGCGGTTCTCTATGGGTTTTATGTCATAGAGATCATGTGGACGGTAAAAAACGGTCAGTATGTGATTTCAAAATTCAGGGCCAAACACCCCAAACGGTTCCAGTTCACCCCGGCCCGTGAGCTGCGGTTGATCACGCCTGAAAATATGGTTGAAGGGGAGCCGGTACCAGACAGAAAGTTTGTGGTGTTCACCTACGGGTCCAGCGACAACCCCTATGGCAAGGGCCTGGGGCAAAAGATGTGGTGGCCGGTCTGGTTTAAGAAACACGGGATCAAATTCTGGATGGTCTTCCTGGACAAATTTGGCAGCCCCACACCCGTGGGCAAATATCCCCCCGGGGGCAGCAAGGCCAAAGAGCACAAACAAAAGCTTTTGGAAGCCATTGAAGCCCTTCAGCAGGAGACCGGTGTGGTCATCCCGGAAAACATGCAGCTGGAACTACTGGAAGCCACCCGGGGCGGAAAGGTCACCTATGAAACGCTTTGCGAGTACATGGACAAGCAGAACACCAAAACGGTCTTGTCCCAGACCGGTACCACGGATATCAAGGATGCCGGGGCCTATAATGCCTCCCAGACCCTTGACGAAGTCCGCCAGGCCATATGTGAGGCGGATGCGGATCTGCTATGCGAGTGCTTTAATGAGACCCTGGTCCAGTGGATCGTGGACTATAATTTTGCCAATGTCACGGAGTATCCCCGGTTTGTCATCCATACCAAACCGTCCAAGAACTCCAAGGAGCATGCAGAAACAGACAAGATCATCATCAATGATATCGGCTTGCCTGTGAGTCAAAAATATCTGTACGAAAAATACAATATCCCCGAGCCTCAAAAAGGAGAAGTGCTTGTCAATCGGCCGGAACAAAATATGCCGGTTAAAGCCTTTTCAGAAGAGATAATTGATTTCAGCGACACCTCCCAGGATGAGATAGATAAGCTGATTGACCGTCAGGTTAAACTTGCGGTTCCCAGGTTTTCTAAAAACATCGACATCGTCAAAGATTATTTGTCCAGGGCAAGCAGTTTTAAATCAGCCCAAAAGGGCCTGGTTAAGCTCTTTGATGGAATGGATGCCACACGGACCTCTCCATTGCTTGCCATGGGTCTCCAGAACGCCTGGGATATCGGTGTTGAAAGCATTGGCATGAAGGCTGAGTTTGCCGAGGTGTTGTGGGGGCCTGGGACTGCTTTCAAAACTGCCATTGAGTATTTTGAATCCAGGGGCTTTTTTATGGCCAACATTGCCAATGCCGATATCCTGGGGGCTGTGGAAAACGAGATCACCCGGGCCATGGAAGGCGGGGTCACCCTGGACGCTTTCAAGGAAGATGTGGATGCCATCTTCACCCGGCACGGGTATGATCCCCTGGCACCCTTCCATATCAAAACCATTTTCCAGACAAACCTGCACATCAATTACCAGGGGGGCCGGTATTTTCAGATGAAACGCCCGGCTGTCGTTGCGGCCAGGCCATTCTGGCGGCTGGTTGCAATACAAGACGGGAACACCCGGCCGGACCATTGGGCCAACCATGGCAAGATCTTTCCCCATGACCATGAGTTCTGGGACATCTGGTATCCGCCCAACGGGTACAACTGCCGCTGCACGGTTGTGACGGTCTCACAAAGCGAACTGGACCGGTACGGCTGGGAAGTAGAAACCCAGGATCCCACAGGGCTTTTGTATGAACCGGTGGATACTGTGACCGGTGTGAAAATGCCAGCCCGGAACCTGATGCCGGACCCGGGCTGGGCCAAGAACCCTGCCAAGGATATCTGGAAGCCAGATTTTTCACGGTACAGCCCGGATCTTGCCGCAAAACTTAAGAAAACCCTTGGGGGTGCTTATGCCTGATCCCCATTACATCTATGACGACAGGGAATTTCAGAACATGGTCCGGGATATGGTTTCCAAGCTTGGGAACCTTGAGCCCGCCCATGAGATTGCCGGGGAGATCCTTCATGCCTCCATTTTGAAAAACTTTGAAGACGGGGGCAGGCCCACCAAATGGCCGGACCTGGCAAAAAGCACCAAGGAACAAAGAGCCAAACAAGGCAACTGGCCCGGGCAGATCCTGGTCCGTACCGGGGTTCGGGGCGGTCTCATGGGGGCGGTCACTTATGATGCGGCCCCCAGTCAGGTAGTGTTCCTGGGCAACAAGCCGTATTCCGCCATCCATCATTTGGGGGGCATGGCAGGCAAAGGCCTTAAAACAAAGATCCCGGCCCGGCCGTACATGATGATCCAGGACGAAGACTGGCAAGAGATCAAGACTGCCATACAACAATTTATCTTTGAGGTGTGACCATGAAATTTAAAGGGTTTGACGAGTACATAGAGATTTTTAAAGGCGGGATCCAGACAGACAGCACCGGAGCCACCCATGACGGGGACAAGCTCATTGAAAAGGCCCTGTCCACATTCAATGCCAAAGACCATGAGCCGCCTGCGGTGATCGGCCATCCAAAAGAAAACGCTCCTGCCTATGCCTGGGTGGAAGGCCTGAAAGAAGAGGTAACCGATACCGGCCGGATCCTGCTGGCCAAATTCAAACAGGTGATCCCCGAGTTTGAAGAAATGGTCAAAAAAGGCCTGTTTAAAAAACGCTCTGCTTCCTTTTACCCGGACGGAAGATTGCGGCATGTGGGATTTTTGGGGGCAGCCCCACCGGCCGTTAAAGGTCTGGCGGATATCGGGTTTACAGATGATGACCTGGTCACCTTTGAGTTTGAGGAGGCCCCCGGGAACCTCAGCCGGATGCTGACCGGGTTCAGAGAATTCATAATTGAAAAATTTGGGATCGACAGTGCAGACCAGGTCATTTCTCAAAAGGAAATTGAAAATATTAAAACCCATGTGCCGGTTGATCAGTTTTTAACCGGTCCAAACAAGGAAGGAGAACACGATATGCAGTTCACTCAGGAGCAGCTTGACGAGAAAATCGCCCAGGCAAAAAAAGACGAACGGAAGAGGCTGGAAGATGAAGCGGTAAAAAAACGTCGAGAAAACCAATTCTCGAACGATCTCGCGCGGGTTCAGGAATTTTGCGACTCCATGGTAAAGGACGGCAAAATTGCGCCTGCATGGATTGATTCCGGACTGAAAGAATTTATGGAGTCTCTGGCCGGATCCGAGCCGGTCGAATTTGCAGAAAACAAAAAACAGACACCCCTGGAATGGATCCAGGATTTCTTTGAAAACCAGATGCCCAAGATTGTGGAATTCAAGGAAGTGGCCACCCGGGATAAGGACCTTCCGGAAATCGAGGCCGAGTTTGCCGAGTGCGAAGATGAGGCACGGGTTGATCTGCACAAAAAGATCAAGGCCCTGGCTGCAAAAGAAAACATCTCCTATGCAGAGGCGGCGGACAGGGTATCGGCATAGCCGGGATAAAGACCGTTAGCTATTTTAACACACTATAATTTTACGGAGAAAATCATGGGAAGATTAAACAAATTAAGAGGCGTGGACCCGGTATTAACCACACTTGCCAGGGGATACACCAACAACGAATTGATAGCCGATGCACTGTTCCCCTTTGTGCCGGTCCCAAAAGAAGCCGGGGAATATCCGGAATTCGGCAAGGAAGCTTTCATGCTTTACAACACCGAACGGGCCTTGAGGGGCAAAAGCAACCGGATGGATCCCGAGGCATTGAACTGGGTGCCGTTCACCACCAAGGAAAATGACCTGGAATATCCCATTGACTACAGGGAGCAAAACGAAGCCCTGTTCAATGTCCAGAAACATGGGGCTGCAACGGTTCAAAAAGCCTTGATGCTTCAGCGGGAATATAGGGCCGCCACACTTGCACAGGCGGTCGGCACCTATGGAGCAGACAACAAGATTGTTCTTTCCGGAACCAGCCAGTTTACCGATTACGACAATTCTGATCCGGTGGTGATCGTTGATGGCGGGAAAAAAGCGATCCGGGCCAAAACAGGTAAGCGCCCCAACACCATGGTCATGGGAGCGGATGCCTTTGACGTATTAAAAGAACACCCCAAGCTCCTGGAGAAAATCAAATACTCCATGAAAGGGGTGCTGACCGTTGAGCTTTTAAAAGAGATCTTCAATATCAAAAACATGAAGGTCGGGGATGCAGTCTGGGCTGATGATAAAGGCGTTTTCCACGATGTCTGGTCAGACAATATTATCCTGGCCTATGTGCCGGGACAAATGTCCGGCATGGACCGGGACTGGCATGAACCCAGTTACGGATACACCCTGCGGCGGACTGGCTATCCTTTTGTGGACCGGTATGAAGAGGGCAAGAAGCTGGAACTGGTCCGGAACACCGACAACTATGATGTCAAGGTTGTGGGGCCGGATGCCGGATACCTGATCAGCAACACCAACGGATAAGTGGCCGGACCATCATCTTAATTTTTTAGAAAAAAGGAAGACTTCATTATGAAAACAGCAATTCATTCCATTACGTTCGGGATCACGGCAGCATCTGCCATTGTGGAGAGACGTTTTGTCGATTATGACGGCAACCTTTGTGCTGCCGGGGAAAAAGCCCTGGGGGTCAGCCATGCCGGTGGGGCGGATATCGGGGAAGAATGCCCCCTGGCCCTGGGGCTGCCCGTGATTGAGGCAGGCGGTGTCATTGCCAAGGGTGCCAGTGTGGAATCCGATGCAACCGGCCGGGCCGTGACATATTCTGCCGGGGTCATTAACGGCAGTGCTGTGGATGCGGCAGCTGCGGCCGGGGATATCATCCGGATCAAAACGGTTTAACAGACATAGGTCCCATTAACATAAGACTTTAGGGAAAGGAGCAAAAAAAGTGGCAGATCAAAAGGACAAGAAAATCAAACTGACAGCCATTGAACCCATCCTTCATGACGGGGTTCTGATCAAGCCGGGTGAGGAGTTTGAGGCGGATAAAAACCAGGCGGATACCCACCAGAAAAATAAGACAGCCGGGAAAAAATAATGGCCTATTGCACGGTAGCAGATATTGAAAGCAAGATTGATCAGGATGAGCTGATCCGCCTGACCGATGATGCCGGGGCCGGTACTCCGGATATAACCAAGATCCAGGAGGCCATCACCGAGGCCGGGGCAGAGATCGACAGCTACTGCGCCCGGCTGCACACGGTGCCATTCCCGGATCCGGTACCGGCCATGATCGTCAAGGTCTGCAAAGACATAGCGGTTTATAATGTCTATTCCTTGAAAAACGCTGCCCCTGAAGATTGTGAAGATCGCTATGAAAGGGCCGTGGCTTATCTGAAAAACGTGGCCAAGGGGATTGTGGACTTGGGTGCGGGTTCTCCCGAAGAAGTGGATGACGGAGGTCCTGAAACCATTAAAACAGCTTCCGACAGTATTTTTACCCTGGGTACAATGGAGGGGTTTTGAAAACGCTTCTTGAAAATGCCCAGGCAGCCATCCGGGAAAAGCTTGCCTATATCCGGCCGGTTGATGTGTTTATCACGCCCCATGAAAATTTTATCCCCAGGGGCACCCAGTTCCCGGCTATCGGTATTAAGGACGGGAACATCAAATCAGTCACCCTCATGGGTGGGGATTCTTCAGACCAGACTCTGGCAGTAAAATATATCCCCTTTGTGAAAATGTATTCCGGAGAAAAAAGCATCATGGGGGACGGTTCGACAAAGGGGATCCTGGATGTGACTCAGGATCTCCATACAGCCCTCCGGGATAATTTTCTGGATATCCCGGAAATGGAGGATGTTACCTGCGAGGATGAAAAAGAAAGTGAAAGCTTTGGACAGCCCGGGGATGGTCTTCAAAGAAAAATCATAACCTATAAATACGAAAAGAGGGTTTGAAGATGGCATACAAATTAAAAAACGGTCAGGAGACCTTCCAGGTAGTGGACGGCCCTGACACCGGCAAAACATACAAGCGGGATGTGGAATATGAAAGCATCCCCCCTGGGGAGGAACACCGGTTTAAAAAGGTGAAAGTATCAACCCCAAAGACCGAAGCAATTCCGGCCAATGACCAGAAAAAGGCAAAGGAGAAAAAATAATGGGTCGATCCATCAGAGCAAATCATAACATCATTGCCGTGTCTGCTTTTTCAAAGGAGACGGCCATCAATACACCCCAGACCCTTGACCTATCTTTGCTGGCATCGGTCGGGGATATCATCAGCCTGGATCCCAGGCGGGAATCAAACAAGGATGAGCTGACTGGCAAGGAAGAGGCAGATACCATATATAACCTGGGACAGACAGCCGCCCTGACATTGAATTTTCCCAAGGCCCAGCCCCAGCATTTTGCCCTGCTCTATGCCTACGCCCTGGGGATGATTGCCTCCACAGCAGCCGGAGCCGGGTTTTTAAAAACCATCACACCCTTGGAAGGGGATCTTGAGACGGCCCGGTCTTTGCCGTCTTTTACCGGTGCCCAGCGCATGGGAAAAATCATTGCAAAAGAACGGTTTTGTTCCCTGTTCGTCAATGGGGTAACCGCCACCTTTGCCCGGGATGACTGGTGCAAGGTGACCGGAGATATCCTTGCCACCGGCAAATATGACACATCCATTGAAGAAGAATCCATCACCGCTGCCGAAAATGTGACCACCCTGACACTGGCCACAAAAGCTGTGGCAGGGTCAACTGCCCAGGAGCGCATGGATGCCATCCACCGGATCCGGGTGGAAAGTTCCCCGGGCGTTTGGGATGAGGTGGCTTTTTCTGCCGTATCCTCTGCAAGCCCGGCTGCAATCACCATCACGGCACCCGGTGCTGGGACAGACACCAAAACATACAAGGTCTTGTTTGCCCCGGCCGAGGTTGCCTGGATGACATTCCCGGGAAGAATATCCGAGACCCCGCTGCGGGTGTCTGAATTGAAATTTACTCTGGGCGGCAAATATGACGGTACAGCCTTCCAGGGCGGCCGAGAAATGGGAGCCGAGATCAATTCTATTGAACATAGGCTGTCCAACAATGGCAAGGTGGAGTTTGTTCCCGGGGGCGGCGGGGATTATGCCTCCCAATATTTTAGGGACGGCCGGGATCAGACCCTGGCCCTGGACCGGGAATTCCGGGATTACATTATCCGGAACTACATGGACACCAGTGAATACTTTGGTGCATCTGTCCTAGCCGAAGGGGCTGAGTTCGACACCGGCCATAAATACGGGGTTGAGATCATATTCCCCAAACTGGGGGTTTTGAAGGCCCCGGTATCCGCCAACGGCAAACGCCTGGCAGAAAAAGGAGATATGTCCGTCCTGGAAGATGACATCTATGGGTCTGTGATCGTGAAGGTCAAAAACCTGGCCCAGCATTACGCAA
>VMSR01000066.1 GCA_013792075.1 Desulfobacula sp.
AAAAATAGTTTTTTCCATTTTCTTTTTAAATTTCTTTCGATTACATCCATTGCATTTTTGATCTATGTCAATTATCTTTTTTTTTTATTCTCCAGGGTCTATAAAAACAGCCCGGGTTTCATGGTGGTTTCGAGAAATTGACGCTGGTCCTCAAAATCATCCTGGCCGGCAAAGGATTCAAGTCGGATCGCCTGACCAAAGGTGATATAAACCCTGGAAAAGGGTTTGGGCAGCATGAAGTGATCCCATGAATTGAAAAACCAGGCATGGTCGGCCGAGGTATAAAAGGGAATCACAACCGCATCCGCTTCCAGGGCCATCTTGATAACGCCTGCCTTAACCCTGCCAATGGGCCCCCTGGGCCCGTCAAGGATGTGGGCGCCAAACCCGTGGGTTTTCAAATGGGCAATCATCTCTTCCATGGCCTGTTTCCCCCCCCGGGAAGAGGACCCGCGCGGGGTGTGCCAACCAGTTCTGTTGGCCACGCCTGAGATAAGGTCCCCGTCCTTGCTTTGACTGATCATGAGTCCTGGGTTAAATTTGGAATAGGATTTAAAATGATGGATGGCTGAAAAAAACTGCTGGTGCCAGGCACACAAGAGAATGCAGGTTCCCTTCTTCCGGAGGTTACGCCAGGAATCCTCATTTACCACACAAAGCCTGAAGGTCATGCTGTAAACCCGAATAAAATAATAGGCAAACACAATAAAGGGCCGGGTATAAATTAAAAATTTCAATCGTTTAAACACTGGTCTTTCCCCCAATAAAAATACCCTGGCAACTTAACAAATATCCCGGGGAAAGCAACCTTATTTTTCCAAGGGCTATCTCACTTGATTGAAAAAATTACCTTACCAAATCCTTCCTGATCTGGTTCGGCTTCAACCGGATCAGGAGCGGAAAGGAAGAGCCTTGTCCCTGAAATCTTTGCTGTGGACAAAATATAGGCCTGAATATTTTCAGCCCTGTCCATGGCCAGCTTCTTTAAATCGTTTTCAGTGATATCCACATGGGTTACCAGCAATTTTTCCTTTTCCAGGGTACTGATCTCTTTTTCCCGACCATCCTCGTCCATGGGTTTGGGAAAATCTGCCAGTTCATAGGCAGCCAGGATAGCCGATTCCCTTTCTTTTGGCGAAAGTGTCACATCCTCCATGGAAACGCCTTTCTTTTCACCCAGCTCTTTAACCTTTTCCGATTTCAAAAGGGCTTCGTATCGGTTTTCCCTAAGAATTTGACCGTCCTGGTTCCTGTCATAGGTTCCGATAATCACCAGCTTAAGCTCTTTTTTTTCCACCAGGATATGAACAAGCTGATCCAGTTTTTCAATTTGGTCAGCCCTTAGGACATCGCTGCCAAACGCAAAATTGATAAAGCCAAGTTCCTCTCCCCCCCCGAATATGGCCCCCAGAAATTTAAAAGGAGCCGTGACCACCTTCATGATCAGGTTTCCAAAAACCCCAAAAACCGCAGAGGAAAAACTGAATTTCGGATCACCAATATCCCCGTTTACAGGCAAATTAAGGTCAATCTGATTGTTCGCATTTTTTAAAAGAGAAATGGCAAGGGGCACAGGCAGCGTTGTGGCGTCCTTGCTCTCCACTTTTTCTCCAAGGGTAAACTGGTCCAAAAAAAGCCGGTTCTGGGATTCCAGTTTGTTTCCGTCTATCTTATATTTCAAATTCAAAACCAGTTTTCCCTTTTCAATCTTATACCCGATATATTTGGCGGCATAGGGAGAAAACCGGGTCAGGTCAATGTCCTTAAATGAAATATCCAGGTCATAAAATTTTTTTGGGGTCAAGGGGCTGATACGGCCCGAAATTTCCAGGGGAGAGGACTTTCCGTGCAAACCCCTGAGCTGCATTTCGGCAATACTGCCATCCGATGAGGAAAGTCCCTTGATCTGACCTGCAATCTCTTTCATCTCTGCGGTCACATTGGGCTGGGTAAAATAATCTGTATACTCAATTATCCCGCCCTGGAGGGTCACATTGGAAATACCAATTTCAGGCAGAGGCATTGCAGTTGCTTTATCCGTTGCCGCGTCCTTGCCCTGGCCGGAACCAGCCTGCAGTTTTTCATCCTGAACCAATACCTGTCTTATGTTGATATTTCCCTTGTCGGAAATACTTATCCGGGAATAAAAATCCGTGAGGGAAATGTCTTTAACGCTGGCCTTCACCGGGAATAAGGAGAGGTCCGTGTCGGAAAAATAAAGGGAATTGCATTTAAAAAAAACGGTGTCGGAACGTTTGTCCAAGGACACAAAATCCGTGATGAATGCCTTTCCTTTAAAAGTGAAAAAGGGAGCAGGCGTTGCCGGCTTTTCATTCATTTGAAGAACAATCCGACCCTGGGCCTGGAAAAATCCCTTGGTAATTGCAATGTTCACCTGATCTGCAAAATAGGGTTGAAAGGAATTGATATCTATCTTATCCAAAAGAAGATTCAGGTCGGCTGAAAACGGCGATGGCAGCAGCGACCCCTTGATTTCTATCTTCCCGGATTTATTCCATTTCATTTTGGCATCGATCTGGGTTTTTTGCCCTTCCAGGGAATTAAACCCATTTGTCTGGATATGGATATCCGACAGGTCAATGGAAACAGCCTCTTTTGTGCCGGCATCGGAAAAGGCAAGGGAAAAATTTTCCACCTCCAGGGTGGAAAGGCTGATCTCCCATGGAGGAGAATTGTCTTCCAAGTCAAGTGCTGCCGGTGGCGTCTGATCCCTGGAATTTTTTTTTGCATTAGCCTTCTGTTTCTGAACAGGAACCTGGGTTTGCCCGGACACTAAATTTTTCACAAGATTGATGGAAGCATCTGCCTGACGCTTGAGCAGAATTTTGCCTTGGGAAGCCGTAATTTTCCCCAAATCCAAACGTTTTTTTTCTGTATCCAGAACCGAGTCCATCAAAATCAGTTCCGGTATAATGACAGGCAGTTCCTTGTTGACCCGATCCCAGAATCTGAAATCCGTGAGACGCAATTGCTTGTTCTGAATCACAATGGCCAGATTGTCCCCAGTTTGTTTTAGTGAAAAGCCGGCATCTAAATGGGCCTGGCCTTCCTGGATATCAAAATTGACCCGGTTTTCATAATAGGGGGCAAATTTTGGAATGCTCAGTTTTTCTAGGACCACAGTCCCTTCAATCCCCAGGGGTCCGGTTGAAAACCGCCCCTGGGTAGATAGGCTTTCCTGGGCCTCAGTGTTCAGGGAAATTGCAAATTCACCCTGAACACCCTCTTTTGCCAAAATATCTTTTACCTGGATGGAAACAGGAGACAAGGTGGTTTCAAAGGGTGTTTTACCCGATGCATCCGTGAAATAAAGAACACCCTCCTTAATTTCCCCTGAATCCAGTTGAAATACCATTCCCGTGTTTTTTTTAGGGGACGTCTCTTTTTCAGATACTTCTTCGCCTGGCAGATACTTGAGAAGATTCAGGTTGCCGTCTGCATCCCGGCTCAAATGAAGTTTCGGGGATAAAATTTTCAACCCGGTAACCCTGATTCTTTTGTCCAGAATAGCCGATGGGGCAATGGTAAAACTGATATGGGGTGCAATTAAAATCGGGGTATGATCCATGTCCTGGATATCGATATTGGCAAGGCCTGCAGATCCTTTTAAAACCAAAGACGATTTTTCCCCGGCCTGGGAATAGGTCATGGAAAGGTCAAAAAAAGTTTCCGCGTGATTCACCAGAAGGGTTTTTGGCAGGGGCAGATACGAAAGATAGTTTAAAAAATCAATGGGGCCTGTTTTGAGGGTCAGCAGGGTATCCCGGGCAGCAGAAAACGGCAGGCTCTCAAGACCGATCGTAATCTTTGCCTTGTTCAATAAAAAATCAGCCTCCCCAAGAACCCGGGTATCCCTGTCCTTTTCCAGGGTACTCAAAAAGGGCAGGTTCAGGTTCAGGTTTTCAATGTAATGGTCCTTTTTCCGGATCTGATCTGAAAAAATAATTTTTCCATTGGAAATTTTTCCATTGGAAAGCTTCAACCCAAAAAGTGTTTGATCCGCCTGGTCCGCCTGTGGCGCGGCACTGGTTTCTTCTTCTGATGATGCCAGCATATCGGAAATATTAAGGGTATTGTCCTTTTTTAATACCAGGTTCACAATGGGTGAATCCATCTCATACCGGGTACACACAGGCGAAAGTTTAAACAGGGAAAAGATGGAAAAATCGACAAACAGAGCGCTGACGGAAAAAAATCCATCTCCGGTTTCTTCTTTGATGGAAATCCCTTTGGCAAGAAGGGTCAGGGAGAAGGGATTTGTTGAAATAGACTCGACCGCGACCCGCCTGCCCATAAAATCGCCCCATCCCTTGATGAATAATTTTTCCCCGACCCAAGGGACCAGAAAAAATCCTGTAAGGGTATACAATACTAGAATGCCCGTAAAAACACAGAGAATTTTTTTTATGTGAATGCGTCCTGTCATGGAGTTTCTTCCCTATAAAAAACGTTTAAATAATGCCAAACAGCGGGCCGCCTATTTGACCAAGACGCTTCACCCCTTCGGCAATGTCCGGATCCGATACCAGAGGCGGGGAATGAAAGGGTTTGATCCGGGCATCAATGATAAGCGGTTCCCGGCACTCCCAGTGCTTGAACCTAAATTTCTCACCCACCCCATAAATATCATGGGACGGATTGGATCTCAAAAAAGTGACCCATAAAAAGTTGGCAAAGCTCTTTCTTGTAAACCCGGCGTCGTCCACCACCACAAACAGGGGAAGGGAGTTTAGATCCTCCCGGGTCTGCAACTTCTTTTTAAGTGTATTGATCTGTTTTTTTGCCAAAGTGTATGTGCTGAATTGGGGTCCTTGCACCACCACCATGCCGGGCCCTGCAAACCCGGGATCTGAAAAACCGTCTGCAAGGCAAAACCCTTCTGGAAAACGGGTGGCAAGAATTCTTTTTTTCGGGCCTGCAGCAGCCAGCACCAGCTTGGATCCCGAGTTTATTTGTGAAGTTGAGTAATCCAGGGTGTCTATGGTGGTGCGGGTAAAAAAGTGAAGATCCGAAGAAAAATCCACCCGTTCCAGCAAGTGAATAAAAAAGGCTTTTTCATCATTTACATCCAACCCGGGGTTGTCCTCGTGGGCGCAGATGAACAGATATTTTGCCAGGGAGAGCTGCCCGGTTCCCAAAATGGCGCTGGCATGGGTGAGAAGCTCCCTGGGAGTCCTTTTTTCATAGGGCAGATACCGTTCATGGGCCTTGGCCAGCAGCAGGGGGTGAACCCCTGCATCATCCACGGCATTGACGGCTGTCACCCCTGGAAGGGTATCAATAATGGCCGTTCGGGTGATCTCATGGATGAGTCTGCCAAAGTTGGAATCCTCCTGGGGGGGGCGGCCCACTACGGTAAAGGGGAAAATGGCCCCGGGCCTGTGCCAGACCGATTCCACCCGCAGATAGGGATAGTCATGTTCAAGGGAGTAGTACCCCAGGTGGTCCCCAAAGGGGCCCTCGGGCTTGGTTTTGTTGGGCACGATCCTGCCGGTGATACAAAAATCCGCATCATTTGAAATAAAAAATCCGTTCTTTGATGTGTAGCGAAAATTTCGTCCTGCCAGGGCTCCGGCAAAGGCGATTTCCGGAACCCCTTCGGGCAGCGGCATAACAGCCGCCAGGGTATGGGCCGGAGGACCGCCGATAAAAATGGAGACCCGCAACGGAATCTTTTGTTCAAGGGCCTTTTTATGGTGGATCCCGATCCCCCTGTGAAGCTGGTAATGCAATCCTATTTCCCGGTTGGGTTCATAGGCATTCCCCGTCATCTGGATCCGGTACATCCCCAGGTTGGATTTAAAAACAGAGTCATTGTCCGGATCCTTTGAAAAAACCTGGGGCAAAAGGATAAAGGCCCCCCCGTCCCCGGGCCAGCAGCGGATCATGGGCAGTTGATCAATTTGTGTCCGGTGTTTCAACACCGGGGCCCCGGCAGTTTGAATCGGCAGGGCATGAACCAGGGCCTTTAACGCCCCAAGGGCTTTTCCCGGTGACCTGACAAAACTTCCGGGGTCTGACCTAAGGTCCACCAGGGCTGTGACCTGTTTAAGCTGGGGCTCAAATATTTTCAGGGTGCGTTCATAGGTGCCGAACAGATTGGACAGGGCCGGGAACCCTGCATTTTTGACATTGGTGAACAGCAGGGCCGGACCCTTTGCTTGATGTACCTGCCGGGTGATTTCCGCCATTTCAAGATGGGGATCCACTGCCTGGGAAATGTGGATCAGTTCGCCCTGTTTCTCCAGAAACCGGACGGTTTCCCTTAAACTTGTAACCCTCATAATTGGACGATCTCCCTGGAACCGAACCCTTTGCTATTGTCCATGTAATAGACAGCATCGGCTTGGAAACAAAAAAGGGCGGCATTAAATTTTGATGCAAAAAAACCCAAGACATCCCTGGTGTTGTCCATGATCTTAAAATGGCTGCAATAGTGTTTTGCCACTGCCATTGATCCAGCATTCAAAGGCGACTTTACAATGGTTCCTGCCATCTGGATACCGGCAAGCTTGTTAAAATCGGCATGATCCTGAAAAATAGAAGCCGCTGCCATTGTATTTTCCGCCAATTGAATATGCCGGGCTTTTGGATTTGAAAAAAAATAAAACAATTTGTCCGTGAACAGATAATACACCGGTGCCGACCAGACTTGACCCTTGTCGGCCACGGCAATACTCATCACCTTTGAGGTGTCAATGAGACACTGCCAGTCGGACATGATGGATTTACTGGGCATAGCCCCATGCCTTAAGCCGTTGATAGGCATGTTTGGAATAGGGGTTGGACTGGTAATCAATCTGTTTTAAATAGGCAAGGTAATTTTGGGCCGCCGCCTTCTGCTGTCCGCTGTTATCAAGGGAATATCCTTTGTAAAACGTCAGCTGGGGATTGCCCGGCAAAAGCGCGTCACATTGTTTAAAATCCTCATAGGCCTGGGTGTGTTTTTTTTCGGCTGAGTTGGCCAGCCCGGCAAGATAATACCCCTGGGGTTCGGTGGCGTATAATTTCTTGGCCGAATTGGCATAGGAAAGGGCCTGGGACGACTTTTTCTGTATCAGCAGACATTTGGCCATGAGCACATGGGCGGTATAATCGTCGGGTGCCTGCTGAATGGCCGATTTAAAAGCTGTTTCAGCAGTACCATATTCTTCTTTGGCCAGGTACTTTTCCCCCTCCTGCATCTTCAGGATGGCCCCTTTTTTTTGCCGCAGCAAAGCCGTTTTATCCATGTACCGCTCCCGTCCCAGGGGAAAGGAATGGGTGTCCTTGTACTGGGTGGTATCCCGCTGAACCGCAGCCGAAAGGCGTTCCGAACTCATGGGGTGGGTTGAAAACAACATCTGGGTGGACGAGGCCTTGGCCGTGTTCATTGAATGGAGCATCTCCATAAGCCCCACAAACCCTTTGGAGGAATACCCCGCCTTGACCATATATTCCTGGCCAAGAGAATCGGCCTCCCTTTCATTTTCCCTGCTGTAGCTTGATAAAAAAAGGCCCTGGCCAAGGGCTCCCAGCTGCTGGGTTAGCTGACCCAGTCCGGATCCCTGGGTGCTTGCCAACAGGGAAAGTCCTCCCACGAACAATGAGGACAATTGATTTTTAGAGGCCTGTTCTGCTGAATGCCGGGCATTGACATGACCCAGTTCATGCCCCAGAAGTGCTGCCAGTTGTGCCTCATCGTCAAGGTCCAGCAAAATCCCCCGGGTCACGGCAATGGATCCCCCGGGAAAGGCATAGGCATTGACATAGGTGGCATTGACACATTGAAAATCATAGGGCATGTCCGAACGGTGTACACTGGGCAGCATTTTCCTGCCCACCTCACTGACATATTGATTCAAAGCCCTGTCCTGGGTAACCCCGTAATCCGATGAAAACTGGAAGGGAGACCGTTGTTTGTCGATACCGATTTCCTGCTCCCGGGACATCATCATGAGCTGATTCTTACCGGTCACAGGATCCACGGCGCACCCGGCAAGAAAGCAAACGCCCCCGAAGGTGACATAGGTATAGGCTGAATACTTTAAAAATTGCCTGCGGGAAACGCGTTTGCCGTTCTTGTTTTCCCCGGTGAAAGACGCTTTTATACCCAATCGCTCCAAAGATACTTTATTCATTTCCAAGGGTTCCTTTGTTCAATTCTTCCTTAATGATAAGCCCCAGTCGCTCAAGGGAAAAGGGCTTTTTTATATAAGGGCCTGCCCCGAGTGCCTGGGCTTTATCCACATCATTGGTTTTTGAATATCCACTGGTAATCACGGCCCGGATTTTGGGATCAATAATTTTCAATTCCCTGAAGGTGTCAAGCCCGCTGATTCCAGGATCCATTATCATATCCAAGATTGCCAGATCCACCTTGTTTTTCTGGACAAAATCAATGGCCTCCTCCCCGCTGTCGGCAATTCTAACCCGATACCCCAGTCGTTTCAGCATATTGGAGGTGATTTTCCGCTGGCTTTCCACATCATCCACCACAAGGATGGTTTCATTGTTCCCGGAATAATCGCTTAGGGTATATATTTTATCAGGTTCTGCCGCCTCGGGCAATACCCTGGGCACGGGAAAAAAAACTTGAAAATTGGTTTTCCCCCTTTCACTGGTCACCAGGATATAGCCGTTGTGGTCATGGACGGTGTTCCAGACAATGCTTAACCCTAAGCCGGTACCACTTCTGCCCAATACTTTTTTTGTATAAAAAGGTTCAAATATCCGATCCAGGTCCTCCTTTTGAATGCCGGGACCTGTATCCTGGACACTGAATCTGACATAGCGTCCGTCCTGTGTTCGTTCATATCCTTTAATGGTTTTTCCGGCAAATTGAACGGTGCTGGTTTCCAGGGTCACCTCACCCCTCTGGGGAATGGCCTCCATGGCATTGGACAAAAGGTTCATGACTATTTTTCTCATATGAAGACCCGAAGCATTGAGCAGCGGCAAAACGGGATCAAGGCGTTTGATTAAGGCCACATCCGGATGGAACCCAGCCACTGTGTCAAATTCCGGTGATGCCAGGTAGGCTTCAATGATCGCATTCAAGCGGACCGGTTCCAGAACCTTGGCCGCCCCCCGGGCAAGGGTTAACAGCTCATCCACAATGATGGAGGCCCGCTTGCCTGAATCCTTCATGATCATTACCGGCTCAACAAGCGGGCTGTCCTTGGGCAGATCCATTAACAAGAGCCCGGGTATGGATACAATACCGGACAATACATTGTTCAGATCATGGGCCACCCCGCCGGCAAGCAACCCCAGGGCCTCCATTTTCCTGGCCTTTTCAAGTTCTTCCTGGAGCTGTTTTTTCTCCTGGCCGGACGCAACCCTTTCCGTGGTATCCCTGACAGCAAAAAGCAGGGACGGTGCACCATTGTAAACAATTTCCACAGACTGTTTCTCAATGTAGATTTTCTCCCGGTCAGGGCCAAGGATAAAATCAGAAAAAGATTCTTCCTTTGGGTCGACGCTGGAACCGGATACGGGAAAAATCGTATCCAGGCCGGCACCGGACAATTGCGCATGTGACAGGCCCGTCAATTGCTCAAGACCCGGGTTAAAAAATACAATCCGTCCCTCCTGGACGATAAAGATACCTTCGGGCAGAGAATTAACAAGATTTTTATATTTCTCCTCACTTTCCATGAGTTGGGCTTCCGCTTCGGTATGGGCCCGGATCTCAAATTCCAGGCTTTTGTTCATCCGAACCCGTTCCGCATCCTGAAATTGATCTCGGTTTTTAATGGTTTGTTTAAATTCTTCAAGAACAGATTGGGATAAAAAGGCAGTCCGAAGGGCGTATTCTATCCTGTAGCCGAGGATAAGTCCATTTACCAGCATCCCCGACAAAATCAAGGTCTGAAAGAAAAAAACAGATGCCGGCGCAAACAACGCCTGTCCCCCACACCCCTTCACGTAGAGGATAATCATCACAAACCCGGTGGCACCGGCCGTCAGATAAGAGATCCGCATAAAAAGAAACCCAACGGACACCAGAAAAAAGAAATAAAAGAAAACAGGCCATGCCGGTAGAATCGTGTCCATTATGGAAAGACCTGCAACACCTGCGGAAAGGAAAACAAGCACATATAAGAGCAAGATCTGTTTTCCCCTGTATGTTTTTTTTAAAAACACAAAGAAAAGGCTGATAAACAGCAGGATTGACCCGGATTCCAATTTAAACTCGGACACATAAAACAATTGCACCCCGGACAGGATCAGGGCAAACAAAATCACGGCTGCTTTTAAGGCCAGAACCTGGGATGGCAGGATATGGGTTACATAGGCAGATTCAATCTCCCTGGGAAATAACAGGCTTAGTCTGGAAGGGGCTCTGGATTCAAACTTTCCCATAAAATCGTCATTGTTCCTTTAAAAATGCACCGATCATAAAAAAAATAAGGCTCAGTCCGAAAATCGCCCCGGCAAAGGGCAATTCGTAAATCAGATAAGAAAGACCCTCTTGTATGAAGCCGACGGGAATAAACCCAACAATGGTATCGGAATGCTCTCCTGTAAATTTGGAAATGGTCAGGTCCGCCCAGAGATTATCAACCTTCATAAACTTGGAAATCCCGCCGAAAACACCAACAAAAAATCCAATCAAAATAGAATATATCCCAAGTTTTGTGAACATAATAGCTTTCCCTGCAATTTAGATTATAACGATTTTCCATAACGCCCTAGTATATTCGTGTGAAATTTTTGAGTCAAATCTTTTTGTTGGATACGGCCTTTTATTGTCCCTGTCTTTATGGTAAATCCATGGGACAATGGCTATATCAACTTCAAATACCCTGAAAAAAATCGGGTTTGCATCCTTTATCATGATGGCATCGGTGGCGGCAAGCCGGATCATCGGGCTGGTCCGGGAGTCTGCCATTGCCTGGGCGGGCGGGGCCAAAGCCTCTGTGGATGCCTATCAGGTTGCCTTTATCATTCCGGAAATTTTGAATCATCTTGTGGCCAGCGGTTTTTTATCCATTACCTTTATCCCCATCTTTGCCCATTACCTTTCCCGGAACAAAGATGCTGAAGGATTTCAGGTGTTTTCCATTATTTTCAACGGCTTCGGACTGATGCTCATCTGTTTCATTGCCCTTACCATGGTCTGGGCCCCCCAGTTTGTAAGTCTTTTTGCCCCGGGCATAAATGACCCTCTCACCTTTGCCCTTGCCGTAAGAATGACCCGGATTATTATTCCGGCACAATTTTTCTTTTTTTCCGGCGGTCTTTTCATGGCAATTCAGTTTACCCGGGAAAAATTTTTTATACCGGCCCTGGCGCCATTGATCTACAATGCCGGCATTATTCTGGGCGGAATTCTTCTTTATCCAAGTCTGGGAATGGAAGGGTTTGCCTGGGGGGTTCTCGGGGGTGCGTTTTTCGGCAGTTTTCTGCTTCAGCTGGTGGGTGCCAGGCGGGTAGGGCTGCAATATTTTGCCCTCTTTCAGATCCGCCACCCCGATTTTATCCGATATTGTCTGTTAAC
>VMSR01000229.1 GCA_013792075.1 Desulfobacula sp.
CCTCCATTATGGGAAATAATGGCATTGCAAATAAGCAATGCTCATGGCTAAATGAAATATTTGCTTCCACCGATTTTTTGAGAAGTTACCTTTTTTCCACAAAAATATCGACTACCTCATTGCCACCCGTGATCCGGATCATAGACAGGAAAATGACCGGCAGGTGCTGGCCGATACCTGTAACACCACCCAATGGCTGGGGCTTGTTGTGATGGAAACAGATGATTCTCAACTGGCCTTGGGCGTCGGGTATGTTGAGTTTGCGGCCTTTTATGACCAGAAGGACACGGGCCAGATCCACGGCCAGATTCACGAAAAGGCCCGGTTTTTGAAAAAGGACGGCCGCTGGGTTTATTGCGACGGCCAGATGATCCATTTAAATCTCTCTTTACAAAGAACATCAGCCTATCATATATCTGGCCAACCGAAACCTGAAGTTATTGGAATAAGCGGCACCTACAAGGCCCATATCGGTGAAACCATCGTCATTGGCTTAAAGGATCGGCTGATATCCATAAGATGGAAGGTTTCAAAGGCTAACAAAAATCATGTCCTAAAAAACCAAAGTCTGAGCACGATACTTTGGAATTGTTAGACAATACAAAATTTTTCAAAGAACTATTTATAGTGCTTGACTTGAACTCTTTATTTTCATAAGAAAAATGAAACGAACTTGGTTCATTTTATAAGCATTACATATTCGCTGAATGCGTTTTGGACAGGTCCCGGACAATCCGCCAAAGGAAAACTCCATGAATGAAACGGAAAAAGACCTATTGCCCGAACCGCCGGGAGATGCGGTTTCCATCCGGTGCCCCAGACTTGGACATCAGATCAATTTTTCCTATTGTCGGTATGAAAACAGCGGACTGCCCTGTTTTAAGACCCTTGACTGCTGGTTTTCCTATTTTGATGTCCAGGCCTGCCTTCGGAAAAAATTGACCCCTGAAGAATTTCAAACAGCATTCCGGAACAAAACCGCACCCAAACTTCTCTCCCTGCTGGATCTGATAGAACAGGCCAAACAGAGAAAAGAAGGATCCGATTGATTTATCTGAAACAGGTCCATATTCATTCGGAAACATTCCCGGTCCCGGATCTTTATCCCTTTGGCCTGAAACTATTCCAAAATACCAAACACCTGGAATTCAACAGGGGCATCACCTTTTTTATCGGTGAAAACGGTACGGGGAAATCCACCCTGCTCAGGGCCCTTGCCCATCGATGCGGTATTCACATCTGGGAGAATGAATTTTATTTACGGGTGGAAGAAAACCCATATGAAGCGGATCTGTATAAACATCTTTCAATTCAATGGTCCAAAGATCCGGTGCCTGGATCATACTTCGGCTCCCAGATTTTTTCCCATTTTGCGAAAAACCTTGAAGAATGGTCCCTCAATGACCCGGCCATGCTTGACTATTTCGGCGGAAAATCCCTGATTACCCAATCCCACGGCCAGTCCCTCATGTCCTATTTCAGGTCACGGTATAGAATAAAAGGCCTCTATTTTCTGGATGAACCCGAGACAGCCCTGTCCCCCTCCTCCCTGATTGACCTGTTGAATCTTTTGATCCGGATAAACCAACTGGGCCATGCCCAGTTTATCATCGCCACCCATTCCCCCTTTCTCATGGCCTGCCCGGATTCCCGGATTTACTCTTTTGACAATCAAATTATTGCGCCCATACCCTATGAACAGACAGACCATTATAACCTTTACAAAAATTTTATGGACAATCCGGCAAATTTTATAAAATCCTTCCCCCAGATGAGGGCAGGAACAATCAATCTTTTTCAACCCAATAAAAGGAGGCGTTATGAGGACTAAAAAGTATTTGTTATCGGAAAAGGACATGCCCCGACAATGGTACAACATCATGGCAGACCTTCCCAACGGAATGGAGCCCCCGCTTCATCCGGGAACAGGACAGCCCTGCGGACCGGATGACCTGGCCCCTATTTTTCCCATGAACCTCATAGAACAGGAAGTGAGCACCCAGAGATGGATCGATATCCCCGAAGAAATTCTGGACAAATATGCCATCTGGCGCCCTTCTCCTCTCTTCCGGGCCTATAACCTTGAACGGGCCCTGGATACCCCGGCCAAGATCTATTTTAAAAACGAAGGGGTAAGCCCCGCCGGCAGTCACAAACCCAATACTGCCATTGCCCAGGCCTATTACAACAAGGTCGCCGGCACCAAAAAAATCACCACCGAGACCGGTGCCGGACAATGGGGGTCCAGCCTTGCCATGTGCTGTTCCTTCTTTGGCATTGAATGCAAGGTGTTCATGGTCAAGATCTCCTACAACCAAAAACCCTACCGCCGCCTGATGATGGAAACCTGGGGCGCCAAATGCACGGCAAGTCCCAGCAATGAGACCAAGGCCGGCCGGTCCATCCTGGAAA
>VMSR01000143.1 GCA_013792075.1 Desulfobacula sp.
ATATCCTTTTCTTTCAACAAGGTCTGTGATCTCATTTACCAAACTCAGTGCCTCTGTCATTTCATTGGAACTCTCCAGAACGATAACATCATCTCCTTCAACATTATCGGTTTTGAATTCTTTATGGATCTGTCTTTTGAAATGATTGGCCAGGTCACTGCACGCTTTCACTATTTTCTTTGTGGATCTGAAATTTAAATCAAGGATGAACTGCTCAGACATTGGGAACATAGTTTTAAAATTTAAAATATTTCCAACAGAAGCGCCGGCAAACCCGTAGATTGATTGGTGGTCATCTCCACATACCCAAAAACTTGAATTCTCCTGATTTTCTGTGATTAACAATTTTAAAATCTCAAGCTGGCAAGGGTTGGTATCTTGGAACTCATCAATCAAAATGCTGTTGAACATTTCAAGGTATTTTTCTCTGATTTTTTCGTTATCCCGTAACAGCACATAGCATTGGGTCAAAAGGTCATCGAAGTCCAGGAGCATCTTTTTGAATTTGATTTCATCATAGGTTTCATAGATATCAGCAATTTTCATCATGGTTTTATCACCGGCAAATAGATCCCGGAATTCATCCACAAAGATCAAGTTATTTTTAGAAAGTGATATTTCCCGAAGCACTGTTCCAATGGTCAGATCCTTTATCCTCAGTTGTTTCATTACCTGTTTAATGAGAATAAGCTGCTCCTTCCCAGAAATAATTCCAAATGTCATCCCCTCTCTTTTTAAAAGGAAATAACAAAATGAATGAATCGTAGACAAATGCACTTTTTCAGATCTATCTCCCAATACTTCAACCAGGCGGTGTTTCATTTCATCAGCAGAATTACGGGTAAATGTGAGCCCCAAAATGTTCTCTGGTGCTATCCCATGCTTATTGACCAGGATACCGATCCGTTCCATCATTGTCCGAGTCTTTCCACTCCCAGGCACGGCAATGACAGCAACTATACTATTCTTTGATTCAGCGGCCTTTAACTGCTCAGGTGTCAGATTGCTCATGCTGCTTGCCCTCCTTCTTTATGAGCATTTTTAATACAATTGATCGCCATCTTGATCCTGAATTTTGTTGCAACGATTTTATTCAATCTGGACGAGGTTCTATCCTCCCTGATTATTTTTTGTAATTTTTGGGCATATTCCCGATGAAGTCCATCAAGAAAATTGATTACTGCTGCTGGTGGGTGTTTTCTCAACATTAATTCAATATTAACAATCTGATGCCGTCTGTTTTCATCCTCTTTAAAAATTGTCAGAAAATTTTGGATATTCTCAATTTCTTTTGTACTCATGATGCTCTCCTTTCATTGAATTTTTCAATAAACCATTCATCACAGGCAACTTTGTATGAACAGTTTTTACATTTCCAGGACGTGTCATTGGGTATAAATACGCCTTTCTGAATACCGTCCCATACCTGGACTGCTTTCCGGATTAATCTATGCTCATCCAATTCAGATCTTGTGGTCCAATACTGCTCAAATTTGGGTTTTAGTGTCTTGATCAGGGTGTCAAATTTCAGAAGGATCTCCCGATCCACATATCCCATGGATTTGAGCGCCAATTGATAAAGGGTTAATTGTTGGTTTTGATCTACATCAGCTATTGAATATGCTTTTCCAGCGGTTTTATGATCCGTTACAATGATGGTGCCTGCTTCGTCTTCCTCGATAAGGTCCATGGCACCTATGAATGGGATTGGAATTCCTGGCATAAAAAAGCTGAATGATTCTTCAATCCCAATGATATTGTAATGGTCGTTAGGCAATTTTTGATACCAAACAGAAAGAAGGTCTTTGGCCATCATGAGCATAGATTTGAAATCATGGCCCTTGGTAAATTGAATATCCGTTTTATCTTCAGCTCTGTTTTTCCATGTTTTTTCAAAGATTTCATGGACATCCTTCAACAGCAATTTCTCCCCGATCATTTTTTCCCGATAATAATTTTCCAGAGTAATGTGAACAGCTGAGCCAAATTCCATGTCTGAAGATCGTTGTTCCATTGGGATCTTATCGATTTTCGAGAACTTGTATAAAAGGGAACATTCAACGTAGGTCCCTATACTGCTGGCTGACAAATGCTCTGTTTTCCTCAGTTCACTTAAAACCATTTTAAGTTCCTCCATAAAAAAAGGGACAGACGCACCAATACACAGTGAATCTGTCCCGTTACGAATTGTTATTGTTTAATGTTTAAGCGGCTTGCTGAAGGCTTCGGATAAAGGCTGAAGCATCTGTGGAAGATAATTGTTCAAGTGTGGTGCCATAGTCTTCTATACAGACACCCTCAAGAGTTTCTACAGAAATACCCCGACGCCGACTTAAATTATAAATGGCACGTTTCTGCGCTTCACTCATGGCTGGGGTATCTTGATTTGCTTTCGAATCCTTTATTTTAGTACCATTTGAATCTTTTGCTTTTGAATTTATCTTTTCAGCTGGCGGGGATACTTTTTCAGTTGGCGCTGCAGGTTTCTTTGCTTCAGGTTCTGATATGGCGGTTTTAGGTTCCGGCATGGCAGCTGCTGGTTTTGGTTTCGCATTGCTGGTGGTTGTCGGTTTCCTGACAGTCTTATTAGCAGTTCCAGAACCAACGACATCGTCCAGGTCACTGAGTTCTTCAAGACACGCGATACCAATGTTGCACATATCTCTGAGTGCTCTGCCTTTTGCCCTGGTTGAAGCCATGCGGATCAAATGCTTTGCAATCATGGGCGTACAGTTGTCAGGGTTAGAATCTCCGATATCTGAAAAGACTTCACCATTTCTGCCCTCAGCCACAGCCCGGCATATGGCTTCATTCCCATTTTCTTTTGTCGGGAACTGTAGCAGTTCAACTTCAAGCTTCAATAACCCCTTTTGAGTTGCCAGATCCAGAACCCCAGCGTATAAGACGAAATCCTTACCCTTGATGTTTTTCAGGAAACCATCTTTGAGTTTTGGGGTGTTTTTATCCAGGAACTTTGCTGATTCAATACCATCTCCTGGAACTGAATTTTCAACAGCAAGGATATGTTTGCAGACAAATGCGGGATCTGCTTTATGATTCTTGGCAAAATCTCCACAAGTACAGGTCCTTCCACTTTCATCCATGACAACATTATATAAAATCTTGCCTTGGCTGGACTCAACAAAGAATTGTCCGTCTTCGCTCTGCATAACTCTCAGCTGATTTGCCTTAACATTTCTTTTCTGAATTTCTTTTGCGGTCATTGTTCATTTCTCCTTTTTTAATTGTGTTTAATATTGGCTGTCATTCCCATTGTTTTCGAATCCACGCCCATCTGTTTTGATGAACTCAAGTGAATTGCAGAGGATTTGAAAATTACTTTTCTTAACCCCTTCATCCGTTTCCCATTTGTTTTCATCAAGGGTTCCCAGAATTCCTACCCTGGCGCCCTGATGAAGATGCTTCTCTGTCAACTCAGCCAGGCGACCAAAGCAGACTACTTTTATCCAGCTGGTTTTCATTTTTGATCCTTTGAATGCTATTGAAAACTTAGCGATGGGATTACCTTCACTGGTGAAAAATGTTTCCGGATCTTGCCCGATGTGCCCTGTTAAAACGACTTGATTCAACATTGTTGTACTTCTCCTTTTTTAAATTTTGGTTTAAATTTTCTTTTTATGGTGAACGCCATGTATCCAGCAGATAAAATAAAAATGGCTGCAACGACATATGGCGGGAATAAAGATAAGATGAGATACAATCCCATAATTGGGACTATTACCCCGGATAGGGAATACTTCCTTAGAATCTTTAAAGTATGAATGACGAAATGAGCCCTGGTCAAACCTATAAATGCTATAGGATTCATTTTGAATCCTTTTAAATATATAGTTCTCAGCGATTTGGGAATGGTTGAATATAAGAATAGTCCTGCATCTCCTGTAAGATTAATAAAGACCCTTCCGGTGTTCCCAAATTTCGTGATTAATTTTGTGGCTGACTCAAGATGTTTTACATTGCGGATATTGGAAAGAATTGCAGTAGCTCGGGGTATTGACCAGTCGTTTTTTTTAATAGGTTATAGACCAGTTCCGATTCTTTAAATGATAAAGTTCCTTTCAATATTTTTTGAAGAATACCGCCATTATTTATCCTTGGGATTCTCTTAAGATATTTCACAGTGTTTTTGGCGTGAGAGGCAAGGACATCTGCAAATGGTTTGGCTGAAAGAATGATTCCAATTCCGGATAAAACAGCAACGACTTTATCCGTCGCTTCATTTTTCAAATATTTCCACGTTTGAATACCAAGATCCCTGATATCTCCATAAACAAAAAGATCCGAAGAGATAGCACCAATGCCTGAGTACGTATCATAGATTCTTCCTGTCACAGCTCCATCTGCAATTGCCTTAAATTTTTCAGCAATTGAATATTCAAGCTCAGCTTTAAGTTCTTCAATCTTTTGGGGCTCAATGGTTTTATTTTCTTCATAAAATTGGACCAGATCCAGTGCCTCATCCCGCCGATTCTGGGATTGTAAATCTTTAACTTTTTTAATGGGATCAAATGTTGATCCGGTAACCTGATAACAAAGTGTAACTCCCGATGAAATCATCAAGACTATTACAAATAAATATACTAAAAGTTCAGAAAGGTGTTTTTTCAATAGGCGTGTTTCCTTTTTTGGCTAAGGGTTATTGATATTAGGTGTGTTTTCTGGATCACCTCCTTTTAATTCTGATGATTTTGGTGGCGTTCTGATTGTAGGATGGATTCCAGAATTTCTTAATTTTTCAAAAAGTGTGGGGTCATCTTCTTTTCTTAATAAAAGGTTTTTTGCAAAATAGATCACAAATGCAACAATTGCCAACATGATCAAAATGTACCAGGGGTTTGTTAAGGTCAGCATGATAAATCTCCTTTTCAGCTGTTATTGTAGTTTTTTCGATAGCACATTATTACTGAAATTGTTTGATTTTAATCCTTGTTTTCTTTGGTGTCACCTCCTTTTAAATCCGATGATTTTGGTGGAGTCTTGATTGTAATATGGACATCTGCATCACGAAGTCTTTCAAAGAGAAGGGGTTCTTCTTTGGTTTTGTAACGGAATTTAATGGCCAGATAAATCAAGGCAAGAATGTTAATTGTTGTGACTGCCAGAAACCAGGGGTTGAAAATAAAATCCATGGTGTTGTCTCCTTTATTGTTTGGGTTTTGGTGATAAAATTGACGGGATGAATCGCCTTGCTATTAATATATAATATATATAGTTGCGGCTGTTTATAATGGTTTTGGGCGGTTTTCAGGGTTTTGAGAGGGTATATTGCGGGATTTTGGGTACAATTTTTTTGGGCAGATCGTTTTTGATTTCGAATCTGTGGGGATTGTAAAATTGCGGTACCGGGTTATCTGGGTGAAGGATTTTGATGTATATTATTTGAAAAAGCGATTTTGAATGTGGAAGGAGGATGGATGTGTGGGTTAAAATTATGGAAGTTACTTAATCATTTTTTGGAGGGATGGGTGTGGACGTATAGATAAGACATAGTGCTCCCCCTTACTGAAGAAATTTTCCAGTCGAAAAACAAAAATATTTTTTCCCAGAATGTTCAAGGTTACAACTGATATCTTTGCCATTTGAAGGCCGGGTTTAGGTCATGAATGGGATAATATCATTGAGTTTGATTTATCAGTTCGAAATACTTAAGAAGCTCTTTTAAAAATGGTAAATTAAGTTTATATATAATGAATTAGGTTTATTCGGGTATTAATTATCTTTAACCAGGACTAATCGACAATAAACCTCTTGCTTTTGGTTAAACAAATATATAAGCAATATTTGTAAATTGAGAATTTATTCCAGATCTCAAAAATTTATCTGGAAAGCGTTTTAAAATCTCATAAAAACAAAGGGTATTTTGCTATGGAAGATAGATGGCTGACCGTTGATGATATTCGAAAATATCTCAATGTAACCAACGAGACTGTATATAAATGGATTGATCAGCGTGGGATGCCTGGTCACCGTGTTGGCCGTCGCTGGATGTTCAAGCAGGATGAAGTAGATGAGTGGGTCCGATCTGGTGGTGCGGCAGATAGACCATTACAGTCTGATTCAGACAATTAGGAAGAAAGTATGGTTGAGTCGGTGCAAAATCAAATAAAAGAACTGCTTCCAACTGTTGAAACGCTCTATAACAAATTGCTGTTGGTTGTGGGCGAAAGCGGTTCAGGGAAAACTGCCGTACTTTTGGATGCTGCAAAAGAACATGAATGCAAGGTGATCAACTTAAACCTTGCGCTATCCTTTGAATTACTGGAGTTAAGTGAAAAACAAAGAATATTGAAATTGTCGGGATTAATCGGAAACATCATAAAAGAAATAGGGTCGATAGTTTTTCTGGACAATATTGAAATACTTTTTGATAAGGGTCTCAAACAAGATCCGTTAAAGCTTTTACAAGGGTTATCCCGGAACCATTTAATGGTGGCATCCTGGAATGGGAAATATAAAAAAAACAAACTTATCTATGCAACCCCTGATCATCCGGAATATCGGGTATATGATGCTAAGGATAGGATGATTGTGAGTATGGATAAGACAGCAACACGTAATTTTGAAAAAATATAAGAGAGGCGAAGCAGATATGAAATACGGAGACCTTATACAATTTGATCCCATTGAAACGATTGTTCAGCTGCGAGATGCTGATAAATCCAAATCTGCTCAACAACTTGTCAATACATATGTAATTTCGGATGAGATGGCTGAACGGATGTCTCAGCTGGCTATTCCTCAGATCCAGTTTGACCAGCCTGTTGATAATAAAGGCCTTCTTGTGGTCGGCAATTATGGTACGGGTAAATCCCATTTGATGTCAGTGATTTCAAGTATTGCAGCAGATGCATCTTTGCTGGATTGCCTGAAGCACAATAAAGTTAAAAAAGAAGCTGAAAAAATTGCAGGACGGTTTAAAGTTATTCGAACTGAAATCGGTGCGTCCACCATGTCTCTTCGTGACATCATCGTCGCTGAGCTCGCAGAGAAGCTGGATAGCCCTTATGTTGAATAAGTTTTTTTTGATGTTAATTTAATTATCAACCATAAAAGGGCTTTTTAAGATA
>VMSR01000087.1 GCA_013792075.1 Desulfobacula sp.
CCCGTACCCATCTCGAACACGGAAGTTAAGCTCTTTAGCGTCGATGGTACTGCATGGGAGACTGTGTGGGAGAGTAGAACGCTGCCAGATTATTCTTCAAAAAGCCCTATCATGATATTCATGATAGGGCTTTTTGCGTTTTTGTTTCTTATCGTTGTAATGCTTTTTTAAGAGCCGTTCTGAGGATAACAGGCTTATCGCCCCCAAGAGTTCACATCGACTGTACGGTTTGGCACCACTGTGCCGGCAGGTTAAAGGCTCCGTAAATGAGCATCGCAGGCCCCTCCAAAAGAGGGGCGATGGAGGACAGCTGCAGTCCTCCATCGCGAACAAAGGGTATTTTCAAACCTATTTCCAGACCTCTTTAAAAATTCTGACGATGTTCAGACCGAGGATGCCTTTTACCTCATCTTCGGAAAATCCCCGGGATAGAAGTCCGGGGGTCAGGTTGGAAAGTTTTTCAGGCAGTTCAATCCCTGTAGGCCAGAACCAGGGTGGCGCCGGGTATTCTTGCGGACTCCATGATCCTGAATCGATGAGAAAATTATATACCTGTGCAGCAGTTTCATCGTCGGTTACGCCGGCCTGATATTCGAAATAATCCATGCCCACACAGATATTTTCCGGTCCTGCAATCTGAGCCATGTGATCCACATGATCCAGTAAATCCTCCAAGGTGGGCCTTGGCTTGTCAGCCACAAATCCCGGGAATCCGTTGAATCCGATGACCCCGCCGTTTTTTGAAATGGCTTTGAGCAGATCATCATCGCAGTTTCTCAGATTATTGCAGACTGCCCGTGAATTTCCGTGGGAAATGATCACCGGGCTTTTGGAAGCGGCAATTGCGTCCATGGTCGTTTTTTTACCGGTGTGGGCGCAGTCAATGACCATGCCCAGGCGGTTCATCTCGTTGATGACCTTTTCCCCGAAAGGCGTGAGTCCTGTGTCCGGTTCTACGGCGCACCCGCACCCAACCAGATCTTTGCTATTGTAGCATAGCTGGCAGACCCTCACTCCCAGGCGGTGGAAAAGCTCCACCGTATTTATGTCGTTCTCAAAGGGGGTGGTTCCCTGGAAATGGAAAATCACGCCTAATTTTCCCTGGATTTTGGCCTTGAAGATATCCTCCACACAGGTGATGTGGATCAGGTTTTGTTTTTCGTCCCTGAACTTGTTAAACCATTTGCCAAGATTTTTCATTGTAAAGTCAAGGGTCCCAATGTTGGCCATGCCGTACCCCACTGTGGCGGCAATGGCTGTAACACCGCCCCGGGCATAGTTGTCGTGGAAATCATCCAATGCAGCCAGAGGACAGGTGTTGTCAATGATAATTGCCTCCTGGTGAAGTCTGCGTGCCTGGTTCATTTTTCCTCCTTTAATTCTCTGAGTAGGTTGAGTGTGTTTTCCCGGCGGTTATCTTCATTGATCAATGTATGCAGGATTGTCAGCACTGCATACCGACCGAAAACAATGAGTCCTCGGTCGTCAAAATCCCCCCTGGCCCATTGGACCACCACATTGAAATAATTCTGGTAGAGCAGGCGGGAAACGACCTTCAGGTCAAGGTCATTCCAGATCAGATTTTTTTGGGCGGCAAGATTGAGGGCCGCTTCAATTTCTTTAATTCGGTTTTCGTGGATCAGGGCCGCGTTTTCAGATATTGGATACTTTTGGGAAAACCCGGTTAGAACGGCTGATTTGATCAGGTCCTGATTATTGATAAACATGGATTCAACTGTTTTGATCCAGGTTAAGTAAAAAGCGGTATCCCATGGTTTTTCAGCCATGGCCTGCCGGAGGTTCAAGGTTGCCGTGTCCAGGTCTTTTGTGCCCTGCCTGAATAATTCAATGACCACAGCCTCTTTGCTGCCGAAAAGATTGTATATGGTTCTTAATGCCAGGTTGGCTTCTTTTGCCAGAATCCGGACGGAAAGGGCGTCAATCCCCTTGTCCAGGACAATGGCCCTGGCAGACTCAAGAATTCGCTCTCTGTTTTTGTCCGGTATTCTGGTTAAGGCCACATGGGGTCTCCTATTAAATTAATGACATATGTATAACACTGTTGCAGATAATTTCAAGTGAGAAATTTGCGTAATTGGAGCGTGTGTGGGATGGCATACACAAATCCCGTCCAGGCTTCTGGAAAAAACAACGGCCTTCGGGAATGTTTGTTACAGCCATCATTTTTTATTGAACCCGCTGTGCTCTAAAGACTGCACTTGTCTGAAACCGGAAACATGAAGAAGATAATGCTCGCTGCAAAGTTGCTCCAGAAGCGGAATCTCCCCCAGCCAGCGGCGGTGGCGGGTCCATTCTGACACCTCAAGAGCGCCCTTGGGTGCTCGCAAGGAACCGTCATAGGAGATTTCCCGGAATTTAAGCCGCCGGCTGTATAGTGGTTTTCCATCCACCCTTAGAAGTTCGTGGGGACTGTCGACATGCAGTCGATATTGACGGGCATTTCGGGCAAAATGGGTTCCTTCAAACAGGACAAAGGCGCTGGCTGACAGGGCCCCTGCCGTGTCATAGATGCGCTCCAGAAACTCTGTTGTTTCTGCCAGGTCTCTTTCAGAACTTGTGGGCAGGCCAAAGATCATCATGGGCAGATTCGAGATTCCCACTTGGGCCGAAGCCCTGAGCACCTTCTCTATGTCAGAGACACGGGTCCCCTTGTTGATCAAATCAAGCAGGCGCTGGGAGCCGCTTTCAACCCCCCAGCCGATCCACCGGCAGCCCGAGGCCGCCCAAAGGGCCATGCGCTCCTGGGTACACTCATGGGTGGGTTTTCCAAGCACCTGGTATGAGATTCTCAACTCCCTGGCCAGGATCTCCAGGGCAATGGCATCCATGTCCGAAGGTGCAATATACTCATCAGCAGAATAAAAATGCCGGACGCCCATTGTGGTACAATATCCCTCTAATTCATCCACAAAGGCGGTAACGGTTTTTTTCCGGTATCCGGCAAAGGAAAAATTATGTGCACAAAACCTGCATTTGCGCCACAGGCATCCCCGGGAAAAGAGAACGGGCAGGACGGGTGTGGGGTTAAAGTAGTCGGTTATGGGAAAACGCGAGAAATCAGGTGCGGGTAAGGATTTTAATGACAGGGTCCGGGATTTTGGATTCTTTACAATCCCGGATATGTTTTTGTAAACCAGCCCTGGAATCTGGGACCAATCCGTCCCGGATGCAAGTGCGGCAACAGCCATTTCTCCCTCGCCGCACACCACAGCATCAATCCCTGCACAGGTTGCCAGAAGATCCCGGACCGAAAGGGCAGACATCATGGCGCCACCCATTACGATTTTCAATGAGCGGGCATGCCCATTGTATCCCTTTTCTCCGGCAGCCCGCTTTACTGCATTTGCAAGGGCTGCTGCAAAGGGAATCTGTTCCGGGAACAGCACTGAAAATCCGACAAGTTCAGGATCAAAGGCCAGAATGCGTTCAGCCTGTGATCTGAGGATGGTATCGTATTTTCGGCCGGTTTCTCCGGTCTGTGCATATTGTTTTGCCTGTACCGCATATTCGCCCATCTGCTGACGAAGCCTGTCCCAGATGACTTTATGGGATAAGGTTTCCCCGGGGTCGATAAAATTTCCGGACCTGCCCTGGAGAAAATCAAGCAGTACCTGACCCTGGGGATCACCCTGGGCAAAGTGAATCCAGGTTTCAATATTCAGGTCTATCATTTCAACCCATGCGTTCGGCACGGATTGTTTAATAAAGGATATCAGTGAAGCAATGCCAAGGGGTGCATAGGTAGCACTGGCCCTGGGGGGGAATACAAGAAGGATCCGCATGGGTATGAACTCCTGTGAACTAATCATTTTTACCAATTGCCACGGTTCTGGACAGTGCTTGAAACGCTTATGATATGGGCTTTCCTTTGCTTTCCCAGGCGTTGATACCACCTGCTGTCGGATCTGGAGCGTATCTGTATATCACCGGCATCATTGCTTTGCAATGGGTGTGATTCAAAATAATTTTCCATTGATACCCGAAACAACGAAAGACGCTAAACGCATTTAATTTGCAATATTCAGCCTTTTGATGTAGCCTTATTTCAAATACGCGTTCACACCCGATACAATTTATATTGTTCAGCTTTTTAACAATGATAACCAGTGTATTGATTTCCAATCCTTGAGATGTAAAATTGTAAATCAAATATCGTATGGGAATAAATACCTAGCGAGCCACATATGGAAACGTCAGAAAAAGAAAACATAAGTCATAGACTCATTTTAAGTTTTGTTTTTTTGATTTTGATATTTTTTGTTTTTGGCCTTTATTCACTCTATGGTATTCGGACCATCTCGGATTTGACCCGCCTGATCTATAACAGTCCATTCGCCGTATCAAACGCAGCCCTTCAGTCAAACGTCTCAATCACTAAAATGCACCGAAACATGAAGGATGTTGTGCTTTTCAACGCTTCGGACAGGATTCAACAGTCTATTTTTGCAGTGGACCAACAGGAGAAACTGGTTTACCAATATCTTGATATTGTGCGGGATAGAATCTTAGGTGATCAGGGAAGGGATCTTGAAAATGAGTCCAGAACCCTGTTTGAAAATTGGCGTCCCATTCGCGAACAAGTTATTGCTTTGGTTCGTATGGGTCAAAGGGATAAAGCTGCTGAAATAACCATTGGGAAAGGTGCTGATCACGTAGCCAAATTAGAAGAAAAAATGATTGCATTGGCGGATTATGCGAGGATGAAAGCTTCATCATTTATGAATGAAACTGAAAAAACACAGTCGCATCTAAATATCACCACAATCATTTTTCTTATCCTATGTATAACCATGTCCTGCACGATCGCGTTTTTTACTTTGAAACGAGCAGCATCCGCAGAAAAAAAGCTTAGAGAGTCCGGACAACTTCTCATGAATGCAATCGATTACGCACCTATCGGAATGGTGCTGGTGGAATTGGGAGGAAAATTCAACAAGGTCAATGAAATGTTTTGCGAAATGACCGGTTATTCAAAGGCCGAGTTTTCAGATATGAAGTATCAAGAGATAACCCATCCGGATGATGATGGTATTGAATCCAACAGTGTAAAGCAGCTGATTGAAGGTGAAATTGATCGGGCACATCTTGAAAAAAGATATATTGAAAAAAATGGAAATATCATCGATGTGAGCCTTAGCATCTCCTTGCTCAGGGATTCCAAGGGATCTCCGTTATATTTTTTTACCCAGGTACAAAATATAACCGAGCGCAAAAGGATGGACAAGGCATTGAAGGAGAGTGAAAAAAAATACCAAAATTTTTTTAACAATGCCCAGGTAGCACTTTTCAGGACAAGCATTGAAGGCGGGATATTAGAAATCAATAAACGGTATGCGGAAATTTCAGGATATCCAACCATCGAAGCGTGTATGGCCGAGTTCAATCCAGGCAAGGCATGGGCTGACCCCAACCAGCGGAATGCCCTTTTAAATATTCTACAGGAAAAAAAATTTGTTAGCGATTACGAGACAAAAATTTTTCGCAGGGATGGAGCCCATATCTGGATATTGTTTTCGGCAACACTCTACCCGGAAAAAGGCTTTATTGAAGGTTCTTTGGTCGAAATAACCGACCGCAAAAAAGCAGAGAAAGAGATTCGTGAGCTGAACCGGAATCTTGAACTGCGTGTATACCAGCGCACGGCCAGGCTGGAGGAAGTCAACAAAGAACTTGAAGATTTTGTGTATTCGGTATCCCATGATTTGCGGGCTCCCCTGCGCTCCATCAGCGGGTTTTCAGAAATAATCAACCGCAGGCATAAAGCTTCCCTGAATGAAGAAGGCCAACACTATTTTAATAATATTGTTAAAGCAAGCAGCCAGATGGGAGAACTGATTGATGACCTGCTTAAATTCTCTCGCCTGGGGCGTTTGAGTATAAAATCAGAAAAAATACTGCTCAAGGATGTCTTTAAAACCGCCATAAAGACGCTTTCAGGTGAAATAGAAAAGACAGGCGCCCGGATAAATGTTGCGGAACAAATGCCGGCTGTTCAAGGAGATTTAACATTGACAACCCATGTTTTTATCAATCTTCTGGGAAATGCCTTGAAATATCAAAAACCCGATATCCCGCCTGTTGTTGATGTCGGCTTTGAAATCAAACCGCCGCATGTTATCATCTCCGTTGCCGATAACGGCATCGGTATTGACCCTGTGTATCATGAAAAAATATTTAATATTTTCCAAAGACTCCACAGCCAGACGGAATATTCGGGAACAGGGATCGGCCTGGCGGCCGTAAAAAAAGCATTACAGATCATGAAGGGTCAGGTTAAGGTAGAATCAGAGCCGGATAAAGGAAGTGTTTTCAAGGTAACAATTTTAATGGCTGCAACTGAATCAACAAAAGGGACACAGCAATGACAAGATCGGCCTCAATACTGCTTGTGGAAGACAATCCAATGGATGTCGAACTCATCATCGATGCCTTTAAAGAAGCCCGTTTGGGCAACAAAATTCAGGTTGCCGGGAATGGGAAACAAGCACTTGAATTTCTGTTTGGCCAGGGAAGCTATGGGGATCGCAAACAATACCCCTTGCCGGATATTGTTCTTCTGGATCTGAAGATGCCCGGAATTGACGGTCATGAGGTTCTGAAGCGGATCAAAAGCACAGACATGCTGAAACGTATTCCGGTTATCATTCTCACCTCCTCAAGGGATGAGGGCGACAGGGCCATGAGTTACGACAACGGTGCCAACAGCTATCTTGTAAAACCGGTTTCGTTTGAAGATTTTTTGAACGTTGTAAAACAAGTATCCGACTACTGGCTCATATTAAATGTTGAACCACCTCTGGATGAAACCCTATAGGGAAAATGCATATATGCACGGCAAGATCAGAATATTGTACATTGATGATTACGCGCTTGACCGGGAACTGGTCAAGGATGCCCTGGAACAGGAGCATGGCGGGTTCGAAGTTACGGAAGCATCGGGCAGACAGGAATTTGAGGTGCTGTTGAACGCACACAGGTTTGATGTTGTTTTAAGTGATTTTAACATAGCCGGCTTTGACGGCTTCCAGGTTCTGGCGGCTGTTCATGCCCATGATCCCTGTTTGCCGGTGATCATCGTTACCGGAACCGGCTCTGAAGAAATTGCCGTGATGGCGCTGAAAAAGGGTGCGGCCGATTATGTGATCAAACGGCCCAAGCATATCCAGCGGTTGGCCCAAACCATTTTCTCCGCCATTGAAAAACAGACCTTACGGAACCGGCAAAAAAAAGCGGAAGCGCTGCTCAAGGAGAGTGAGGCCAAATATCGTTCCATGATGGAATCCATAACCGATTCAATATGTATTTGTTCGCCACGACTCACAATAGAATATATGAATCCGGCAATGATCAAGCGTGTTGGAAGAGATGCAACAGGCGAGACCTGTCATAGTGCCCTGTACGGTCTGGATCACAGATGTGACTGGTGTGTCTTTGACACGGCCGCAAAAGGCAATTCCATTGAAAGCACCATCCTAAGTCCCCTTGACGGCAGGACGTATCGGGTAACGGATATGCCCATTCAACATCAAAACGGAAGTGTTTCAAAAATGAGCATTTTCCGGGATATTACCGGGTATTTGACAGCCCTCGCTGATAAAGAGAAAGCCCAGGGCCAACTGCTGCAGGCCCAACGAATGGAAACCATCGGCACCCTTGCCGGCGGTATTGCCCATGACTTCAATAATATTCTATATCCCATCATGGGGTATGCAGAGATGTCCATTGAAGATCTGCCTGAAAACCATCCCATAAAAGAAAATCTTAAAGATATCCTGCAAGGTGCAAAAAGAGCCCGGGATCTGGTAAAGCAAATCCTTGCCTTCAGCAATCAACGGCCGACAGAACAGGAGATTTTATTGCTGAAACCCCTGGTTCAGGAGGCTCTCAAATTATTGCGATCTGCCATTCCTTCCAACATAGAAATACAACAGGATCTTTATGATGCCCCAGACCATGTTTTGGCCAACCCCACAGAAATTCATGAGGTTGTCATGAACCTTTGCACCAATGCCTATCATGCAATGGAAAAGTCCGGCGGTATTCTCAGGCTTTGTTTAACCAAAGCCGTACCAAACCCGGATTTGAATCTGCCCTCTGGAGACTATTGTTGCATCAGTGTCAGGGATACCGGTATTGGTATTCCTACTGAAATGGAAAAAAATATTTTTGATCCGTATTTCACTACGAAAGAAACAGGCAAGGGAACAGGATTGGGCCTATCCGTTGTCCATGGCATCATTAAAAAATATCAAGGTGCCATCACCGTTGAAAGTATGCCTGGCAAAGGTTCTGTTTTTAATGTCTTCCTCCCCATAACCTCAGCAACCAAAAAATCAGATGAACGATTAAAGGATCAATCAAACCCCGGTGGTGATGAAAAAATATTATTTGTTGACGATGAAGTGTCTATTACCAAATTGGGTGTTCGACTGCTTGAGAGGCTTGGGTATAGGGTAACAGGAAAAAGCAGCAGCATTGAAGCCTTTGCACTTTTCAAATCCGCACCCGATGATTTCGACCTGGTTATTACAGATATGAACATGCCCGGAATGGTGGGGTCGGAACTGGCTGCAAAATTATTGGAAATCCGCCCCGATATCCCGATTATTCTCTGTACAGGGTTTAGCGAGAGGATTGACATTGAAATAGCCAAGTCGATTGGCATCAGAGACTATATTAATAAACCGATTTTAAATATTGATTTGTCTTCCAAGGTACGGGAAGTTCTTGATCAGGCAAAAAAAAATCAAATTGGTGAAGATACCAGGTGAGGGGCAGGATACATTCTGCATATTGCTATAGATGGAGATGTCTGTTAATTCTATGGTGAACAATTAAAAAATTATTGGCCCATTAACCCAATTTTCGGATTTTCATTACATGTTCAAAAAAATTATTGAAACAAATAAAGGCTTAATTGAACGATATTCATTTCCAGAAATTGGGGTTGAAGAGCGCCGGCGCCGGATACTTTTGTTCTTCTTCAGTCTGATTGCGTTAATCGTTTTGTTTGTTTTTTCATTTATCGACTTTCTCCAACACAATTATAGTGAATCGGTGATTGAGTTTTTTGTAGGCGCATGGCTTTGTTTTTCTATCACCAGGCTGGGATCTGAAGGACCCATCGAATGGGTATACAACGGAATGGTTGCAGTCGTTGCAATGTTATTTTTATATCTTGTATCTGCCGGCGGGATACAGGGTGTCAAAATATATTATTCCTTTTTATTTCCAGTATTTACTTTTTTCATTCTGGGCGCCAAAAGAGGATTAATCTGGAATATCTTCTTTTTTGCCTGTGTTATGATAATTTTTGTCTGCCCGTCTGGCAGGCTTCCTATTTATGACTACCCCAAAGAGAGTGCAATCCGATTCAGTGTTGTTTTTATATTAATCGTGCTGCTTAATTTTATTTATGAAAAGGTACGTGAACTCACCCAAAAAAGCCTGGAACAAGAAAAAAATAAATTGGATGCAGCCAACACCAATCTCCAGGCGGCCATGGAAGAAGCCAATAACGCCAACAATGCAAAAAGTGAATTTTTGGCCAATATGAGCCATGAAATACGAACCCCCATGAATGGGGTTCTCGGAATGACAGGCCTTCTTCTTTCAACCAAATTAAACAGCGAACAACTTGACTTTGCAGAAACCATTCAAAAAAGTGCAGATTCACTATTGGATATCATCAATGACATCCTGGACTATTCTAAAATAGAATCGGGTAAAGTCGAACTCGAAAACATTGATTTTGATTTAAGGATGATGATCGAGTCAGTTGGCGACTTGCTTGCTGTAAAGGCCCATGAAAAAGGGTTGGAGTATGTACCCCGCATCCATCCGGATGTGCCGTATCTTCTGCGTGGAGATCCCGGCAGATTGCGACAGGTGTTGATCAACCTTATTGGCAATGCAATTAAATTTACCGAAAAAGGAGAAGTTTCCCTTTTTATTGGGCTGGAAAATGAAGACGCCACAAATGCTCACATTCGACTCAGCGTAACGGATACGGGTATCGGCATACCCAAAGATCGTATGGATCGGTTGTTCAAGTCTTTTTCCCAGGCAGACAGCTCTACAACCCGTAACTATGGGGGAACCGGTTTGGGCTTGACGATTTCAAAAAAGATTTCAGAAATGATGGGGGGAAAGATAGGGGTTGAAAGCGAAAATGGTAAAGGTGCAAGCTTCTGGTTTACAGCCGTTTTTGAAAAGCAGCCTCTTGGGAAAGAAAAAAAGGAACTGATACCGGATAACATCCGGGGCAAGCGTGTGCTGATTGTAGATGACAATGAGACCAATCGATATGTGATGCGGGAACAGCTCAAGCTATGGGGGTGTCGCTACGGTGAAGCTTCCAGTGGTGCACATGCCTTGGAGTATCTTAGAAAAGCGTTTTTAGAAAAAGATCCGTATCAAATTGCCATTGTCGATATGCAGATGCCAAAAATGGATGGAGAAGAATTGGGAGTAAAAATAAAGCAGTCCCCTGAATTAAAAGGTATCAGTTTAATTTTAATGACCTCCATGGGTTACAGAGGGGATGCCAAAAAATTTGAAGAGATTGGTTTCGGAGCTTACTTGACAAAACCGGTCAAGCAGTCGCATTTTTATGATTGCCTTGCAATGGTCAGTGGATATAAAAAGAATTCAGACGAAAACAACCCAGGCATGATTACCATTCATACCTTGAACGAAAAAATAAAACACAATAAAAGAATTTTGTTGGTCGAAGATAACCAAATCAACCAAAAAGTTGCGTTAAATGTTTTGAAAAAAATCGGATATTACGCGGATATCGCTTCAAACGGTGTTGAAGCGATTGCCTTTTTAAAAGAAAAAAAATACGATCTGGTCTTGATGGATTGTCAAATGCCGGGAATGGACGGCTATGAGGCGACGGCTCATGTGCGGGACCCCAATTGTGAGGTATTGAATCACGATGTGCCGATTATCGCGATGACGGCCCATGCGATGAAGGGAGATCGGGAAAAGTGTATTAAGGCCGGTATGGATGACTATTTGACAAAGCCGGTAAAACGGGATGATCTCGATGATATGATTAGAAAATGGCTGTAACAAATCTCCGGGTGAGCATTGTTTACCACAGTGTTTTTTTTTGTTCAACGGGGTCAAAGGAATCCCTTTTCTTTCATGTAGCGGTGCCTGTCTTTATTCGAAAAATTGATTCTTTTTGCGACCTTGTCAGCATGGGATACCCTTGAGATTCCGGGTATTATCCTGTATGTCGGCATATCTTCATCAAACTCTGCCATCAAGCATTGTCCTGTCTTATCATCTATGAACCGGTCCACCAGTGAATGATTGTGGGTGACAAGAAGTGTGTTGTTGCCGATGGTGCAAAAATCACTCAGGATCCCAAAGGATTCATTCTGCCGTTCTTCATATGTTGTGCCTTCTGCCAGCTCATCAAGAATTACCAGGCTTTTTGGAGTGGTTGAATAGAAGATGTCCCTGGTCCTTGAAAGTTCAGTACCGAACCTGCCTTCCTCATCCTGCAGTGAATCAAATTTCGGTGCCTGATAATGTATCTTGTCAGCGATGTTAATGGATGCTTTTTCAGCAAGAACATAAAACCCTGCCTGCGCCAACAGCTGGCTTAGGACAATGCTTTTGCAAATGGTTGTCTTCCCCCCGCTGTTGGGACCGCTGAGAAATGTCAGCCTTGATCCGTTCATCTGTATATTGTTTGGCACAAACTCCCTGTTTTCTTTTGCCAGGACAGGGTTTTTAAGCCCTGTCGCTTCAAAAAAATGATGGGGTTCGTCTGCAACCCTCGGCATTACTGCGGCATGAAGCGATTTTCTGGCAAAGGCATGGCATGATAAAAGTTCATCAATCATTCCAATGGCATCAACTGCCTGGTTGAACCGGTTGTCGTAAACACATTTTTTCCGGAGGGGTTCGATAAATTTTTCCGTATCGTTTACCGGTTTGACAAACATACTGTAAAATGCATACCCACCGGTCCATGCCAGCCCTATTTTCAACATCAGGGGTGATATTGACAGTCCCGGTCCGATCTTATCCTGGAGATAAGGGGCTGCTGCAACCAGCGGTCCGGCAAAAAGCCATTCGGTGAAACGCCGGGGTCTGAACCTTAGTTTCGGCGTAAAAAATCCCACTTCATTTTCAGGTTTAAGCCCGGTGAACGTCTTGTAAATCAAACCGTTCATCATCTGATCAATTGAGGATCCCTTATATGCGTAAAGATGTGATATCAAAGCGCCAAGGTAGGAGGATTCCGACCTGGGCAGTGCCTGTATCATCCGGCTCATGTTGAGGGCTGATTGCCGGGCTCTTTTTATTGCAGGATATGGAAACGAAGCCCTAAGACCCTTGTTAAAAAAATTGTAAAGCGCGCTTTCTCCCTTGCTGAATTCATGGACATAGTCCTGAAGTAAATGTCTCAGGGTATCATCAGATGCAATTTCACTTAATGACGCTTGTTTTGATCGAATAAACTGAAGGTCTGTGCCGGGTTGGACCAGTGACCTGAGCAGTGCGGCTGAACCGGTCGCGCTGAATGTATGATCAACTGCCCTGTGCAATTCCAGCACTTGAACCAGCTTGAGAGTCTCTTTATCCACAACACCAATTGGACAAAGCTGCAGGTACAATTGCCGGGATACCTTTGCAGGCTTATTTTGCCTGCCGTGTTTAATGAAAGTCTTCCTGTCATTGCTTATGATCAAAGGCTCAACTTTTACCAACATCTTTTCCCCGGGAAATTTTTTCATTGTCAGGACTCTGACAGTATACAATTTTCAAAAAAAATAACCGATACTTTTTTTAGAAATTTTTAAAAGCAGCGAATAACAAGGCACAGAGCATTGCTTGTGTTATTGGTGAAAAGCTTGGAATTCAGACAGTTCGGTTACAGACCATCATTCATCGCCGGTGTATCAATAATTTTTAATCTGGGCTCCACTTTGCTTTCCAATAGATTCAAATCTGATTTTCTCGCTTGACATTTTGACCGGTTATGAATATGCATCAGTTGATGCACAAAGCATGATGCACAATTTCAGACAATCCCGTTGACCAAAAGGAATTTCTCTTATCATGCCGCCAAAATTTAAGTTCACCAGACAAGAAATCATCGACGTTGCCTTTAGCCTTGTGCGAGAAAATGGGTGGGAGACATTGTCTACAAGGACTGTTGCCTCCCGTCTCGGAACATCTGCCAGGCCTATTTATTCTTTTTTTGCATCCATGACCGAGTTGGATAGGGAATTGGTTAAAAAAGGAGTGGATCTTCTTCATGACCACATGACAAAAAAAATCACTGACGATCCCTGGCATGATCATGGCATCGGATACGTCCGTTTTGCTATGACGGAAAAGCATCTGTTCTCCGGAATGACAGACGGCAGGCGGGCGGACTGGTTCAAAAAATACGGGGATGTTATCTGGGAAAGCCTGACCCAGTCCCTCAAAGAATATCCGCCTTTTCAGGCATTATCCCAAGAAGAAATCTATCAGGTTCAGCTTACCCGCTGGCTATTTGCCCATGGTCTTGCATTCCAGGCCTGCAATCCTCCTGAGGGCGTCTGGACCACAGAATTGTTCGATAGCATGATGCAACAGGGCAGCGATGCCATTCTTACCGGTTGGAAAGTTCGGTTCGCATCGGGCAGCCCCTTACCTATAAAAAAAGGAGGAAAAGACATGGCTGGTATTGATCCAAGAAAAATGGCCCTTCAGATCGCAGGCCTCAGGGCTGCAGAATCCCTTCTTCCAGAACCAGACAGGGTATTCCATGATCCGTACGCCATCGAATTTTTTGACGAAGAAGCCAGAAGACAGATCCAGACCCCTGCTCAAGCCAAAGTTCAGATTGAGTCCTACAACAACATGATGCCCGGCGTTAACGGGGCCATCGTTTCTCGGATTCGGTTCATTGACGAGGTGGTGGACCAGTGCCTGTCCAGTGGTTTCAGGCAGATGGTCATTATCGGTGCCGGATATGATACTCGGGCCTATAGGATTGATGGTGTCTCGAAAAAACTGAAAGTCTTTGAAGTCGACCACCCCCTAACCGGAGAGATTAAAACAAAAACCATTGCTGCTATCTTTGACGGACTTCCGGAGCATGTCACCTATGTGCCGGTTATTTTCGGACAGGACCGGATGGATCAAAAACTGATAGAGAAAGGATTTCAAAAAGGTCTTAAAACCCTTTTCATTGCAGAAGGGCTTCTGATGTATATACCGCCTCAGGCAGTGGACGGTCTTCTGGCCTTTGTCATAGCCGCATCTTCACCAGACAGTGTGTTCGTAGCGGATTATTTCCCATCGGACGTAATTGACGGAACAAGCCCATTAAAGGAAGCCCGGGTGCTCAGACAATTTGTTGAAAATGAAGGAAGCGCCCTGATGTTCGGGATAGAAGAAGGAACCGCTCTTGACTTTTTCGCCCACCGGGGCTTCTACAACATCCATCTCGTTCCGGCACCATCCTTGAAACAGGTTTATTTCAGAGGAGAAAACACAAAAAGGCAGGTTTCGTCCATGTTTAACTTCGTCAAAGCCTTTGTAGCGCCTTAATCTGGTGGGATCAAATTACTTTTCAGTGAACTTGTGGGTTTGGAAAAGAGAACAGTTTGATTTTGAAAAAGTCATGAATAACAGAAGCAATGTTGGGTGGTGCCAGCGTTGTGAATACTTATCCCTGCCGGGAGATTTTAGATTCCCAAATCCTTCAGGATACAAAAAATTGTAGTTTCATTGATTCAATTAAAGTATATATAAAGGGAAAATAAATTTTTAATTACAGACAAATACAATGTTAGGGAATTTTTGTGTAGTGAGGCTATTCAATTCATTTATGATTGATCAGTTCGCTCCTTCAAAAAGCGGACCCCGGATAAAAAAGTCCTTAAAATACTGAGAGTTTAAAATGGGCAGATGGCGTCCTCCTAGAGAAAAAGGTTCCCAATATATCACCCCGGAAGGTGCCCGAAAATTAACGGAAGCGCTTCAGTACTTGTGGAAAGTTGAGCGACCACTTGTGACCGCGAGAGTTGCGGAAGCTGCTGCACAAGGTGATCGTAGCGAAAATGCCGAATACATCTATGGCAAGAAACGCTTACGCCAAATTGATAGCAAAATTCGATTTTTAACAAAACGTATAGACGGGATAACTGTGGTCAATCGTATTCCTGATGATCAGAATATAGTTTATTTTGGTGCTTTCGTTACCCTCGAGGATGAAGAAGGGGAAGAGGTCGAATATCGTATCGTTGGACCCGACGAGTTTAATGTTGTTGACGGAAAACTTAGTATGGATTCGCCCTTAGGTAAAGGAATGTTAGGAAAACGAGTGGGGGATGAGATCAAGATTTCTACTCCAAAGGGAGGGAGAGTTTTTCATATATTGAAAATTCGTTATTTTGAAAAACAATCATCATAAATTGTTCTCCAGAGGTGCTTGGTTTTATTGAAGCCAGCGTTTGGCTTCAGGGCAGTTTGAATATCCGGAACGATAATTCGATTGAGAATCAATTCAGGCGGATGCAAGTTATGTTTGACACCCAAGCAGGAAACTTATCAATAAAGTTTTCCTTGAAATTTTGAACAAAATCAGGCTAATGTCCAAGCAATTTGATTTTGAAATTTTACCCAGGTCTGTTAATCAACTTGTTGGCTTCAATGACAATGAACATTATCCAAGCAAAAACACTGCATGAGATTGATGCGGCCCGAAGGCTTTTCAGGGAATACGAAGCTTATCTCAATGTCGATCTATGTTTTCAGCAG
>VMSR01000304.1 GCA_013792075.1 Desulfobacula sp.
CCCGTACCCATCTCGAACACGGAAGTTAAGCTCTTTAGCGTCGATGGTACTGCATGGGAGACTGTGTGGGAGAGTAGAACGCTGCCAGATTATTCTTCAAAAAGCCCTATCATGATATTCATGATAGGGCTTTTTGCGTTTGTTGTTCTAAAATTTCTGAATGCGTATAATTGTATTATCAGGATTGAACCCTACAGCTTACGGCTTTGTTTTCCAACGCATGCTTGACAAAGACAGACCTGGTCTTATTATCGGTAAATGGTAATACCATTTACCAAAACAGCTATCCTAATTGAGGTTCTCTTATGCTTCCGATAATCCAACTATTAATCGTTCTTGCGTGTCTGTACTTTGGCGCACGACGGGGCGGTGTCGCCCTGGGTGTCATTTCCGGCATTGGACTTGCCATTCTGGTGTTTTTCTTCCAGATGGAGCCGGGCTCCCCACCCACCACTGTAATCTACATCATCATCGCCGCAGTCACCACGGCGGGCATCCTACAGGCCGCAGGGGGGATGGACTTTCTCATCCAGATTGCCGAGCGCTTCCTGAGAAAGCATCCGTCACGGATAACCTTTCTCGCCCCATACTGCACTTTTTTCCTGACAGTGCTTTGTGGCACCGGACACGTGGTCTACACCCTGATGCCGATCATTGCCGATATCTCGCTCAAGAACGGTATCCGGCCGGAGCGCCCCGTAGGGGTCTCATCCATAGCATCCCAGGTGGGCATAACCTGCTCACCCATCGCAGCAGCAGTGGTCGCATTTGTCACCATGTCAAGCACCCATAACGCTGGCGTATCAATCCTGCAGGTACTTGCCGTCACCTTGCCGGCCTGCATGATCGGCATATTCTTTGCCGCGCTCTACTCCAGCCGCCGGGGCAAAGACCTGGCGGATGATCCCCAATACCAGGCCCGGCTTTCCGACCCTAAAATTAAGGAATACATGTTCGGAGAAACCATTACCTCCCTGGAAAAAAAGCTGCCGAAATCGGCAAAGCTCTCAGTTCTGCTGTTCTGCTGTGCATTGATTCTCATTGGTCTGTTCGCAATGGTTCCCGACCTCCTCCCGGTCTTTGGAACGCCGGCCAAAAGTATCAAGATGACCCTTGTAATACAGATAGTAATGCTGCTCATCGGCGGCCTGATCCTTCTCATCTGCAGGGTCAAGCCCACTGACGTCGTGCAGGGCACGGTCTTTCAGGCCGGAATGGTAGCGGTTGTCGCCATTTATGGTATCGCATGGCTGTCAGACACCTACTTTGGCACTTACATCGGCGCCATGAAGGAATCAATCAGCGTAATGGTGCAGGCGGCTCCTTGGGCCTTTGCCTTTGCTCTCTTTGGCGTGTCGGTCCTGATCAACACCCAGGGCGGCACAGTGCTCGCAGTCATGCCCCTCGGTTTTTCCCTTGGCATCCCGGTGGCGGTGCTTGTCGGTATCATGCCATCGGTCTATGGCTATTTCTTTATTCCCAACTACCCAAGTGACATTGCTGCCATGAACTTCGACAGGTCCGGCACGACCACGATCGGCAAGTATCTCCTTAACCACAGCTTTATGGCGCCGGGATTGATATCGGTTATAACATCCTGCATCATCGGCTACTTCTGGGCGCAAATGATTATCTGAGAACCCTATTCTGGCAATAGTGCGGCCCCTTCAAAAAGGGGCCGCATTGCTTATTGATGGTAACTGGTTTGAATGATAGAAACCACAGATCGTCCCCGCTGGATAAGGTCGAACAAAAATTGCCCGGCCGGGATCGTAAATTTCCTAGGCTGTTTCCAAATCCCTTCTGGTGGCCATGTCCATCATTTTTCTTTCCCTGATCTTGTTGATGCCAAGGGCTTGCCTTTTTTTATCAATATGGGCAATCATTTTCCTGGCATGCTGGATGGGATCTATCTCAAAATCCCATTTGCCGCCATATAAATTTTCAAATTCTTCAAATAGATATTTTTGGAATACCGGTGCTCCGGTTGTGGGAAAAGTGACACCAAACACTGTGTAAACACCAGAGGCGACAAAGTATTGTCCAATGCTGATCGCTTTTTCACTCATCCATTCGGGAGCACTTCCGGCAACGGGCAAGTCACTGATATCCTTGCCTAGACCGCCTGCTTTCACCATTTCCGTGGCAGCGAGAAGGATCCTGCTGTTATCCACACAGGAGCCCATGTGAAGCACCGGGGGGATCCCCACTGTTTCACAGACTTCCGCCAGGCCGGGCCCGCAATGGGCAGAAGCGGTTCCCGGCATGAGCAGACCCTCCATGGCACAGGCAATCCCGTTACACCCTGTGGTAAGCACTAGGACATCATTCTTGAGCAGTTCTTTTACAATGGCAATATGCCCCTCATTGTGCCTGGTTCTCGCATTGTTGCAGCCCACGACACCTGCAACTCCCCGGATACGGCCATTGATGATGTTGTCATTCAAGGTGTAATAGGATCCCCGAAAGGTACCGCCCAAGTGATATTTTATGGCCTCAACCCCAAAGCCTGCGACCTGGGATCCCTTCTGATGGGGAATCATCACATCAACCCCCCGGTTGCAAAAATTATCAACTGCAATTTTAACAATGCGTTTGGCATCGTCCAGTGCATAGTGTTCGTCAAACTCAATATGAATGACGTTTTCCTGCTCCATCTTTGCAATGGGATGGGTGGTGATCAATTTGGTGTGAAAGCATTTTGCCACATTGGCAACATTCTGAAATATACATTGAATATCCACCACCATGGCATCACAGGCGCCGGTAACAATGGCCAGTTCCTGCTGGAGAAAGGTTCCGCAAAGCGGAACACCATGGCGCTGGAGAACCTCATTGGCGGTGCAGCAGATACCGGAAAGCTGGATTCCTTTGGCTCCCTTTGATTTTGCATACGCTTCCATTTCTTTGGATTGGGCAACGGCCACAATCACTTCAGACAGAATGGGTTCATGGCCATGGATGACAATGTTCACATGATCTGCCTTCATCACCCCCAGATTTGCTTCAGATTCAAGGGGATAGGGGGTACCGAAAAGAACATCCTGGAGATCGGTTGCCATCATGGATCCGCCCCAGCCATCGGCAATGGCTGCCCTTGTTCCCTGCTTGATCAGATTCTTATAATCCTGGTCAACCCCTATATGGGTCCGGTGCATGATTTCAACGATTTCCCTGTCAATGTTTCTGGGCCGAACCCCGTTGGCGCCCCATTTTTCATAAAGGGTCGCCGGCGCCCGTTTGAGATACAGCAGCTCTCCATTAGACTTGCCCCATTCATTCAGCGCCTTTTCGCCGACCTCCACGGCAATTTCATCAATATCCCGATCCACCTGTTCACCCTCTTTTTCAATGGTCGTTTCCACATTAAACCAGGGGGCAATGGAGAGCAATTTACCGGGATCTTTAATTTTATACACATCGGTTTCTTTTTTGGCCGCACTCAAAAAGATTTCCGCAACCCCCCGTCCATGGTCGGAATGGGCGGCAGCTCCGCCGGCCACCATCCGAATAAAATTTCTGGCGGCAATGGTGTTGGGTGTTGCCCCGCACAATCCTTTGCGGTCATCTTCTTCATCAATACCGGATTTCGGCAGGGGCAACCGGCAGGGTCCCATACTGCAATTTTTGCAGCAGGTCCCTTGAGCCCCAATATTACAGGGCTTCATTTTCAGGGCCCGGTCAAAGACCGTCTCAATCTTTAATTCCTGTGCCCTTGCAATCATTTGCTGGGTTGCCGGGTCAATGGAAGCCTCCTGGGGAATTACCTTTTTTTCCACTTTTTTTTCCAACCGGGTGATCTTTGTTTCTGGCATGTTAAATCTCCTTGTCGTTTAATTGACTCCTAACTTTATTTGGAAAGGCAATGTATATGCCAATGGTCAATTGACGACAAATAAAAATAATTAAAGCCATTATTACAAATACTTATAAACTTGTATCTGCGTTTGCTCGGGTGTCATGGTGTGAATAGGAATGCAAATCTGCGACCTGCACAAGGATATGGATGCGACCTTTGAACCAGGGTTTGATACGTCTGCTGTTGCAAAAACTATGGATATTCTCCTTAATCTGAGATAAAAGTCACCCATGTCCACACAGAGTATTGATACCATCATCATTGGAGGCGGCCTCAGCGGGATGTATGCAGCCTACCTGCTATCCAAAAAAAACGTATCGTTTGTCGTTCTTGAAGCCCGTGAAAGAGTCGGGGGCAGAATTTTAAGCCTTGAAGATCACGGCTTTTTTTCTGATCTCGGTCCTTCATGGTACTGGCCTGAGATGAATCCAAAAATGATGCACCTTATCCAGACCTTCGGACTCAAAGGATATCGTCAATTTGAAGAGGGTATGGGCCGGTTTGAAGGTCCCAATGGTGTTGTCCGGACCGTCAGGGGGTATTCAACTGCTCCCGCATCCTGGCGGCTTTTTGGCGGCATGACAACACTCATGACAAAGCTTTTGGAACATATTCCCAAAGCTGCAGTCAAGTTCAACTCCCCGGTTTGTGAAATTGAAAAAAAATACAATAGCGCCCTGATCAGTGTTGGGGAGCTGGAGAAAGAGCCAAAGGCCCAGTTTAGTGCCCGAAAGGTAATTCTTGCCCTGCCGCCACGTCTTGTCGCTGCCTCCATTCTCTTTACCCCTGACTTGTCAACTGATTTGACCCAGGCCATGCTGAGGATGGGCACATGGATGGCCGGGCAGGCAAAATTCTATGCCCTTTATGAAGAACCTTACTGGCGGCAGATGGGACTTTCAGGTCAGGCGTTCAGCCAGCGGGGCCCTTTGGGTGAAATCCACGACGGATCAAATAAAGATCAAAGGCCATATGGACTGACGGGATTTATAAACATCCCGGCAACCCAGCGCATGCGGGAACACTTTCTCTCCAAGGCCATTCTTTTTCAGCTTGCAGCCATTTACGGTAAACCTGCGGCACAGCCATTGCGTTTCTTTTATCAGGATTGGGCGCAGGAAAAGTTCACTGCCACCCAGTTCGACCAGCCGCCTATGCGCGAACATCCTGTCTATCAGCCGCCGGCAGGTCAAACTTCCATTTGGGACGGAATTGTCCATTTTGCCGGTTCGGAAACCGCGGACCTTCACGGCGGTTACCTTGAAGGTGCCCTGGTCAGTGCTGAAAGAGCCGTGAAAATGCTTTAAAAGGAGAGAGTGCCGGGGTGGTCGAGGTTATTTCAATGCCTGTCTTTTGAATCACCAGTTTGTTATTTTGCATTTGGCTGTAATGTTTTTTTCTGTGGATGGATTAGCAGATCGTTTGAGGAGTGCAGAATGGAATCTTTTTTCGGGCTGTAAATAGTTCTCCCCTGGGCATGCGATCTACCCAGGGGAGATTTGTGGTTAGTGAACGTTTAAAACGATTTGTCTATTTTGTCATTGGATAAAGCTCAACACGTCGGTTCATTGCCCGGCCTTTATCTGTTTTGTTGGATTCTACCGGTTTTGAGAACCCGAATCCCTCGCAGGACAAACGATTTTCCTCAATTCCCCTGTCAACTAGATAGCTTTTTACAGCCTCTGCCCGTCTCAGGGATAAGGTATCATTATACGCTTTTGAACCGATGCTGTCCGTATGACCATGGATTTCCACATAAAGATCTGGACGGGATTTCAGAACGTCGACAACCTTGTTAAGAAAATCAAACCCTTCTGGTTTGATAACAACTTTATCAAAGTCAAAATAGGCCTCATCCACCACCCAGACTTTCTCAACCACTGGAAGAGGGGCTGCTTCAGGGGTAACAACCATGGGCTTTTCGGTCAGGAAAACATCTTTTACAAACTGACCCATGCCGCTGCCTGTCATCAAGTTATCCGCCTTGGTGGAAAAGCCGCAATTGCCGATTTTGGCAACTTCTTCCATGAGAACCATACCTTTTTCATCACCGCCGACAACGATGGGGTAAAAACAAAGGTCGCCCATTTGGTCCTTCAGTGCCTGTGCTGCTTTCAGGGTTATGGGAGACTCTAAATCATTTTTTTCCTGGCCGTCAGTGATAATAATAACGGCTGTTTTACC
>VMSR01000104.1 GCA_013792075.1 Desulfobacula sp.
CTTAAAGATTTCCTGGGAGATCCGCTTTATTGCCAATACATGTCACTGAAAACCGCTGAGTGGGAAAACTATCGAACCTTTGTGACCCCTCGCGAACACAAAATGAATTTTCATATTTAGTTCCATATATTCGTTTGACTTCATTAAGTACCTAATGTACATATTGTATATAAAGTACAAAGATGGAGGTGCTATATGACTATTAAAGTTTCCACTGCAGAAGCCAGAAAAAATCTTGCCGATATCGTTAATAAAGTAGCTTATGGCAAAGAGCCTGTCATTTTGACACGCAGAGGTCAAGACGTTGCTGCTCTGGTTTCTATTGAGGAGCTTGAACTGCTTCAACAAATTGAAGACCATATTGATATCGAAGATGCCAAAAAAGCGCTTGCTGAATCTGGGGACAATATCCCTGCTGAAGAATTCTGGAAACAATTGGGACTTTGATTCATGGAATATTTTATTGAGTTTCGGCCTTCTGTTCTGAAAAGTTTGAAGAAATTTCCCAAACGAGATTTGGTCCGCGTTAAGAAAAAGATAGAGAACCTTGGCCAGAATTTGCCTGAGCCAAACACAACAAAAATGAAAGGGAACAATTCATTCCATAAGGTTCGTACGGGTGATTTTCGAATAATATATGAGATTCATGATGATAGATTGGTCATTCTGATTGTTAAAATTGGTCATAGAAAAGATGTTTACAAAGGCCTTTGATTAATTCCACCTGATAATGAAAAAAAAGCACAATAAAAAAAGAAACCCCGGCAAAAAGCGTATTTCTGCCGGGGTTATGGAAGACGAAGGAAAAAAATTATTTTTTGGGCTGTCCTTATCCAAGTCCGATAAGCCTGAGAATTTTTTTTAAAAATCCCACTTTTTTGATTTGTGCCGGTGAAATAAGGTCTATTGTTCCCAGGGTCTCATTGTCCAGCATAAACACCATATCACCCATTTTCTGACCTGCTTCCACCCCCCCTTCGACTTCACGCGGCAGACGAATTTCTTTTTTGACGGCATCCATTTTTTCCCTTAAAACCGGAAAGGAAAAATCAGAGGCAGCCACAGCCTGCAAGGATTGCGTCTCACCATCAGGCAGAAAAACCGCTTCACCAATGTTCTGGCCTTTTTGAGCAAGCGCAGCCATTTTGTATTTGGCCATATAGTTTTTAAATTTTTCAATGGCAATGCTGTCTCTGATTCTGGCGCTGGGGCTTCCCAAAACCGCAACGATGAGTCTGAGTCCGTCCTTTCTGGCAGTTGCAACAACATTAAAGCCTGCTTTTTCATAATATCCTGTCTTGAATCCATCTGTACCCGGCAGTTTTGCAATGATCTTGTTGTGGTTGCGCATGATAAAGGTACCATTCCTGAAAGGTTCGGTCTGAATAGCCGTCCATTCCAGAAGTTTCGGATACTTGAGTAGTTCCCTGGATAACAGCATGAGATCATTGCAGGAACTTATGTCTTGACTTTGACCGGGATCAGGTGGAAGTCCATGGACGCTGTGGAATTCGGAATCATTCATTCCAAGACTTTTTGCCTTTTTGTTCATTTCTTCAACAAACGCTTCCACAGTTCCGGAGATGTGCTCAGCCACGGCATAGGCTGCATCATTTCCCGAAGCAATAATGATCGCCTTCATCAGCTCTTCCAGCGTAAAAGATTCTCCCTGCTTTAAATAGACCTGACTGCCGCCCATTTTTGATGCAGCACTTGAGATGGATATGATGTCTGTTAATTGATTTGCTCCTGATTCCAGTTTTTCCATGACAATGCATGCCGTCATCAACTTGGTGACGCTGGCCAGGGGATGTTTCAGATGAGGATTTACTGCTTCAAGTACCATACCGGTATTGGCCTCAATCACGAGCAATGCTTGAAATGGTGCCTCTTTCTGGGGAGATATTTTTTGTTCTTTTTTGACGGGTGCAGGGGATGGCTTTTTGAGTTTTCGGGTTTCTTTTGCCAGGGCATTGGAAGAAATCAAACTTGCAAGCAATAAGCACACAAACCATTTTTTCACGATTTGATGTCCTTTCTGTGAGGGTTTATTTTTCAGTTGTTGCTAAAGAGATCTGATTTATAAAGAGGGGCACTTTTTTTGTCAACCAAAATATGAAAAACGACACTCAAATCTATTGACGATTCCGAAAGTTAAAATTTTTGCGGATACAATAAAAAAAAACCCCGGCAAAAAGGATATTTCTGCCGGGGTTATGGAAGACGAAAGAAAAAAATTATTTTTTGGGCTGATAGGAGCACAGGGGCTCTTCTTCAAGATAACTGCCCGTGGCTTCATAGGCCCGGGCACGGCATCCGCCGCAGACTTTTTTGTATTCGCAGATGCCGCATTTGTTTTCAAGGTTGTTAAAATCTCTGAGTTCATTGAACACGGTTGAATTTTCCCAGACTTGCCTGAAGGTCTGTTGGGTGATATCCCCGCAGGTGACATCCAGAAAACCGCAGGTCTGAACCCTTCCCACATGGGAGATAAAACAAAAACCGGTTCCGGCTAGACACCCCCTTGTCACCGCATCCAGTCCATGGGATTCAAAGGTGACTTTTTTCCCGTCTGCCTTTGCCCGCTGGCGCAGAATTCGATAATAGTGGGGGGCGCAAGTGGCCTTGAGCTGGAGGCGGGTTTTATCCTGCTGGTCATAGAACCAGTTTAGGGTCTCTTCATATTCTTTGGCATTGATGGCCGAATCGGCAATGTATTTGCCACGTCCCGTGGGCACCAAAAGAAAAATATGAAGGGCAACGGCACCCAGGGATTCTGCCAGGGTAAGAATTTTTGGAATTTCATCCAGATTTGTTCGGGTAATGGTGGTGTTGATTTGAAATTCAAGGCCCGCTTCCCTGGCAATGTTGATGCCCCGGATGGCATCATTAAAGGCATTTTTAAGTCCCCTGAAACCATCATGGGTCTCGGGTGTGGACCCGTCCAGGCTGATGCTGATGCGTTTGATCCCGCTGGCCTTGAGCTTTTCGACGCTTTCTTTTGTGATCAGGGTGCCATTGGGCGCCATTACCATCCGAAGCCCTATTTTTGTTCCGTAGGCGGCAATATCATATATATCCTCACGCAGCAATGGTTCTCCGCCGGTCAGAATAATGATGGGGGTTCCCACTTCCCGGATCTGATCCAGGAGCCTGAAGGAGGCTTCGGTGGAAAGCTCGTCTTCATAGGGATGGTCTTCTGCCGCAGCCCGGCAGTGTTTGCATTTTAAATTGCAGCGCCGGGTGGTTTCCCAGGCAACAAGGCGGATGGTATTGGCTTTCGGGGGATGGCCGGGCAAGCCGTGTCCGGCTCCCGGGTGCCCTTGTGAATGGGGATGGTTCATCAGCTGTTCAACTCCCTTGCAACATCAATGGCCGAATAGGTTAATATCAGGTCGGCCCCGGCCCGTTTGATGGAAACCAGGGTTTCCATGATCATGGCCTTTGCATCCACCCAGCCCATCATTTCACCGGCCTTCATGATGCTGTATTCTCCGCTGACATTATAGGCAGCAATGGGCAGGTCGATTTCCTGCTTTAGGCGATAGATGATATCCAGGTAGGAGAGGGCGGGTTTCACCATGATGATGTCAGCCCCTTCTTCTATATCCATGGTGGCTTCCCTGATGGCCTCAAGGGAATTGGCCGGGTCCATCTGATAGGTTCTCCTGTCTCCGAACTGTGGAGCAGAACCGGCAGCCTCCCTGAAGGGACCGTAAAAGGCCGAGGCGTACTTTACGGCATAGGACATGATGGGAATGTGGGAAAAATTTTCTTCGTCCAGAGTGCCGCGGATTTCAGCCACCCGTCCGTCCATCATGTCCGAAGGGGCCACCATGTCGGCACCGGCCTGAACATGGGAAAGGGCGGTCCTGGCCAGAAGGTCCAGGGAGGCGTCATTGTCAATGATGCCCTTGTCCACAACCCCGCAGTGGCCGTGATCCATGTAAGCGCACAAGCACACATCCGTGATCACCGTGATATCCGGCACCTTTTCCTTGACCGCTGCAACGGCCTTCTGGACAATACCATCCTTTGCATAGGCCCGGGTGGCAAGGGCATTTTTTTTGTCCGGAACCCCGAAGAGAATAATGGCGGGAACACCTGCTTCCTGTGCTTGCTGGGCAGTTTTGACAATATGGTCGCAGGAGAGATGAAATTGGCCCGGCATGGCGTCAATGGGTTTTTTAACACCCTGTCCTTCAACGGCAAACAAGGGCATGATCAAATCATCCCGGGACAGCTTGGTTTCCCGGATCATCCGCCTGAAATTGTCTGTGGCCCGCAGCCGCCTTCCCCTGGCATCTGGAAACAGCATTATTGATTCTCCTTTTTAATCTCGTCCTTTTTGATCTCTTCATCGGTCAGATAGCATGCAGGATCCGAATCCCAGGGGTCATTGGCAACCGATTCCGCCCTGGCTCTGAAATTGCCGGCACAGATATCCAGCCAGCGGCAGGCAGCGCAGCGGCCTTTGACATGTTTTTTCTTTTCCTTCATTTTCATCAAAAATTCATTTTCAGGATCTACCCAGATCTGGGAAAAGGGCTGGTCTTTGATATTGCCCAAAACTTTTTCCCGCCAGAACTGGTCCGGGTGGACCTGGCCGTCCCAGGAAATACACCCGATGCCCCGGCCTGAATTGTTGCCTTCATTCATTTCCAGCAGCTCCAGAACATCTGCGGCCCGTTCCGGGTTTTCTCCCTGGAGGCGCTGGTATAGATAGGGGCCGTCGGCGTGGTTGTCAACGGTGAGCACCTCTTTGGGCAGGTTCCGGTCATGGAGGTCCTTTGTTCTGTCCATGATCAAATCCAACACCTTGCGTGTCTCTTCATGGGAAAGGTCTTCTTTGGCAATCTCAGATCCCCTGCCGGAATATACCAGATGGTAAAAACAGGCCCTGGGAATGTTTTTTGCTTCAAGCAGATCGAAAATTCCGGGAATATCCTGGACATTGCGTTTGTTGATGGTAAAGCGCAGCCCCACCTTGATGCCGGCCTCCTGGCAGTTGTCAATGGCTTCCATGGCACGCTTGAAAGAGCCTTTCACGCCCCGGAATTTGTCATGGGTTTCTTCGAGACCATCCAGGCTGATGCCCACATAGGAAAGACCGATCTCTTTTAAGGCTTTGGCTTTCTCCTTTGTGATCAGGGTCCCGTTGGTGGAGATGACCGCTCTCATGCCTTTGGAAACCGCATATTGTGCATACTCCAGAAGCCTGGGATGAACCAGAGGCTCTCCGCCGGAAAAGAGCAGAACAGGGACCCCGAACTGGGCAAGGTCGTCAATCATGGCAATGCTCTGTTCGTGGGTCAGTTCATTGTCATAGGAAATGTCTTCGCTTCTGGCATAGCAGTGGACGCATTTTAAATTACAACGCCGGGTCATATTCCAGACCACCACCGGTTTTTTGTCCTTTGAGAATTGAAGAAGATGGGAGGGCAGTTGTCCTGAGTCTCTTGAGTATCTCAGGGCGTCAGAAGGTTCCACAGTTGCACAATAAAGCTTTGAGATTCCAATCATTTTATTTCTTTCCTGATAAGGTCGTTAAGGTAGGTTTCATGGTCTATGAGGGCGGTTTTGGAGAGAAAAAACCTGTTTTTCCCTGTCTTTTCCCGGATCAGATTAAACCCGTCATAAAAATCTTTATAGAGTTTTGATAAAATTTCCTCACTGGTGGCATGGTGGTCTATAAACTGCTGGATGATAAAATCAATGGCGTCTTCTTCAAAAACAATATTCAAATTATAGCTTTTGGACACCTCGACTTCAATCTCTTTGACCGAGTCATGGAAGTGTTTGATCTGCTTGACGGCATCCTCAATTTCCATGACATTTCCGGTATAATACTGGGCAACCATCTGGCAGCGAATCTCCGAAAGGGTCAGCCCATGGCGCAGGGAAAAAATTTTCCAGTTTTCCCTGATATAGTCTGTAATATAGGTTTTATAGTCTATTTGTGCCTGGCTGTGCTCGCGTTCCAGTTCTTTTCCATTGTCATCTGATAAAAGTTGTTTGAGCATGGTTTCCGGATTGTCCAGAACTTTTTGGGTGACCGTGAATTGGGTGACTTTACTGGAGGGCAGTTTTTCTTCAAACAAGAGCAGGGCTTCTTCCACCACACTGACAAGGCCTCTGGCACCGGTATTTTCAATTGAAGCTTTTTGGGCAAGCGTTTTCAATGCAGTGTCGGTGAATACAACGGCAATACCATAGGCCTGAAAATCCAGTTTTTTGCTTAAAATGACGGGGTTGTTCGGCATTTTAAGAATGGCGTACAGATCTGCTTCACTCAAGGTGTCAAGAACACACCGAACCGGAATTCTGCCGATAAATTCAGATTCAAATCCATATTCCACAAGATCTTCCGCCCGGGCCTGTTTTAAGAGCTCAATCTCTTTGTGGGGTTGGACAAGCTTGGATCCAAAGCCGATGTTCTGCTTGTTGAGCCGTTTTTTTATGATATCCGTAAGACCTGAAAAAGCACCGCTTAAAATAAACAGAATGTTGGCCGTGTTTACCTTGCGCTGAATTCGTTTGCCGGTTCTTTGGAAAGCTTCAAGTTCCTGCATCATGGAAACCGGATCATGGGGGACCTTCAGATCCACTTCCGTTTCTTCCATGGGTTTTAAAAGCGCTCTCTGGACACCGGTCCGGGACACCTGGGCTCCGATGACATTGGGGCTTGCGGCGATTTTATCAATTTCATCCACATAGACGATACCGCACTCTGCAAGTTCAATGTCGTCATCGGCCTCCTTGACAAGATCCCGAATAAGGTCTTCCACATCTCCGCCCACATACCCGGTTTCGGAAAATTTGGTGGCATCGGCTTTCACAAAGGGAACCCCCAATTTTTTGGCAATCAATTTTATCAGGTAGGTCTTTCCGATTCCCGTGGGTCCGAGCAATAGAATATTGGATTTAATATTACCGGTGATTTTAAAGATATCACTCCCAGAGGTTTCCTGGTGTCGGATTCGGTTAAAATGGGTGCATATTTTGGTGGATAGAACAGATTTCGCCTTATCCTGTCTGACAACATATTGGTCCAGGTAGGCAATGAGTTCAGCCGGCTTTAAATTAAAATTAATCAGCTCTTTTTTGCCTTTGGACGGCGTTTTGCCGGTTATGGCGTCCTGCTGGGGCTGAATGGAGGGAGAGATGATTTTGACGGTACCGCCAAATTTTTTGTTTAAAAACTCTCCCAGTTCTTTTTCAATTTTTTTGGGGTCCTGCCCCAGAATGTCGATTTTATCAGTCATAATAGAATAATATAAACAAGGTTTCGGATAATTCAAGACAGGCCTGATTTTCTTGTCCTTTTTTCTGAAAAGAGCTGACAGGGTTTTCCAGATGATTGAAAGACCGTAATGCTGGGAAGCAGTTTGGATTTAAACCCCATTGCTTTACACCCATTGGGGTGTTGTGGCTCCCAGGTCACATAGAAGAACTTACATTTAAAACAATTTATTTTATCTGCAGGCTTCATACAAGATAGTTACCAGTTTAAAGCAAAAAAGCCACGAACAAGTTTGCCCGTAGCTTTTTTTATTTTGGTGCCGAAGGGGAGATTTGAACTCCCACGGGTCGCCCCACACGCCCCTCAAGCGTGCGTGTCTACCAATTCCACCACTTCGGCTTATTCTTTTTGCTATTTTGCTATTTTGCTATTCTGACGTCTTGTTTGCTTTTTGATCCGCCGGTTGTTCAATGGGGATTGTATTGGCATTTATCACACTGGATTCCGACCGCTGACCTGAAAAATAAGCCAGGGTCAGGGAGGTTACCATGAAAATAATGGCAATGCCCGTGGTGATTTTTGTCAATATGTTGGCAGGACCTGCAGCGCCGAAGAGTGTTTGACTGCCGCCGCCGCCTATGGACGCGCCCATTTCAGCGCCCTTGCCGCTCTGGAGCAGAACAATCAGAATCAAAAGGATGCAAACACTAACATGTAAGGTGACGATTATAGTTGTCATATATTTTATTTATTATAGTTTATAATGTTAAAAAATTTATTTGCATCAAGGCTTGCTCCACCAACCAGAGCGCCGTCTACATCCTCGATACCCATGATATCCCTTGCATTCTCAGGCTTGACGGAACCGCCGTACAATATTCTGGTCTTTTGGGCCAGATCCTTTGAGTACAATGTTTCAAGCAGGGACCTTAAGTGATGGTGAACCTCATCTACCTGGTTCAAACTTGCCGTCTTGCCGGTCCCTATGGCCCAGACGGGCTCGTATGCCAGGACCAGGTCCGACAATTGCCCAAGACCTAAGCCTTTTAACCCATCTGAGACCTGTTTGTCAAGAATAAAAAATGTCTTTCCTTCATCCCGCTGGCGTTCTGTCTCACCAATGCACAGGATGGGTTTTAACCCCGCCTTAAGGCAGGCC
>VMSR01000250.1 GCA_013792075.1 Desulfobacula sp.
AAAGGAAACCATGTTTTGCTCAATGGGAGCAATGGACTTTATTTCCAGCCTGTCATCAATGGTCTTCAGCAGGTCCAGGGCTTGGCTTTCAGTGGGTCCTGAAAGGGAGAGACGGATGAGAGACGCCTGGGTGGCATTCTGCTTTAAGTGGGAGGTGGTGTCGTTGGCCACCACCCGACCCTTGTTGATGATGGCAATCCTGTCGCAGGTTGCCTCAGCCTCGCTCAGGATATGGGTGGAAAAAATAATGGTTTTTTCCTTTCCAATGGACCGGATGATATCCCTGATTTCCGCAATCTGATTGGGATCGAGCCCGGAGGTAGGTTCATCCAGGATCAGAATCTCGGGGTCTGTCACCATGGCATGGGCAATGCCCACCCGTTGTCTCAATCCCTTGGAAAGGGTGGCAATGGGTTTTCCCATAATGTCGGAAATCCCACAAAGTTTTACCAATTCCCTGAATCGTGCCTGTCTTTTGTCCGGATCATGGAGTCCTTTGATCTTGGCCACATAGGTCAGGTAATCATATACCAGCATGTTATGGTAAAGGGGAGCTGATTCGGGGAGGTAGCCGATCAAAGATTTAATTTTAAGACTGTCTTTGCCCATTTGCAGACCGTTGATGGTGATACTGCCGGAACTGGGTTTGAAAAATCCCGTGAGCATTCTCAGGGTGGTTGTTTTCCCTGCGCCGTTTGGACCAAGAAGACCCAGTATTTCCCCGGGCTGGACAGTCAGGCTGATATGATCTACCGCACAAAAGTCATTATAATACTTGGTCAGGTTCTGAACATCTATCAATGCATTCTCCTTGATAATAAATGAACTGCGTAATTTATATTAAAAGTCTTCTAAAACCTTGCTTTTTTCCAGAAATTCATCCACCTCCTGGGTGGTTTTTCTTGCCATGGCCACGGCCTTTTCAAAACGTTGGCAAAAAGGATCATCTTTACCCAGAAGCCCTATTGCATTTTTGTACAGCGCTTCTCCTGCCAGAAAATGGGTGGCCATTTGGCGATACAGTTTTTTGCGTTCTATATGGCGCAGTTTTTCCGCCATGATAACCGATTCCAGTTTTTTGACCGAATATTCAACCAGGGCATCCCGGGGCATGTCATAGGCCTCTGAGATGGCACTCAGGGCATCAATGGTTTTCCGGCTGAGTACAAAGGTTTTTTGTCGTCTGGAGATTTTATTGAATTGGCGGATTCGGATGGTTTTGGCCAGGTCGTCCAGGGCTGCCATGTCTTCAATGATATGATCAAACAAGGATTTTTGTTTGATGCCCAGGTGGATGGCCACAAGGCCGATGGAATCAATGGCTTTCTGGGACAATTTAAAGGTTGCCCTGACCGATTGTTTTCCCCTCAGGTTAAACATGGCGGGTCCGAGAAACGGATCATCTGTTTTGGGCATGGCATCTCCTTTTCGGAGTTCGATTATTAAATATGCGCTGACATAAAAAGTAATACAAATTTATTATGAATTGAATTTTACAATAGAACAGGATCCGGATCAATATAAATTTCCCGGATGACCAAAATATAATTTAAGGAGACAGGGGGGAGGCGTATTGAAAAAAAAAAGAGGAAAAGCCAGAACCCGAGACTGTAAAGGATGAAAACCCTTTCTTTGCCGCTGGGCTCAAACTCAGGATCGGTGCGGTCTTCACCATAACACCGAGCCTCCATGGCAAGGATGAGGTGATCGGCGGATAAAAAGGTTTTTTTCAAGAGGGGAAGGGTCAGTCGGACAAAGCGTTTTATGGGATTTTTTTGCAGGTTGCCGCACCGGGCGTCAATGGCATTGGCGGTTTCATTCGCCTGTTGAAGAATAAGGGGAAAAAAGCGCAGGGCCAGGCTGATCATAACGGCCGCCCGTTTTTCCGGCACAAAGGGGATGGGTTTCAAAAACCATTGGGCAGCACTCTTCAGGCTGGCAGGTCGGGTTGTGGCGGAAAAGACAAGTCCTGTGACCATGACCAGAAAAAATCTGAGGGCAACCAGTCCTCCCTGGTTGAGTCCCTGACGGGTGATGGTTAGCCCATGGAAAAAGACAAGGGGATCACCTGGAATCGTCAGGGCCCGGGCAAGGAAAATGAATCCCAGAAACAAAAGGAAAAGTTTTAATTGCCACAAGGTATCTTTCACCCCTATCTGGATCTGTTTTATGAAAACGATCAGAACCCCAAGGAAGATAAAACAGGCTAAAAAGTCTGCTTTGAGTATAAAAAGGCTGGTCATGCAGACCCATAAAAGTTTACACCGGGTATCCAGGCAATGCAGAAGCGAATTGCCCTGTCTGAACATAAAGGGATTTAAGGCTGCCATGAAAAGCTTGCCGCTATTTTACAGGCACAGGGTTCTTTTACCCCGTAGAATTCAAGCTTTTTGACCAGATCTGTAACAGATCCGTCTTCCGCAAGCCGTCCGTCCGCCATAATGAGCATGCGGGAGGCATATTTCAAAACGCTTTCCACGTCATGGGTTGCCATGATGATGGCCTGGCCCTTTTGATTCAGATCGGAAATCGTGGCCAAAAGAGATTGGCTCCCGGGGTGGTCCAGGTTGGCAAAGGGTTCGTCAAATATGATGATTTCAGGGTCCATGGCCAGGATGCCGGCAATGGCCAGCCGTCTTTTTTCTCCTCCGGAAAGGGTGGCCGGGTTCCGGTCCTTTAACCCGATCAAATCAAGTTGCTCCAGCACAGCAATGACCTTTGTGTTGATCTGGTTCCGTGGCTGGTTTAAATTTTCAGGACCAAAGGCAACCTCGTCAAATACGGTATCGCCCACAATCTGGGTGTCTGCATCCTGAAATACCATGCCCACAGTTTTCCGGGTCAGGGTCAGGTCCTTTAGGATGTTTTTCCCATAAAGCCGGATCTCTCCTTTTTGGGGCAAGAGCAGCCCGTTCAAATGGCGGATCAAGGTTGTTTTTCCAGACCCGTTTTTTCCGGCCAGGATGATAAATTCCCCCTTGGAAATGGAGAAATTTATGTCAAAAATTCCGCCGTCTCCGTCCGGGTAACGATGGGTAAGGTGCTGTGTTTCAAGAAGTGGGGATGTCATGAAAAATACCTGTGAATGCCGATTATCTGATCAGGGGTCTTATTTTTTTTCCCATAAAGGCGGCGGCCGCTATTTTCAGTCCATCTCCGATGAGAAAAGGAAGCATGCCGACGGCCACAGCTTTTTGCCAGGACAGGGAAAATGCGATTTTCAACCAGGGGACGCCGATGGCATAGACAATTATAGAACCGATCACCATGGCAATCACATCCCCTGTCATACTATTTTTTAATTTCTTTGAAAGGGCTCCGGTCACAAAAACAGCCGGCAGATAGGCGATGAGATATCCACCGGTGGGGCCGAATAATTTACCGATACCCGAGGTGCCGCCTGCAAAAACAGGCAGTCCGGCAAGGCCGATCAAAAGATAGATGCCCACACAGGCAAGTCCCCAGACAGGGCCCAGAATGATGGCTGCCAGCAGGACAAACAGGTTCTGCAATACAATGGGGACAGGTCCCAGAGGGATGGCGATAAAAGCGCCCATGGCGATCAGGGCAACAAAAAGGGCGGTGTATACGGTCATTTTAAGCTGGTTGGGAGGGGTCATTTTTTTCCTTTTATGCGTGAAAACAATCGCCATATATTATTTTTTGTTGTTGTTGCCGATCATCTTCAATGATCAGGGCACCGGTTTCATCCACATCAACGGCCTTTCCTTCATGTATCCTGTCAAAGGTCTCAACCCGGACCCGACTGCCGATGGTGCTGGTCTGTTTTTTCCATTGATCGATTATATCCGGGCAATTGATGTCTTGAATTCTGTTTTGGAATTCAGATAAAAATTGGGTCATAATGTGTTTGCGGGACACCTTTTTTTTGAGAACATTTTTCAGGGAAACGGCGTTAAATTCTTTATGGGCAGGATCATTGTTCACATTGATGCCAATGCCAACCACCAAAAACTGGACCATATCTCCGCGGGTTTCCATCTCGGACAGCATGCCGGCCAGTTTTTTTCCTCCCAGCAAAAGATCATTGGGCCATTTTACACTGACCTTCAGATCAAAGAGTTGCTTTAAAACCTTTGACAGGCAGAGGGACGCGGCAAAATTATAAATATATACCAAATGCGGGGGCTCAGGGGGTCTCAGGATAAGGGTAAACCACAATCCGCCCTCGGCAGATACCCATTCCCGGTTGAGACGGCCCCTTCCCTTTGTCTGGTGTTCGGCAATAACACAGCTTAGATGGGGAGCCCCTTCCCTGGCAAGGGCTTTTGCCGTATCCATGGTGGTGTTAACTTCCTGGAAATGGTGGATCCGCTCCCTGAAGGGCTTCTCAAAACAAAAGGGGAACAGCAGATCTTCCGGGCGGGAAAGGACATATCCATTGGGCCTTGATTCAATGGGAACGCCGCTTTGTTTCAATGCCGAGATATGCTTCCATACCGCCACCCGGGAAATGCCGGTGGCTTCACTGATCCTGACCCCGGACACCGTGTCCCCCGAGGCCTTGTACAGAAGTTTAAGAATGGTTTCTTTTTTGGTGTTTGTTTGGTTAACCATGATGGGGTGTGATAGTTAACAGAATTTGAAAACAGGGTCAATAGGTTTTTTGTTTTGTACTGGATTTTCATGCCCTGGGAAAATGAAACCATGGTAAAAAAATAAAATTTGTAGTAATTCGATGGTAAGCTAACAGTCCGGGAGGATGAATGGACAAACAAAGGATAGAATTTCAGTGATTGACAATAACATGGTTTCGATACCTGCATGGATTCTGGTGGTGGACGATGATGAAGCCATTAGGGATGCCTTGACCGAGATCCTGGAAGACGATTATGACGTCATCTGTGTCGACAGCGGGTTTAAAGCCCTTGACCAGGTTAAAAAAAAGGCATTTGATCTTATTTTTCTGGATATCGTCATGCCGGAAATGGATGGCATCCAAACCCTAAAGCAGATTAAGGCCCATGATAAAAATCTGGATGTCATCATGATTTCTGCTGTGGACCGTGCCCAGGAAGCCACTGATTCGATCAAGCTGGGTGCCTATGACTATATTACAAAACCATTTGACCATGAAATTATTCTGAACCGGGTGGAAAAGGTTTTGTTAAAACGAAATCTTGTGAAAGAAGTCAATTTTCACAGGTCCGAGGCGGCTTCGGGGTCTCAAAAAAACCAAATTATCAGCAAGTCAAAAAATATGGCCCTTGTCTTTGATCTGGTAGAAAAGGTGGCCAAGACAGCCAGCAATGTTTTGATAACCGGAGAGAGCGGAACGGGAAAGGAATTGATTGCAAGGGCCGTTCACACCGCAAGTCTGCGCAAAGAAAAGGCCTTTGTTGCCATCAATTGTGCGGCAATACCCGCAGAGCTTATGGAATCGGAATTGTTCGGCCATGAAAAAGGCGCCTTTACCGGTGCCCATAAACAGAGCATGGGCAAGTTTGAATTTGCCCACCAGGGCACTATTTTTCTGGATGAAATTTCCTGTCTGAAGCCTGAGTTCCAGGCAAAGCTGTTAAGATTTATCCAGGAACGGGAGTTTACGCGGGTGGGAAGCCACCGCACCATTAAAGTGGATGTCAGAATTGTTGTGGCCACCAACACCAGTCTGGATGAGATGGTCAAAGAAGGCAGCTTCAGAGATGATCTTTATTTCAGGCTGAATGTGGTGCCCATATTGCTGCCGCCACTTCGGAACCGCAAGGGAGATGTTTCGCTTCTGGCAGATTTTTTTCTGGACAGGTTCAATCGCCAGATGAACAAACACATAAAAGGGTTTACCCCGGATGCCATTGCCGTGCTGGAGGACTATCCCTGGCCCGGCAATATCCGTGAGCTGGAAAACCTTATCGAACGGATGGTGGTGTTGGGGGCGGAGGACCGGTTTATTGGCGAGAAAGATCTTCCCTTTGATCTTTTTTTCCATGGGGAATCCGCAAACGGGGCACAAAAAGGCACCAAAGAAAACAAGGGATTGATCCATGCCCGTCACGCATTTGAACGTCTTTATATTCTGCGGGC
>VMSR01000026.1 GCA_013792075.1 Desulfobacula sp.
AACAACCTGTCCTAAAATGCGCCGCCAAGGCAATCCAACCGGAACTAGTTGCAATGTACTCAACTGGTATATTACCAATAAAGATTAGAGGGGAATCTTAATTCCAAAAAATAGGTGCTGATTTGGAAGAATAAAAGGATTGGGTGTCCCATGGGGGCCAGGGCCGGGTTGCAGGTATCATGGACAACTATACCTCTATAAATTACATGCGTTGGCCCTGACGCCGCATTTTCTTTTCTTGCAAATCATCCGGCAGATGTGGTAGTGCTATGGATTTTTTCAGGACAATAAAATGATTCATCTGACCAAAATTTCAAAACAGCACGGATCCCAGATTCTCTTTTCCAATGCGAGCCTGCAGATTCTTCCCGGTTCGCGGATCGGACTTGTGGGCGCCAACGGCACAGGCAAGACCACCATCTTCCGCCTGATAACAGGAGAAGAAGAAGCAGATGACGGTGAAATCTCCTATGCAAAAAAAATAAAAACAGGCTATTTTTCCCAGGATGTGGGGGATATGTCCGGCGAATCCGCTCTTTCTGAAGTAATGTCCGCTGCCGACGATGTGATGCACCTGGGTGAAAAGATGAAGGTGATGGAAGCGGCCATGGCTGAACCCATGGCGGATGCGGCCATGGAAACCCTGCTCGAAGAATACGGGGAAGCGGCCGAGGAATTTGAAAACCGGGGCGGGTATGATCTTGAATCCCGTGCCCAGGCGGTTTTAACCGGCCTGGGGATCGGTCCTGCCGACTACACCCGGCCCGTGGAATCCTTCAGCGGCGGGTGGAAAATGCGGATTGCCCTGGCCAAAATACTGACCATCTGCCCGGATGTCCTGCTTTTGGACGAGCCCACCAACCACCTGGACATGGAATCCATCATCTGGCTGGAGAACTGGCTGATAAATGATTTCAAGGGCGCCCTTTTGATGACCTGCCATGACCATGATTTCATGAACCGGGTGGCGTCCCGAACCATTGAAGTGGCCAACCACACCACCACCACCTATGGCGGAAACTATGATTTTTATATCCAGGAGCGGGAAACCAGGATGAAACAATTGGTGGCAAGCCACAGACGCCAGCAGGAAATGCTGGCCAAGGAAGAAAACTTCATCGCCCGTTTCAAGGCCCGGGTATCCCATGCGGCCCAGGTGCAGTCCCGGATCAAAAAACTGGAGAAAATAGAGCGCATTGAATTGCCGGAACATCAGCAGGTCATCCGGTTTGAATTTTCAGAACCGCCCCGGTCCGGAGACGATGTTGTATTTTTGGAGAACCTTGCAAAAACATGGGAGACACCCGGCAGAGAGTCCAGGACTGTGTTCAGCGATATTTCCGGGCTGATCAACCGGCAGAATAAAATTGCCGTGGTCGGGGTCAATGGCGCCGGCAAATCCACCTTTTTAAAAATTCTGGCCGGAAAGACCGATCCGACCAGCGGCATCGTCAAAATCGGTGCCAGCGTCAACCTGGGATACTTCAGCCAGCATTCCATGGATATTCTTGATCCGGAAAAAACTGTTTTTGAAACGGTCCAGGAAACCCTGCCCCTTGCAGGAATCGGGGTGATCCGGAACCTGTGCGCTGCATTTCTCTTCTCCGGGGATGATGTGGACAAAAAGATCGCCCAGCTCTCGGGAGGAGAAAAAAGCCGGGTGGTCCTGGCAACCCTCCTGGGACAGCCGGTAAATTTTTTGGTTCTTGACGAGCCCACCAACCACCTGGATATCCAGTCCCGGGAGGTCCTGCTGAATGCCTTAAAACAATTCGCCGGCACCATTGTTCTGGTAAGCCATGACCGGCATTTCCTCCGCTGCCTTGTGGATCGGGTATTCGAGATCGACCAGGGGAAAATGATCGTCTACAAAGGCGATTACGAGTACTATCTGTCCAAGACCGGACGGGACCACCGGCAAATTTAGGAAACAGCCACCAACGGCATGTGCTTTAATTTTTCCCAGACTTTTCTTGACAAACCCCGGGAACCTGTCCTACTAAATCAAAGGGACCTAGGGGGTGGAGCAGCACTTCTTTCCCTGGACCCGGACTCAACTTTTATCTGACAGCAGTATTTAAATTTAAGGATTTGAATAATGGGAACCAGATATTTATTTGAAAAAGCCATCCGCATATCCCAACGTCTGACCCCTCCCGAAAAACAACGGGTCAAAAATTTGTGCAATGAAATAAAACAATCCCAGGAAGCGCTTCTTGATGCTGCCGATAGGGCCATGTTCAATTGTATTGAAAAATGCAGGGGCCTCTGCTGCAAAAGTCTGGATATTGATTCAATTTTCAGCCTGTGGGACTTTATTTTTATCCTCACCTTAGACCCCGGGCGCAAAGAGGATATCCGAAAACGTCTGAAAGGGTATTCCTATCTGTATCTGTCCCCCTGCCCCTTTCTTGAGGGCAGTGTTGGCCCCTGCATCTTCAGGGACACGATAAAAGCCCAGATATGCGTCATTACCTTTTGCGCCAATGATGAAAAAATCCGAAAACCCATTAACCGCGTAAACACAAATTTTTATAAACTCTGCTGGCTGATTCAATATCTGCGACTGAAAAGAATCGCTCTTAAAATGGGCCGTATTTTTTCCGTTGCCGGATCCTTTGGTCGGTAAGCTTTTGCCAAAGAATGCCCGTGCTTTTATCGGTATTTTTCCATATTATATTTTTGGGCCAAAAGCTGTCTTTCATCCTTTGGGAGAGAGGTTATATATTTTTTCCACCCGGGGCAGAAACCGGCATGCCATCTCCATACCCGGCCTAAAAGTGATTTTGGATTGGTGTCATATTTCGCGCGAAAACCGCAGTTTCCACAATTGTGTTTTCCCATTTATTTCCTCCTTTAAAAAACAGAATCTTCAGGTCCCTGGTTGCAAGTACCATAAAAAAACGATATACGAAATAGAAACCCTTTTTCCCTAAAACTCGCTACAAACACATAAGCGTTTATCTCTTTGTATAAGGAATTGTTTATAACAATGGAAAACACTCTGGTTGGAGAAAAGACGATTGCGTTCAGCATTGCCCAGGAGATTCTCACCACAAGTGTCAATATCCCCACCATCCCGGCCAATGGAACTAAAATTCTTGCCATTGTGCGACAGCCCAAAGATCAGATTGATATTCCTCTTTTTGTCAAACTCATAGAGTCAGACCCCGGGCTTTTCACCCGGATTCTACAATTGGCCAACTCTCCTTTTTATACCGAGGTGGATAAGATTGTCAGCCTGAGAGCCGCCATTACCCGTATCGGCCTCATTGAGATCGTAAACTCCGTCTGCCTGTATTTTTTCCAGAAAATGCTGCCAAAATTCCCTGATATAGAGGGATTTTCCTATGACAATTTCTGGACCCATTCCTGGGCCTGTGCGGTTGCCAACCGGCGGCTCGGCCACCCCAACCTGGAGATGGGTGTTCTGCCGGGAGAATTGTATATGACAGGCATGCTCCATGGCATGGGCAAATTACTGTTGGCCATTCACTTTCCCGATAAATTTTGTCTTTGTCTCAAAAGGGCCAGGGAGATGAACCTTCCCCTGTATAAGATCGAAAAAGATGTGTTCGGCACCACTGATGCCCTTGTGGCCTCCAATGTTTTAAAATCCTGGAATCTTCCCCCCAGCATCTGTGAAGGGGTTGGATTTCATCAGATGCCCGAATTGGCCCCGCCGGAATACATCATCATTGCAGGTCTGACACAATTTGCCTATGGCATTGCCGGGATGTCCGGGCTGGGATGCAGTGGTGACGGCCTTAGAATGGATCTGGCTTCCACTTATTTTGGTCAATTGCCCAAACTGAAAATTGCAAAACCTTTGGTCCAGGCAAAGCTGGTCAAGGAAATATTGGACTCCCTGAAGGATAAATCCGAAAGTGTGATGCCCATTACCGCTGCCGAAAGAACTGAAAGGGCCGAAAGAGCACAAAGACCGGAAACAAAAGAACGTGAAACCTTTCACCCGATGAGCACCTCTGCCCGGACAACCCCCGTAAGAAAAGGGGTTTTTGGCTGGGTGAAATCCTTTTGGGATAAAGCGTAATCCCGAATTTTTCTTTGTTTTAAATAATCTGGATCTGATCCTGCCGTTTCACTTGTTGAAAGGGAACACATTGGTAGATGCTGAGATCAAACTTTTTGGTTTTGGGTGCCTGAAGGGTAATTGCCGCTTTGAACTTTTTTAACAAAGGAAACCTGAAAAAAGAAAAATTTTCAGGCGTGTCAGTGTATGCCGTGTCAAAACCGATAAGGGTGCTGTTTTTTCCGATGGTAAAACTGAATTTGTCCAAAGGAATTGACAGTCCTTTGCCCTTTGCCTTGATATAGGATTCCTTTAACGTCCAGAAATCAAAAAAAACCGCTTTTTTGTCTTGGGCCCTTGTCTGCCCGAGGTAATCCGCCTCCTGGGGGGAAAAAAACCGGTCTGCAATATTCACGTCAATCTCTCTGGTTGCGTCTTCCACATCAATCCCGATCTCATGATCAAGGACCACGGCACAGGCAGTTAGCCCCCCGGCATGGGACAGATTGAATTGAATGGGGATATCGGTTACCCCGGGTATGAGGCCCGGTTTTCCATATGCGTTTTCCTCAAATCCAAAGGCACTGGGGCAAATCCCGGTGCACCAGGAGAGAACAAACCGGAGAAGACCTCTTGTCACAAGGCAATTGTGGCGGTCCCGTCCAAACACATACCGGTCTATTTTTGTTTTTTCCTTGTCGCTGGATATGTCACGGTATTTCTCCAGCAACAAAGGGGTTTGGATCTCATTTACCCGTGTATAGAAAAAATGGACCTCACCCGGCTTTAAAACAATCCCCTCCATCCACCCCCTCCAAAAAAAAAATCTGGTATACCGTGCCAAATCAGAACGCCTGTATCGCATACTTAATATCACAAACCCATGGCAAAGCATAGCAGATACCCCATTCCTGCTCTATTTGATTTTATGGGATTGACAAGGTCTGGTTTCATATTCTATAGGTTCTCTGGTTTCAGATCAACGCCGTTGAAATTTTTTGTACGGCCGGGACTGGAAAAAAACCCTTCACAAAAGCCTTGGGAACAAGCTTACAGGAGACCGCAATGACAATTGAAAAATGTGCCCAGGATTCATGTGTAATTATTGCAAGGATTATGCTGCCGGAGGATGCAAACCCAGCCGGGATCGTCCACGGGGGGGTCATCATGAAAGAGATTGACAATGCTGCCGGCGTGGCTGCGGTAAGGCATACCCGGAAAATATGCGTCACTGCATCCATAGACCGGCTGGATTTTCACAAACCCGCTTTTATTGGCAACCTGTTAACGGTAAAGGCCGGCATCAACATGACCGGCAGAACCTCCATGGAAATCGGGGCAAGGGTGGAAACCGAAGATCTGCTCACCGGGGTCAAAACCCACTTGGCGTCTGCCTACCTGACCTTTGTTGCCCTGGGAAAAGACCACAGGCCAGTGGAAGTGCCGCCCCTGAAGCTTATGACCAAGGAAGAGGTCCGAAGAAACAAAGAAGCCCTTGCAAGAAAAGGCCTGCGATTGTCGGAAAAAAGAAAAGAATCCGAATGCCAGCTGGATACCAGTAAATGTTAAGGTGTCTTATATAAGAGCATCTCCCAGCGCTGCGCCAATCTGGAAGGTGGTGCCATCCGGCACCCACGCCCAAAAAGATTAAGGTGCTGTCTAAAACCCTATTCGACAATCTCCAGAATTACCCTTTTTTGCTCTTTGGCCGAGGCACAGGATAAAATGGTTCGCATGGCTTGGGCAGTCCTCCCTTTTTTGCCAATGACCTTACCCAGATCTTCCTTTGCCACCCTTAATTCAAGAACAAGGGTTTGCTGGGCCTTGATTTCTTCAACACTTACCTGTTCCGGATCATCGACCAATGCCTGGGCAATATACTTAATCAACTCTTTCATAACGCAATCTCCTTCTGCCAAGGTGATAATGAAAATGTAATTAAAGCTTCAGCTATCATTTTACGGCAATTACCATTAATAGACTGCCATTCGGGATACTGAAATTACCATATCATAACCGTTTAGAATCACAAGTATTATTTACAGCCCGTTTGGACCCCGCCCCATATGAGAATTTTCCTGTTCCTGAACAGCGTTTTCAGCAGTATTTGCTTACCCCCTGTTTTTTTTCATTGCAACAATTTTCCATTTTGCTTGACATAAAAAAGAAATTAATTATTTTATGGGACATTGATTTCTTAAGATATGGAT
>VMSR01000219.1 GCA_013792075.1 Desulfobacula sp.
AGATAAAAACAGATAAGGTATAAAAGGCATAAAAGGCCCGGATGAAATTGATCCCTGCAGATATCAAATGGGATATCAAAAAATTTAATCAATTGACTGCCGCAGAACTCTATGAGCTGCTCCGGCTGCGGGTGGATGTTTTTGTGGTGGAACAAACCTGTCCCTATGGAGAGCTGGATGGCAAGGATACCCATGCCCAGACCCTTCATGTGGCCATGCGTTTGGCCGACGATCGCCTTGCTGCCTATCTGAGGATACTGGCCCCCGGGATCAGCTACCCCGGGGTCAGCTTCGGCCGGGTGGTTACGGCCAGACCTTTCCGGGGAAGGGGATTGGGCCATGGGATAGTCGAAAAGGCAATTGAGCTGGCCCGGGTAAATTGGCCGGGATGCTCCATTCAGATTGGTGCCCAGGAATATTTGAGCGCCTTTTATCAGTTCCATGGCTTTGAACCCATATCCCCGACATACCTTGAAGACAATATCCCCCACATTGACATGGTCCGGAAACAGGGGTACCCTTAGGTCATTTGAGGATACAAAAATGGAACAGATTATGCTGAAAATTTCCAATCTGGTGTGGCTTTCGGGGAAAGATATTGAGTTTCAGGCCATTCGTGCCCAGGGCCCCGGTGGGCAGAACGTTAACAAAGTGTCGTCCGCCATTCACATTCGTTTTGATATCCGTGCATCTGACTTGCCGGATTTTTATAAAGAGAAGCTTCTGGCCCTGAACGACAACAGGATCACCAAGGACGGGGTGGTGGTGATCAAGGCCCAAACTTTTCGAAGCCAGGAAAAAAACAGGGAGGATGGACTGAACCGGCTTGCACAATTGATACGGACAGCTGTCAGAGAACCCCGGAAAAGGAGGCCCAGTAAACCCTCCCGGTCATCAAAACAAAAGCGGATGGATTCAAAGACCCGGCACGGCAACCTAAAGATCCTGAGAAAAAAAGTCATTCATTAACCATAATCCGGGCGGTTAAAGTCAGAATTCCGAATATGGTTACCGACCACCATCACTTGCATCCCCGAGTGTTTTTTCTTTGCCATATCCATACTGATTCCCTGGTCAAGGCCTCGGAAGTGCTGCCACTGCCATCAGTACAGTGACAAATGCCATTGCTGAGATTTCCGAGCAGACCAATCTACTGGCCCTGAATGCCACCATTGAAGCCGCCAGGGCTGGTGAAGCTGGAAAAGGATTTGCCGTGGTTGCCGGCGAACTCAAGGCGCTGGCCAATTAAACCGCATCTGCTACCGGCGATATCCGAAAGCAGGTGGAAGATATCCAGCAGAGCGCCGCTTCCACCATGGGCCAGATTGACGCCATTTCCCTGGTAATCAATGAAAATGTCGCCCAAAGTTCCACCGTTGTTGCAGACATCTCCCAGGATATCGCTCTGGTGAATCAGGCGGCCCTTGATCTCCAGAACGACACCCAGGAGGTGACGGTCAACTCCCAGGACTTGCGGGAACTGGCAGCCAACCTCCATGAACTTCTGGGCCGGTTCAAGACCCACTAGATAGCCCCCAAAGCCAGTGGCCTGGTTTTTTACCAGGCCACTGGCTTTTTTGCTAAAACTTTTTTTAATCCTGATATTTAAATGAGATGCGCATGTTGGTCCTGAATTGAGCAGGCTTGCCGTCTTCAATCTTGATATCAAGCTTGGTGACCTCTGCGATTCGTAAGTCCCTTAGGGATTTCGATGCCCTTTTAATTGCATTTGTTGCGGCATCTTCCCATGATGTGGGGCTTGACCCAACCAGATCAATAATTTTGTAGGTACTGTCAGTCATGATTTTTCTCCTTTTAAAAAAATGGATGTAAATGATGTAAGTGTGACAGGCGGTTGAACAGACGTGTGAAACAGAAAAGAGATGCGTCTTACACAATGTCAAACTATATTATATTTACAGGCAATGTACAATGGTTTAAAATTTTTTAAGGTGCTGAAAATTTAGGATTGCCAACTATCTGGAGAAACGTATTATGGAACCCAAGTCCCTGGTGTTTGAAAAACACTATAATGATTACCTTCAACAATTAAAGTCCCTTGATTTTGAGACCATTGCCCTAAAACTGGGCGGACAGGTAAAAAACAAATTAAAGGGGAAATCTCTGATCTTGCCTCTTTTTGGCAGGCCCTATGACATATCTTCCCAGGGGATTCGGGATGTATCAGGGAAAAAACCCATGTATGATATCTGCATTATTCTCTGCCGTCACCTGCTGATGTGTCCCGGGATATTGCCCCCTGACCGGCAATGGGTTGCCTTCAGAGACCTGAAGGATGCAGGTCCCCTGACCGTCTATTTCCGGGACAATGTGGAACAGGCCATTGCTGCCGGGTTTTCCGGGAGAGTTGAGGAACTCAAACACAAGATGACGGCCTTGAATGGGGTTGCACCCAACCTGGATGTCAGCTATGACCTGGCAATGCAGGTGGATGCCTTACCAAAAATTCCAATGGTGCTGCTTTTTAACGAGGCCGAGGAAGGCTTTCCACCGGAATGTCTACTTCTTTTTGAGCGACGGGTGGAAACATACCTGGATGCAGAATGTATTGCCATGCTCGGGTATCGGCTGGCAAATCACCTTAAACATGCCGGGAATAACCAATGAGGGGGCCACGGTTTTTGCCGGGGTTCCTTCCTTTTTGTTTGTCAGATTTAAAGTGACCGGGTTTTATTTTTTCAGGGGCCGCAACAATCCTTCCTGGGCCACACTGGCCACCAGAATCCCCTCCCGTGTATAGATGGAGCCGATGTTCAGTCCCCTCCCATTACAGGCAGTGGGACTTTTCATGACATAGAGGAGCCAGTCGTCCATACAAAATTGTCGGTGGAACCACATGGAATGGTCTAGGCTTGCCACCTGCATATCCGGGGACCAGAAGGTTTTGCCATGGGGATACAGGGAGGTTGTCACCAGATGGAAATCCGAGGCATAGGCCAGTAAATACCTGTGGGCGGCCGCATCCCTGGGCGGAATTTTGTCAATGGCCCTGAACCAGACATATTTTTCCGGCGGCATGGGCTTGGGAGAAAAGGGGTTGACCGGGTTGACCACTCGGATTTCAATGGGTTTTTTACAGAGCAGTTTTTCAAGAATAACCGGCGGAATCTGGTCGGAGAGGCGGTGGGCCATCTCAACCTCGGATTCGATGCCCTCTGGTCCCTTAATATCCGGCATGGGGTTCTGGTGGGCATATCCGTCTTCTCCCCTGTGAAAGGAGGCGGCCATGGAAAAAATGGCCTTTCCCTTTTGAACCGCAACCACCCGGCGGGTGACAAAGCTTGTTCCGTCACGGATACAGTCCACGGTGTAAACAATGGGCAAGGAGGCGTCCCCAGCCCGCATAAAATACCCGTGGAGACTATGGGCATGGAAATCCGGATCCAGGGTCCTGGAGGCTGCGGACAGGGACTGGCCGATGACCTGGCCGCCAAATACATTTCCATACCCAAGATCCTGGCTCTGGCCCCTGAAAATGTTTTCTTCAATTTTTTCCAGCTGTAACAGCAAAAGCAATTCTTCCAGCACATTTTTTCCATGCATAAGGCGCATTCATCGGTTCCTTTTTATAAATGTGTCACCACCGGACACTTGATCTTTGTGTTTATTGGGCCGAGTCTATCTTACCACCGACTGGCCGGAAACTGAATCGGTTTTTGACGGGTCAGCTCTGTTGCAGGCAAAAAAAATGACTTGACAGAAGTCTTCCCCTGTAATTATGTGTACATTAATAACTTTTAAGGGACAAGGCAAATGGCAAAAAAGAATCTGGAAGAATTTGCATACCACTCCATTATCCGGTTGATCCTCGACAATCATTTTAAACCCGGTGATTTTTTGCTTGAAACCCAATTGTCAGAGGACCTGGAATTGAGCCGGACCCCTGTGCGCCATGCCCTGGGGCAGCTGGTGGCAGAAGGATTTTTAGATAAAAAAAAGAAAAAAGGCTGCTTTATTCCGGCGGTCAGCCCGGAAGACGCCCGCCATATTTTTACCGTAAGGGAAAATTTAGAGGGCCTGGCGGCGGCTTCTGCTGCAAGGCAGGTGACAGATAGGGATGTGGCCTTTCTCTATGGTCTTCTTGACCAGGAGGAAGCATTGAAAAAGGCGCCCTCAAAACTGGCCTATGTCCATGTGAATGAATCGTTTCACCTGGGCATTGCGCGGATCAGCCAGAACAAATACCTGGAGCAATACTGCCGTCATGCGTTTTGGCGCTCCCATTCCTATATTTTCTTTTTTGATAATTATTATACCGGGAAACTGGTTTCAGGAAATCAGGAAACAGGCCCCCGCCAGCACATGGAAATTGTACAGGCCATTGAAAACAGGAATGAAGAAAAAGCGGGAAACCTTATGAAACAGCACGTTCGCACCACATTTGAACAGATGTTTGTAAAATTGTAGGGCCTAATGTATACATTGAACAAGATGAGAGGCCATACCCAACCCATATAAACAAAGAAAGATGAGGTATATATGAAAATTTTAGTTCTCGGCGGAGCCGGTATCCAGGGAAGAACCGCACTTTATGATCTGGCTTCCGATGACCAGGTCAAAGAGATTATCTGTGCGGACCTGCGGTTTGATGAATTGTCGAAAATTGCCGATTTCACCAACATGGAAAAGATCACCCAGGTCAAGATGAATGTGGAAAACAAAGCAGATTTGCTGCGCCTGTATAAACAGGTGGACGTGGTCATTGATCTTCTGCCCAAG
>VMSR01000036.1 GCA_013792075.1 Desulfobacula sp.
ATGGTCACACCGTCAAAAAAAGTTCCCGTCTTCCAGGATGACACAGCTTTTTTGACCATGGAAGACAACCTGCACCAGGCCATGGAAGGCACAAACATCCAGGATTATTCCATTGTGATGACCCACGACAGAATCGTGGTCACCATTGGTGAAAAAATCAGTTTCCCCGTGGGCCAGGCAGAATTGCTGGATCACATCAAGGCCCCTTTGGAAAAAATGGCAGGATTCCTTTATCAGGAGCAGGATTACAAAATCATTGTGTCCGGCCACACAGACGATACGCCCATTCATACCAGCCAATTTCCCTCCAACTGGGAACTCTCCCTTGCCAGGGCCCTGAGCGTGGCAAACTTTCTCATGACCCAAAACCTGGATCCCCGCCGCATCTCCGTGGAAGGGTTCGGCCAGTACCGGCCCGTTGCAGACAACCAGGATACTGCCAGCCGCCAGGCCAACAGAAGGGTTGAAATCTCTTTGATCAAAGAATAGACCCAGGTATCTGCGTCCCTTTTTGAAAGGCTTTATTTATACTAAAAAGATGCGACGCCGCCTTTACTTTCCATGGGGTTATTGTTAAAAAACCATGAGAGACTGATTTACGGATTATATATGGATTTTCCAGAGGCAGGATAACAATGATTCACAATGAAAAAGGATTTTCTTTCATCGAGTTGATGGTGGTTGTCATTATTCTCGGAATCCTTGCCGGCATGATCGTTCCCAGATACATGGGAAGAACCGATGATGCCAAAGCGGTAAAGGCAAAAATAGATATTGTCGCCATTGAAACCAGCCTGAAAATGTACAAACTGGACAACGGAACCTATCCGTCAACAGAACAAGGGCTTGCCGCATTGATTGAAAAACCCGCCACAGAACCTCTCGCAACCAACTGGAGTGAAAACGGCTACCTTGAAAAAAAAAAGATGCCCAAAGACCCCTGGGGAAGGGAATATCTCTATTTATGCCCCGGGGTAAACGGGGAGTATGATATTTTGTCCTATGGGGCAGACGGTGCCCCCGGCGGCGAGGGCAAGAACCAGGATATCAAAAGCTGGGAGATTGAGTAACCCCCGAAACATAAGCGGCTTCACCCTGATTGAGCTGATCGTGGTCCTTGGGATCATCTCAACCCTGCTTTTTTTCTCCATGCCCCTGTTCAAAGATGCCGGGATTTTCCAGAACAAAAACACAGAAATGGGAAAACTGATCCAATTGATTCAGTCCCTGAAACGCAGATCCATCCAGAAGAACATGGATTTATCCCTCCATATCTCCCTGGATTCAAACGCTGTCTGGATAACGGATTCAACAATGGACGAAACAGCATTGCAACAGGCCCGGGATGACAGAACACACCTGTTTCACGATCTGAAAATCACCGGCATTGAATTTCCAGGCAGATCGGATACACCCCGGGAGGCCCATGTCATTTTTTTCAGTAAAAAGGGATATTCCGACATGGCCATTTTGCATATGGACGATGAAGATGGCCCCGTGTCACTTAAAATCGAACCCTTTTTAATGGAAGTTAACCCCATGCCGGGGCATATCTCATTTCATGACTGCATTTAGATCCCATAGCCAATCATTGGACGCAAAAGGCTTTACACTGCTGGAAATCATGGTCAGCATTGCAATTCTTGCCCTGGTCATGGTCACCCTTTTCAGGCTTCAGTCGGGCACCCTAAAACTTGCAGGCCATGGGAAATTCAATGGCCTGGCACCCTTTCTGGCCAGACAACAATTGGCCGCCCTGGAACCCAAGCTTGCAGACCCGGGCAATCTTTCCGGTGATTTCGGAGAGGCGTTTAAAGGATATGAATGGTCCTGCACCATAGAGGATGCCGCATTTGAAGACCCCACCATTCTTTCGGAACACCAGTTTCAAAAATTTAAACGCATAAACCTTAAAATTACGGGTCCAAACAAAGACAGGTCCTATACCCTCACCACCTGGAGATATCTGAATTGAGAGACAAGACACTTCAGATTGATACCCAGGGATTTACCTTGATAGAAATTCTAGTGGCCATGGTGATCTTTTCCGTCACCCTGCTCACCCTTTTTTCCGCGTTTACGGCATTTTTATCTTCCGGAACCCTTGTGAAAAATGAGGTTATCCGGAACGAGTGTTTCCGTCTGGGGATGAAAACCATTTTTTCCGACCTGGAGCAGCTTTTTATTTTACAATATCCAAGGTACAGCAAACCGGAATTCAATGATGAACCGGATGCATACCGATTTGAGGGAACCCGATCCGATGGGAGGGGAGAACAATTTTCACATCTTTCCTTTGCCAGCCTGAACCACGCAAAAACAAAAGCCGCACCTGGAAACGGAGCGGCAAGGATTGCATACTATGTCCATTCCCGTGGAGACCGGTTTGATCTGCTTCGGTCAGACACACTTGCACCCTATCCCAAAGAGGGGGACCCTTGCTCGGACCCGGTTCTTTTCAAGGATATTACGGGCTTCAAACTGACCTATACAGATGTCAACGGCGATGACCACGATACCTGGGACTCGGACTCAAAGGACTTTGACTTTATATTGCCGGCCATGGTGCACATTCAGCTTGACCTGAAACAAAACGGCATCACCCGATCCCTTGTGACGGCAATCTCTTTGCCGGCCAACCGGGAGGCAATCAAATGACCGGGCGCCTTGGCATCCATAAAAAAATCTTTAACAATAACAGCGGTATCGCCCTTCTGGTAACCCTTGCCGTGATCTTTGTTCTGCTGACCGCAGCCTTGTATCTTGCCAGGATCACGGGGGAATCGGTCATGGCCACGGGCAAGGAAACCGATGACTTTATCGCCCGGGAGATGGCGCTGTCCGGCATCCACCTTGCCATGGCCATACTGGCTGACGATGCCGCCAAAAATGAGATTGATTCTGTTCAGGAAGACTGGGCCAATCCAAAAAAAATATCCGAAGCCGTAGGTCAATTGGGCTTTACCCAGGGCAAGCTTTTGCTCACCATCACAGACGAATTGGGCAAACTCCAGGTGAACGCCCTGTTACAGGCTTTTCCCGGACACGAACTCAACCGGGATCAACAATTGTTATGGGAAAATTTTCTAAGCACCAGAATAGCACCGGACAAATCAGAAGATCCCCGGGATGTAGCGGCGATCATCAACTCTCTCAAAGACTGGCTGGACTCAGGGGATGATGATGCCGTCACCGGCCTGTCCGGTGCGGAATCCGATTATTATCTGGGGCTTGAATCTCCCCATGCCTGCGGCAACGGGCCCTTTAACCAGGTATCCGAACTTTTAAACGTCAAAGGGATCACACCCGCACTTCTCGACATTGGCACAAAAGAAGAACCGCCCACGGATGAACCGCTCAAAAAGGCGCTTGAATTTTCCGATGTATTTACTGTATACGGCATGGCCAAAGCACCCCTTGGTGCCAAAACATACGGGTTCCCGGGAAAGATCAATATCAATACGGCCGGGATTGATGTTCTTGCCGCACTTTTTCCCCGGGGGATGGAAGATCTGGCCCAGGATTTGATCGATTTCCGGGAGGAAACCGCCCAAGATGGTACAACTTTTATAAACTTACTTGACAAAGGGTGGTATGAAAGGGTTATAGAGTTCTCTGAACAAGAAAAAAAAAGATTTGATCGCATGATTCGATACGCCAGCAATTATTTTGAGGCAAAAAGCACTGCGAAGGTGAACGATACAGAGGTTGTCGTTTCAGCCTATATCATAAGGGAGCAAAATAAAAAGACCAACCAATGGGGTTGCAGAATCCTTCAGCTGACAAGGGACTAACGGATGGCCGAACCTTTTTTATATCTTGATATTGACGGCAAAGGGATTCATGCCATGATCCTGGAGATCTCATTTTCTAAAAAAAAGGTCACAAACCACTTCCGTTTGCTGTATGCTGACCTGCCGGAATCAGAACCGGGAACCAACCCCTTCCCGGCGGCAATGACGGCCATGGCCGCTAAAATGGACATCACCGCCTGCTCCAAGGCCGTCATCCTCATCCCTGCCCCAAAGGTCTGTTTTCGGAACATCAGCCTCCCCTTTGCCAATGAAAAAAAAATCAGGCAGATCCTGCCCTTTGAACTGGCCCCCCACCTGCCCCTGCCCGAAGAACCCCATATCTCTGATTTTATCCTCCAGGAGGTTCAATTTGTCCGGGGTCAGCAACTGATTTTGTCGGCCTCCATTCTTGAATCCGATATTCAACAATGGGTGGATTGCCTGAAACCATTTAATATAAAGCCCCTTGTGATCACCCCCAAAGGACATGCTGCTGCCATTTGTTTTCTAAAACAAAGAAAAGAAGCGGCAAATTTCATATTGATCCATATGGACACCCTGGATATCACCCTCACCGTGGTGGCTGACAGAAAACCGGTTATCGTAAGATCCTTTGCTGCAGCTGATTACACTGCCAGGGAACTTGGGCAAACTGTTTTACAGACCCTGCTGGGGTTCCGCCATCGGTCAGGATCAGATATTGTTTTTGATGTGTTTGTCTCCACCCAAAAATCAGATCCCACTATCCCCCCCATGATCTCTGCCCTTGAAAATATTTTGTCCGAACACCCGGACCTGCAACCCGTGACCCTGAATGCCTTGGAAATTGTGGATTCAGGGGAAATATTGTCCATACTGTCACCGAACCATCAGCCGGAAGGGGTGTTCAATTTTTGCAGGGGACAATTCGGATCCGATACCTTTTTCCATCAATATAAAGCCGGAATCGTCTCAACTTTTTGTCTTGCACTGATTTTGTTCGGGACCGTTGTTTTCAGCACACACAAGGACATTGCCCTCCTGGAGCATGGGATTGCCATGGAAAGACAGGCTTCCTTGTCCCTATACAAAAAAACATTTCCGGACAAAAAAGAAAGCCGTATCCAGGACCCCCTGCTATTGATGCAATCCCATATAAACCAGGCATTGAAAAAAAATACCAATAATTCCCATGGAAACGAATTGGAAAACATACCAGACATTCCGGTCATGGATGTGTTATTTGAATTATCAGACACCATACCCGATGCCGTTGATATTGATTTGTCCCATCTGGTCCTCAACAATGGCCGTTTGATCATCTCCGGTTCAACGGATAATTTTAACAATGTGGACAAGATTAAAGGATTGATGGAAAAATCAACTCTGTTTAAAACAGTCAGTATCAGCAGTGCAGAAGCGGGTAAAACGGAAAACAGGGTATTTTTTAAATTTATCATAGGCCTGTGACAAAAAAATGGGAACCCTTTCAATAAAAGACAAAAATGTACTCACAGCCGGCGGCATCCTGGTTGTTATTTTCATGGCCATCCAGTTTGTCTATCTTCCGGCTGTTGACAAAAGAGAGGATTTAAAACGCATTCTTTCGGTTGAAAAACAGTCTTTAAACCAAATCCGCACTCTCCAGAAACAATATTTGTCCCTGGCACAAAATTTTGATCTTCAGAAGGATGCCCTTAAAAACCGGCAGAAAAATTTCAGTCTCTTTTCTTTTCTGGATCTCCAGGCGGAAAAAAGCGGTGTAAAAGACAATATCGACTATATGAAACCATTTTCCCAGGAACTTGAAAATTCACCCTATACCATTTCAAAGGTAAAGCTAAAGCTCAAAGATGTTTTTTTAAATGAATTCATTGATTTTATGCATGGGATTGAGGCTTCTGAAAACAGCGTCCGGATCATTTCCCTTTCCCTGTCCAAAACAGGTAAGAACAAAGACAAGCTGGATGCCGTCATTGAAACTCAAACCCTTGTGGTCAGGGAGCCTGTTTAAGATGAGCCTCCGCCGGGTTTCCTTTTATAGTCTCTATTTTGTGGCAGCTTTTGTCGTGTTTGCTTTTTTATGCTTTCCACAGGAACCCATGGCAAAAAAGATATCAACCAGGATGGGAAAGATTTTCCCTTACATTTCTCTCAAAACCGACAGGGCAACCCCAAGTTTCCCTTTTGGGATTAAATGTGAAAATCCTGAGATAATGGTTGGAAATCTCATTTCCATCCCTTTTGATACATTTAAACTTGGTTTTTCACTGCTGGATCTCTTAAACACCGATAAGGATATACGCTTTTCCGGGACCCTGCTGGGGGGGGCCGTCAACGGAAAAACAGAGGCTGTTTCCTTTTCCAGGAATGATTTTTCCACCTTTAAACTAAACCTTTCCGGAATCCAGATAAAAAATTTCCCATACAAAACCCCGGATGCACAGATGGATCTGTCCTTTGAGCTTGACGGCAGGTACGCAAGCCCGGATGAAAAAGACGGCTCACAAAACAGCGGAACCCTTATTTTAAAGCAGATGACAGCCGGGATACAAAATGCCCTATTGAATCGGATGGGAATCGACCTGCTTGAATTCAGCCACATTGAAATTGATTTTTTACAGGATAAAAACCGCATTTTCCTGTCCAAATGTATTGCACAGGGAAATGTCATGACCATCCGGGTGACGGGAACCCTGACCCCGGCCACAGATATTTTCCAGCCGCCTGAAAACTGGACCCTGGATCTTAAAGGTTTTTTCCAGCCGCAACCCGCCTTTATCCCCAAACTGGCCGGTGTGTCGTCAATGGCATCCCTGTTCAAAGACAACCAAAAACAAGGGATCCCCATCCGGATAACCGGGCCCGTAAAGGCACCCGAAATTAAATTATGAAACAGATATTTTTCATCATCCACATTGTTCTTTTGACCCTTACGGCCTATCAGGGGGCCAACATCCTGTATAAATATCCGGAATCCCCATCCTTGCCGAAAAACTTCCTCCTGCCGGACCCAAGCGCAGGCATATCGGCTCAAACCGAAGAAGAGGGCGGGATCTTGCAAAAACAACACTTTCAGAAAATCAGCACCCGAAATCTTTTTAAGGTATTAACACAAAGTCCCCAAAAAGAGGCGGCCCAGGAAACCCATCCGGAAAAACAATTGGAAAAAACCAAACTGGCCCTTTCCCTCTGGGGAACGGTAACAGGCAGCACTCCCCTTTCCGCCTATGCCGTGATTGAAGATCAAAAAGAAAAAAAGCAATTTTTGCTCCAGGTGGGGGATGTGATTCAGCAGGCACGTATCAAAAAAATCATGAGAAGTAAAATTATCCTGACCTTCAACGGAAAGGACCAGGTTCTTGAAGTGGATAACAGCCGCCAGCCGGCGGGGTTTATAACCAATCCATTGCCTTTGCAAACAGATCTGTTTAAGATCAATGAAGCCTCGGAAAACATACTGGCCGGTGGACCAAGGCGAACCGATCCGCTGTCTTTGATGCAGCAGGTAAGAATCCGGCCGTATTTCAAGGATGGAAAGCCCAACGGACTTTTATTGTATGGAATAAAACAAGGCTCTGCCTTCCAGAAACTGGGCCTGCAAAACGGAGATATTGTCCAGGAACTGAACGGGGCCGAAACCCTTGTCCCCCGGGATGTCCAAAGACTCTATCAGGACATGGAAACACCGTCTGATATGCACTTTGTCCTCCTCCGCCGGGGCCAGAAAAAAGAAATCATATACAATGCACTTAGCAACACTTACACTGAAGAAACAGCACCCAATGAATAAGGAAACAACAATGCCGCCTAGGATCATGCAAAACAATACCAAAAAATTGCTTCCCCTTTTGATTTGCCTTGTCTCAGGGATTATTTTTTATTTTTCCATTGGGTTTGCCCAGGACGCGCCTGGTCCAGAAAAAGATACCACCCAATATGTATCCATAGATTTTGACAATGTTGACATAAAGGTTTTTATCAAGTTTATCAGCAAGCTGACCCATAAAAATTTTGTGGTGGACAACCGGATAAAGGGCAATGTGACCGTGATTTCGCCCACCAAGATTTCCATCAAAGAAGCCTACCAGGTATTTGAATCCATTCTTGAAATCAACGGGTTTTCAACGGTTCAGTCCGGAAAGGTGATCAAAATAATTCCTTTGCCCAATGTCAATTCAGATAATATTGACACCCGGCTCATTTCAGGCCCTGAAGAAGCGACCGACAGAGTTGTGACCCGGCTTATTCCCCTGAAATTTGCCAATTCCGATGAACTCAAGGGGCTGTTAACCCCCCTTGTCCCCAGAGGAAGTGTCATTCTCTCCTACCGGGACACCAATATGCTCATTGTGACGGCCAGCCTTTCCAGCATTGAACGGCTTTTAAAAATTGTAACGGAG
>VMSR01000288.1 GCA_013792075.1 Desulfobacula sp.
CCTTAAAGTTGCACGCCATAAAAAATTTTCTATGGTAAGAGGTCATACCAGTTGAAAACCACTTCGTCAACCTTAAACCGTTCTTTTTTGCCCGGGACAAACTGCTTTTTTCAAGTCCCTGAAATCACCATTCTATAGAGATTTATAAATCAAAGAATCTGAAACATCTTTGGCTCTTTGCCCGGCTATTTTTAACGCGGCCGTAACAGCATATAGACCCTTTTCGTCTACTCCGACTGCCACTTGTCTTTTATCTTTAAAACCCATTAATAGATAAACCACGGAAAGATCTGAAGAAACTTTTTCGGCAATGGCCGGCATTTCTTTTATCGATTCAAGCTGATCCAAATCAAAACCAACCCTTCTTTTCTCAATAAGTCGTTCTCTTATGGTTGGCTTTACCCACAACCGATTTTCGACTTCATCAAGCGTTACCATTCGACACTGATGTTTTTTATTGACATAAACGATCTTCATTTTAATTCTCCTGCGTATTCAATACCCCATATGCCATAAAACATTCCAGGCAACGCTGCCTTTGGGTTTTTGTTTAAGGTCCCGGATCTCCAGGCCGTCTTTAATTTATCAAAGTCGGCAGAAGGCTAATCATATTTGCAGACGTCCACCCATTCTTTACAATTTGAATATTTTTCAAGTTCTTCTATGGTCAATCGTATTGAAGAATTCCGGTCTCCGGCAGCCGGGATAACTTCCGAGTGCTTTTTCAATGATACATCCAGATAAACGTTCATTGTTTTCTTTAATCCAAATGGGCAAACCCCGCCGATTGCATGTCCGGTATGCTCCAGGGCCTCTTCTTTATTGAGCATCTTGGCTTTTTGGGAGAAATAACCTTTATACTTTTTATTATCAATCTTGGCTTTGCCGGCAACGACAATTAGGATCGGTTCCTCGTCGAATTTAAACGACAATGTCTTTCCTATCTGATCAGGATCTACCCCATGGGCCTGGGCAGCTTCTTCCACGGTGGCCGTGGAATTTTCCAACACCATAACACGGTGATCCATATTATATTTCGAAAAATATTCAATAACAGCTTCTAATGACATGTTGTAACCTCTATTCTTAAATTCCATCCTACCGAAACCATATAGTGAATATGAAATCCGTATACAAGGATAAAGTCATCCTCTGCCGGAAAATCAAACAAACGGGTTAACAAAAATAACTCTTGAATAAACGTATCCGCTATGTAAAGGATTCTGTACAGAAGTCGTGCAATTTTTCATTTGCAAAAGGCTTTTTGGAGTTTCAACAGGATATCAAATTTTGATACTGTTCAAATCCGGGTGTTCTCCAGTTCGGATTTTTATGTTTTGCTTCATATTTTTTATCAAACCATAAAAAGAATGAAGATTACACGGAACCACACATTTACTTGTTGGACGAAGCCCTGTCGGGCGGACGAGAGAGGGGAAAGTTACTTTACACCAAGGGAAAATATCGTGCCCGGCTCACCCGATAAAGCGGGAAAGATTAAACCTGTTGTTCCCACAGTGGCAGGGTTGCGGTCCAACCAAAGCGGTGTATCATGGGGCAAAAAGGATTGCGGAACATCTGAAGGAAAAACTTGTGTTTACCCAGGTGGGGGTAAGTGATCAAGGGCAAAATGAGATTGAAAAAGGCATTTTTGCTTATGCACCGATCGTTGAGCAGCAGGATCGATGTAACACCTTAATAAACTCCTGCAGGCCAGATAGAATTCTGACCATAGGCGGAGACTGCAGTGTTGAGCTTGCCCCGGTCTCCTATTTGAACAGCAGATATCAAAAGGATCTTGCCGTAATCTGGTTTGATTCCCACGGGGATTTAAATATCCCGGAAGAATCATTAAGCGGTCATTTCCATGGTATGCCTTTAAGGGTGCTTCTCGGAGAAGGGGATAGAAGGATTGTTGACGCCTGCTTTTCAACACTTTTTCCGGACCAGGTCATACTTGCCGGTGCCAGAGATTTTGATGCGGCTGAAAAAGAGTTTGTAAAACAAAAACGCATCCAGCATTGGTCTGTGGACGAAATGACAAATGAACTTAAGTCCCTGGCGGGGTGGATTAAAAAACAAGGTTTCACAAAATTGTATATCCATATTGACCTGGATGTGATGGACCCAAAAGAATTCCCCTATGTGGGGTATCCCGTTGAGAACGGGTTGCCCTACGAAGCCCTGCTCGGGGTTATTTCAACGCTTAAGAATTCCTTTGAAATTGTGGGAATGAGTGCGGTTGAATTTTCATTGCACAAGGACTTATGGCACAAGGGAGATTCCAGTGTAAGAATGGTGGAAAAAATATTGAAAACAGCAGGCTTTTTATAATTGATCCGCTATCAATGGGAGGGAACCATGAATTATAAGCAACTGGGAAACACAGGGACATTGGTCTCGAAGCTATGTCTTGGAACCATGACTTTTGGTGGTAAGGGCTTTTGGGAAGCAATTGGACGGATGCCGCAAGAAGAAGTCACTGAACTGATTCCCCTGGCAGAAAGCGAAGGACTGGCGCTGATGCCCTGGAGCCCTCTGGCCGGTGGTTTTATTTCAGGCAAATATTCTCGAACCACACAAAAAGCAGGCAACAGCCGCAGGGACGAATTCGATTTCCCACCCGTGAACAAGGAAAGGGCATACGACATCATCGATGTTCTGGCAGAAATAGCTAAAGAACACAACGCCTCTGTTGCCAGAATTGCACTGGCGTGGATGCTAGAAAAAAATCTGTAACCAGTATCATCATTGGTGCTAAAAACAATGAGCAGCTAATAGACAATATCGCATCAACCCTTTTGAAACTGTCGGATGAGGAAATGGAAAAATTGGATAAGGTCAGTGAGTTGGCCTCGGAATACCCCGGTTGGATGGTCGCAAGACAATCAGAAGGAAGATGGCCTGAATCATAAACAGGTCAAGCTTTTGCAATTATATGAAAAGGGGTTAAATCTACGATTGACCCTTGATCGTTTGGCAAAAGAACCGGTCGAGCCGGTTATTTGGAAATGTTTTCTTCAGGAAACAAATGAAATATAAATCAATAAACTTCGATAATAAATTTTCTAAATTTTCTGAACCTTGGTCTCCCAAAGTCATTGCAGAAATGAATGATTATCAATTCAAACTTGTTAAAATCAAGGGTGATTTTGTATGGCACGACCATAAAGACACGGATGAAGTATTTATGGTTATTTCTGGAGAAATGGAAATCGAATTTCGAGATGGCAAAGTAAAGATTACAGAAGGTGAAATGTTCGTTGTTGAAAAAGGTCTTGAACACAAACCTTATGCTAAAGAAGAATGTGAAATCCTTGTCATCGAGCCCCGAGGTGTCGTCAACACAGGAGAAACTGGAGGCCACCTCAAAGCAGAAAACGATGTATGGATATAAAAAGATAACAAATAAAGGATTAGTAACCGTGCTGAGGCACGAGGCTCGGTACTAATCCAATGGTTCATGAAGCCGCGGATTGATAGGGGGAAAGGTTACCGGTTTTCTGGATGTGTAAACTGAAG
>VMSR01000093.1 GCA_013792075.1 Desulfobacula sp.
CGAAAGATAAAAAAATTTTCCGTGGACATTACCCTGAATGGCGAGGACGATGCAAGGGATGCCCTGGTCACCATCAATGCCGGGGCTGGGGGTACCGATTCCCAGGACTGGGCTGAAATTTTGTTCCGGATGTACACCCGGTGGATTGATAAAAAGGGGTTTAAACAGCAAATTATTGATTATCAACCCGGTGACGAAGCCGGCCTCAAAGGAGCCACCCTCCGTGTTTCCGGCGAAAACTGCTATGGGTTTATGAAGGTGGAGTCCGGAGTCCACCGGCTGGTTCGCATCTCACCCTTTAATGCCAACGGAAAACGCCACACCTCCTTTGCCTCTGTTTTTGTCTATCCTGAAATCAAGGATGAAATCAAAATCGACATTGAGGAAAGCGAATTGCGGATTGATGTCTACCGTGCCAGCGGTGCCGGGGGCCAGCATGTGAACAAGACAAGCTCTGCAGTCCGCATCACCCATCTGCCCACAGGGGTTGTGGCCCAATGCCAGCAGGAATCCTCCCAGCACCGAAACAAGGAAATCGCCTTTAAAGTGTTAAAATCACGCCTCTATCAGCTGGAAAAAGACAAACAGAATCAAAAAATGCAGAACCTCCACGACGGGAAAGATGAAATTTCCTGGGGAAGCCAGATCCGCTCCTATGTGCTCCACCCCTACCGAATGGTCAAGGACCACAGGATAGACCTTGAAATAGGGGATGTGGACAGGGTTTTGGACGGGGACCTGGATCCCTTTATCGAAGGGGTCCTCTTGTCCTGATACGGCCATGGATCCTTTACACATCATTAAAAAATACTATGTCCCGGACTCCTCTTTGTATCGAATTCTGGTGGACCACAGCCGACAGGTAACCCGAAAAAGCCTTGGGATCGCCCGGAACCTGGCCCATTTGGCACCAGACCTTGAATTTATTGAAAAGGCCGCCATGCTCCATGACATCGGCATTTTCATGACCCGGGCCGAATCCATCGGCTGTACAGGTGAACTGCCGTATATATGCCACGGATACCTGGGCCGAAAGCTTCTGGACGACCAGGGACTTGATCCGGCCTTTGGTCTTGTGGCAGAGCGGCATACCGGGGCCGGAATCACCCTTGACAATATTGTCCGGGGAAACCTGCCACTGCCCAAAAGAGATATGGTCCCTGTCTCCCTTGAAGAGCGGATCATCTGCTGTGCAGACAAGTTTTTTTCCAAAAACCCCAGACACCGGGACAAGAAAATGACCGTGCCGGTGATTGTGGAAGAACTTGCAAAAATAAACCCGGGCCATGCCGCACGATTTGCAGGATGGGCGGAAGCGCTTCGTCTTTGAACCCAAAGGTCTAAACCAGATTCAAAACGAATCAATGGCACAAAAGTTTCTAAAGTTACAGAGGATACTAGCCGGGGAGCATATTCTTATCTGCTAACGAGAACCTTAAAAAACAAAGGCCTTTTCATGACATTTCAGGGATTAAAACTCAAAACCCTTCAAAGCAGGCTTATTGTCTTTTTATTACTTCCTGTCTTTTTGATTATCTTTTCCGGAGGACTGCTCAGCTTTCTGTATACCCGCACGATCATCCTCACCCAATGGAATGATTCGGCCGTATTAAAACTCCAGAGGGCCGCCCACACAATTGAGATGCGCCTTTTGAAACCCATTGAATTAATGGACATGCTTTTTCAAATTTCCAATAAAAAAAACACCCCCCTGTCCCTGGATACGATTGTGGCCCATTTAGAAACCCTGGAAGGTATTATAGAGGCGAATTTCAAAGACAGCAGTGATTCCCTTCTTTTATCCGCCGAAAATTCAATGCCGACTCGCCATGGAATGATGCCCTTTCGGCACAGCCGGATATCAAAAATTTCCAACCCTGAATATAACACCGATGCCGGACATGAAATTGTTACCCTCCTTCTGACCCTGGTGGATACCAGCGGAGGCGACATGGGCCAGATCGAAATTAAAATGCGCTTTGATTACCTGCTCAAGGACATCATTCGGCTGGGATGGTGGCAAAGCGACATGGCCTGCATTGTGGCTCCTGACGGCAAATATATGGCCCACACCAACATGACCATGAAGGGAAGACACTATCTGGGCGGGGAAAATGATCCCCTGGAACAGGCTATTTTAGAAAAAATGAAAACCGACCCCTTTGGCACAATTCAGTCAAAAGGGTATCCCCCGGAAATGGTGGCAGGATTTTATAAGCTGGAACAGGTTCCCTGGACCATTATTCTCTTTGCAAAAGGAGACCTCATATTAAAGCCCATCACCCATTATCGAAACGCCTTTGTCCTTGGC
>VMSR01000060.1 GCA_013792075.1 Desulfobacula sp.
AAACACGCTATTGCACCTTGTCCGTCACCAACAATATCCACTTGATGGTTGCAGGGTTCCTGTGTGAGTATTTTATACTGGACATCTGATATTTCCGGTTCATCTTCCACCAGAAGGATCCGTTTTCCATGGCTTGATTTTTCTTTTGTATTGCTCAAAATAATGTCATCTGCCGGTTTGTTTTTGATCACCGGCAAAGAGATGGTCACTTGTGTCCCTTTTTTAACATCAGAACTGATTGACAAACTTCCCTGGTGCTGCTCCACATATTTTTTTACATTGGCCAATCCATAGCCGGTTCCTTTAATTCCTGGCTTATACGAACCGGTTGTATCATCTCTGCCTTTTAATGTAAAAGAAGGGTCAAAAATTTTTCCGAGAAACTTTTGGGGCACACCGCATCCGTTGTCTTCAATTTCAATACAGACCTGAGCATCACGACAAGTTGTCTTGAGGCGTATTTCCGGTTGTTCCACAAGACTTGTGGCATGAATTGAATTTTGTATAATATTGACAAGCATATGTTCAATCATCCCCGGGTCTGCAAGAATCTCCGGAATGTCCTGACCATATCGTCTGATGATATTAATTCCCTGGAGGTCTTTTTTCAGCAGACTCAAAACAAGTTCTATCTTTTGATTGATTGAGAAATAATCCTGTTTCAATTCCTGGTCTTTGGCAAAGGCAACCAGGTTTTTGGTAAGCGTTTTCCCCCGTATCGTCTGTCCGAATATTAAGTCAAATGCTCTCCCTGCCTCAGCATCTTTGCAGTCGATGAGCGATAGTTCTGCGGTCCCCATAATGATGCCCAGAATATTATTAAAATCGTGGGCCATTTTTCCGGCGATCTCACCGACCAGGGCAAGTTTTTTCGATTCGGCAGCCTCGGCAAGGGCCTCCATTTTTTCGGCCTGGACTTTCCGAAGTTCTGTTATGTCTTCTCCCACACAAACAATTTTTTCCAGAGAACCGTCGGGGTTGAAAACACCATCGAACGCCCCTTGATAATAATGGATTTGGTTGTCTTTATCCCTGAGCGTGTAATTTAAATAGGCTTTTGAGATTTCCCCTTTTCTGGCTTTTTCCAATTGCGCCAACAGCATTACAACATCGTCTGCCTCCAGCAGGGTGAACCCGGATTGTCCGATGAGGGCATCGGGGTTCACCCCCAAGCGTTCATGGGAAGGGCTGGCAAAAATATAATTGCCGTCCGAATCGTGGATTGAAACAAGCGCGCTTGTATGGGCGGTGATCAGCTTGAAAAGGGCCTCACTTTCTTTCAGGGAATCTTCAATCTGCTTTTTTTCTGTAATATCACGCCCCACACCCGTAATGGCAAGGACCGTCTTGTTATCATCCAGCACCGCCCTGGCCATCCAGGAAAACCATTTGCAGCCCTTCTTTGTCATTGCCCGGTGTTCTATGGGGCCACGATAGGGCGGATGATAGAGAGCCGCTATCATCCTGGCCGTCACCTCCCTGTCTTCTTCATGAACATGGGTCATAAACGGCTTCCCCAAAAATGGGCCTTGTGTCTCTCCAAACATCTTGGCATAAGATGGGCTCACAAACTGAAATTTTAGCTGGGTATCCATTTTGACGACCATGTCCGATTGGTTTTCGATCAAAAGACGGTATTGATATTCAGAGGCGCAAAGTTCTTCAATGAGCCTGTCGCGGTCGTTAACGGTTTTCTCATACGCGTCTATCAATTCTTTGGTAAAAACCTTTAAAACAGCCGTGTACGTCCGATTAAAAAGACTTGGGATCTGCCAGGCAAGGCGAAATTCACAATGACCATCCCCCTCCAGGATGCATTTGACTTCATCTGCCTGAATCGATCTCGCACCGGAAGCTTTGGCAAGGCCTCTATAGATTCCCAAATTCCAGTTACACACATCCTTTGTGACTTTAAACCCGGGTTTGTAATGCAGCGCTATGGTTGCAGCGTTATCTTCCAGGTGGGAAACCAATACATCCTTGGTTCGATTAAATTTTGCGTTAACCCTGGCCGCCCTTCTTGCAAGGGCTTTGGGACCGAGAAGCTTGCTAAAAAAAAGATCGCGCTTGGAAAGATTCTCAAGAACGGCGCCTTGCCCGGCTGTCTGTTCAGGATTGGGGCCGGGCACCACTGTTTTAATCATTGACAGCAAAGAGAGGGACAATTCATTGGAGATCCAATAGGATTCATCCATAAGATGCTCGCGGGTGACAGGTTCAAGAATGCCGGGCCTGCTTTTATTGGAAATGAGATAGGTATTGGTATTGATGGCATCCTCAACCAGTTTGTGCAATGCCTGTTTCCCAAACCGATTTTCGATATACCCGAAGAGTCCCTTGAAATTCAAACAATTTATATCTTTGTCCATCATTTCCCATTTCATCGGACATCCCATTGCATCTGCGCTTTTCCGGAACATTTTAACATCAGGACCCTTTTAAAACTGCCGGATAAACACTAGTAAAAAAATGTTGCCACAACCAATAAAACCCAAATCCAGCCTACAATATATTCCCCGGCAAAACAAACAAATTTTTAAAAATGAGACCGCCGTTTCTTACCATTTGACACCGCTGTCCCGGACCTATAAAATACAAAGTACCAATAATAAATTACCCCCTGGCAAGGCTGGATACCAAACCGGTCAAATCTTTGAAGGAGACTTTAAATGGGAACCCACAACCTGATTTTTCTAGAATTTCTCGAATGGTTTGACGAAAGCGGCCAGGAAATGGTCCACAGGCTGCCGGAACAAGGCTCTGCAGATATCAAATATGGTGCCCAGCTGACGGTGCGGGAAAGCCAGGCCGCTGTTTTCTTCTATAACGGCAAAGCCGTGGGGGCTTTCGGCCCGGGCCGCCATACCCTGAAAACAGCAAACATACCGGTTTTGACCAAGATCGCCAGCCTTCCCTGGGGGTTTAAGAGCCCCCTGCGGGCAGAGGTCTATTTTACCAATTTAAAAACCTTTACCAATTTAAAATGGGGCACCCGGGATCCTGTGGCATTCAAGGATACACAGCTGGGACTGGTAAGACTCCGGGCCTTCGGCATCTTTAACCTGAAAATCGTCCAGCCCGTGCTCTTTGTCAATCGCCTGGTGGGCACCCAGGGGGTGTATACCACCGGGGAAATCAGCGAATACTTAAACCAGGTAGTGGTCTCCAGGTTCAATGATTATATCGGCGAAAAAATCTCCACCATCTTTGATTTGCCGGCCCAATACGATGAACTGGCAAAGGGGCTTTCCCAAAGGGTCCAGGAGGACTTTTCCCGGTTCGGCATGTCCTTGACAGGACTTTATATCAATGCCATTACCCCGCCCCCCGAGGTCCAACAGGCCATTGACGATAAAAGCCGCATGCAAGTATTTGACGACATGAACAAGCTGATGCAGATGAAGACCGCCATGGCCATGGAAAAAATTGCAGAGGGCTCCGACGCTGCAGGCGGGAACCCTGCCCAGGCCGGCATGGGAATGGGGCTGGGGGTGATGCTGCCGCAAATGTTTGCCCAGCAGCTGTCAGGCCGGCCGGTAAAGCCATCTGCCCCCCAAGACACTGCCCATTGTTGTGAATGCAAAAATGCCATCCCGATGGATGCCAATTTCTGCCCCCAATGCGGTCACCAGCAGGTGATCTTTGAAAAATGCCAAAACTGCGGAAAAAATATTACAATGGGAACCCTTTTTTGTCCCCGGTGCGGCAAGGAAACCCGGATAAAGGCAACGCCTCTGGTCTGTGGCAACTGCGGGGCCGAAAATCTGCCCGATGCCCTTTTTTGTAACCAATGCGGAGAAAAACATTAGTTTTGCCATTGAACATCAGTGCCCCCAGTGTGGAGCGCCCATCACCCTGGGAGAAGAAGCACTTTTTTTTGTATGCGGTTTCTGCCGGGTGCGCCTGTGCATTTCCCAAAAGGGCTTTCCCCGGTATTGTTTTTCCCTGTCCCCGGATGCCCCAAAGGATGCCCAGGTCATTTACCTGCCCTATTGGCGATTCAAAGGGGTACGGTATGCCTGCCATTTTTCCGGGGTAATCCCCAGGTTTATGGACATATCTGTCCTGGCAATGGAAAAAGCGCCGGGCCAGATCCCTTTTTCCCTCGGATTCAGGTCCCAGGCACTCCCCTTAAAACGGATCTCAAATGAAACCATCGGCAACTTCATCCGGCCCACAGACTTTAAAACAAGCATCCTGGGACATGACAGACAGGCACGGCCTCCGGAAAAAGAAAAAGCCCCTGTTTTCCAGGAAGATATCGGCGAGACCACAAGCCTGATCTATTCCCCCTTTTATATTCAGCAAAACCATTTATTTGACGGCATCCTGAACACTAGGGTTCAGACAATTGCGCCCGCCGACACGGATATAAATACCTTGCCCCTCTGCCGGCCGGCCCAGGAAACCCAATTTATTTCAGGCCTTTGCCCCGACTGCGGACAGGACCTGGAAGGCCGGTCCGATTCCCTTGTTTTGGTCTGCAGAAATTGCCAGACCCTTTGGCAGGCAAGGGGTAACCGACTGGGAAAAATTCGCTACGGGTCTGCCAGGCCCAAACATCCCGACGATGTCATGATTCCTTTCTGGAAGATGAAAGCAGACATCACCCCCATTGAAATGGATTCCTATGCAGACCTGGTCCGGATGGGAAACCTCCCAAAAGCCCTCCAGGCAAAATGGGAAAACCAGACCCTTTATTTCTGGGCACCTGCATTTAAACTTTCGCCCAAATTTTTTTTAAAACTCAATACCCGGCTTGCCATTGCCCAGCCGGATCCGGCCCTTGAAAAAAAAATCAGAAAAAATATCCATTTGCCCATCACCCTGGCCTCTGCAGAAGCGGTACAGAGCATAAAATTAACGTTGGCCTCCCTGATACGGCCCCTGGAAGACCGGTTGCCCCTCCTGGCCCAGGCAAGCGTGGTCCCCGGGTCTCTGGGCCTTGTTTTCCTGCCCTTTGAACCCCGGCACCATGACTATCACAACCCGGATATAGGTCTGACCATTGACAAAAACATCCTGGCCCTGTCCGGCAATTTGTAACACGTGATCTTCAAGTTTTTCGATCCCAGGATTGTGCAGCCTTCGGGTATTTCAAAATGGGAGATGACTCCATATGACCGGGTGACAGAGCGCAAACCAGATTTCAACATATTTTTTTCGGATTTGTCTTTGGCTGGGTCTAAAAAAAATAGGCAATGGATTCGGGGTTTCAGAATCCTATTGCTTAACCCCCGAAGAAAGCGGTAGAATGTAAATTTACTTTTTAATCTGGAGATACAGGATTCATGAAGACAATATCAATTAGCGTACCGCTGGATAAAAAAAGAAACTTCCCCATTTGTTCAGTTGCTTTCGTCCTCTTCCTGGTTCTCGGGGTATTTTTATTGCCGGGGTTTGCTCAAAACATCCAAAAGGATGTGGACCAAACCGTTGAAAAAGAGCTTTCCATTGAAACCATTGAATCCATTGATAAGACCCTCCAGTCTCTTAACACTACGCTTGATAAAATTACAAATACCCCGATAGACAAACTGGCAAGTGAACTTGGGTTAACTTCCGATCAGATTAGAAAAAAAATAACTGGCTTAAATGACTTGAATTCCGCATATGTCAGTCTTAAAAATGCCCTTCTCGGACTGGAAAAAGTTAAAAAAGAGCAACAGACCATCCAACAAAGTGATGACCTCTATCGAACAGAAGGGATGATCAAAAAACCACCCTATTCCCTGACATTTCATGATTCCATTCAGGCTGAAATTTCTGTGCTAACAAAGAATAAAAAAAATATTGAACTCACCCTCGGGATCCTTAAAACAAACATTGAGGACTATAAAAATCAACTGTCAGAAAAAGAAAAAGAAATCAGACAGCTGAAAGAGGAACTCAATGGAACACCTGAACAAAAGAATGTTCAGAACGCATTTGAGCTTGAACTCAAAGAAGTGTCTGTTCAACATCTGCAATTGATGATTCGCGCCCTGGGCATTGAGACAAACCGGTATAATATAGAAAACAATAATGCGGTCATCAAATTAAAATTGTTAAAAGAACAGGAAGCCTTTGTGGTATCCAATATAACCCGTGATAAGGAAGACCTGAATCACCAGCTGGAATTAATCCAAACCAAAGAAATCAATATTAAAAATGAAATCAGCAAGTTCAGAAATGGCCAGAAATTAATTGAACAGGAATTGGATAAAGCCCAGCAGAACCTGAACAAAGCGACCCTTGAACAGGAACGAAACATAGCCCAGACAATTTTAAAAGCACGGGAGGAGTGGAGAAAAACCTATATCGTTGTAGTGGAGCTAAAGCAAGACGCTCTTGTCTTGCTGAATCGACAAAAAACAATCTGGCAGCAACGGTATGCCATTGTAAAAGGCGAGCTTCCCCAAAGCCAGGAAAAACAGATCAAAGACGAGACAGAAAAAAATATTACCAGTTTGAACCAAACCCTGCAGATGCAACAGAATTATCTGGTGAACCTCCAAAAACAGATATCGGCCATTGAGGGACTGATACAGGAGGAGGGCGTCTCTGCATCCATAAAAAACAATTTTTTTATTGAAATGGATGCATTGAGAAAACAATTTGAAAGACGGCTGGAATTTCAATCCATGATTGTCGCAACAGACCAGATAGAACGCAATCTTCTGGCACAGATTGAAAAGAAAATCGACCAGCCCTCTGTGAATGACCATTTGTCCGGATTCCGTCAAACCGTAAAAAGCCTATGGAATATGGAAATATGGGTGGTTGACCAGAAATCAGTCTCGGTCGGAAAGGTCTTTATTGCCCTCTTTATTCTCGCCACTGGGATTATTTTCAGCAGATTTTTCTTACATCACATCCACAAACGGATTCTTGCCACCTCTCAGTTTAAAGAGACCACCGCGTCTGCTGTCCATAAAGCACTTTCCTATTTTGCATATCTGCTTGTTTTTCTCTTTGCCTTAAGAATCGTCAACATTCCCTTGACCGCGTTTGCTTTTCTGGGAGGTGCCATTGCCATTGGTGTTGGTTTTGGTGCCCAGAATCTGATCAATAATTTTATTTCCGGATTCATCATTCTTGGGGAACGCCCCATTCACATCGGCGATCTGATCGAAGTTGAGGGTGTTCTGGGAAAGGTTGAAGAAATCGGCGCCCGATGTACGCGGGTTCGCACCGGAGAAAATGTTCATAAACTGGTCCCGAACTCCAGTTTCCTTGAAAAAAATATTACCAACTGGACCCTTTCCGATAATAGAATCAGAACAAAAGTGGTTGTCGGTCTTTCCTATGGCTCGCCCGTCAGAACGGTTGAAGAAGCGCTGCTCAAAGCAGCAAAATCAAATCCGAATGTATTGGAAAACCCGGAACCTTTCGTGCTTTTTTCTGATTTTGGAGATAACTCCCTTGTTTTTGAATTATATTTCTGGGTTGTAATTCGCATGGTGCTCGAGAAAAAACAAATCGAAAGCCAGGTCCGATTCGAGATCGATGCACTCTTCAGGCAGGAAGGTCTTGTCATTGCCTTTCCTCAGCGGGATATCCATTTTGACAATACCACCCCCTTAAGCATTCAAATGATTCAAGAAAAAATCGATCCTCATGTTCGATAAGTGTCGGTTTATTTTTCTGAGATTCCGTGAATATAGAGTTGGGTCGGCTGTAACCCTATGTTTTTTTACTTCCGGGACCATGGGTTTCCCGGGTCGGGTGGTGAGACATCACCCAAGTCGGGCCCCATGGAGGCCCAGGCCATAGGCCACACTGGTAAAGGCATCCGCAGTTCGGATCTTTTCCTTTCCGATTCTTTTTTCAAATATTTCCCTGATCAGAGGGATATAGGAAGACCCACCGGTCAAAAAGACCGCATCAATGTCCGAACAGGACAAATCGGCTGTGGCCAGGGTTGAATTGATGCAGGCGTTTATGGATGCAATCTTATCGGAAATAAAGCTTTCAAATTCGCCCCGGGACAAAACCTCATCAATGCAGATGTCATATTCATTAAAATAGATCCGGGATTTGTTGCTGTCTGACAGGTCACATTTTGCCTTTTCTATGGACTGAAACAGCAGGTACCCGTAATTGGCCCGGATCAGATTTTCCAGGTTTTCCAATAATTTTTTGTCCTGGAATTTTGCGCTAACCTTCAGTTCCCTGATGGTGTCCAAGGTTCTGGGCAGCCGGAGCTGGGGAATGAGATGCCATTTCATAAGCTTGCGGACAACAAGGGGAGAAAGACCGAATAGCGTATCGCTCCACATGGATTTTGCCTGTACATTTTTCCCATAATAGACGGCAACCTTTTCCCGCATGATTTCAGAATCAAAGATATCTCCACCGATATATACACCCCCGAGAGAGAGGATATCCTTCTCCCTCTGGCCATTTTGCCCTGCCTTTTTTCCGGCTTTATAAATGGTAAAATCAGAGCTGCCGGCCCCAAAGTCCCCCACCAAAACGATCTGCTCCTCTCCTGATTCAAGACTATTTTCATAGGCAAGCGCGGCTGCAATGGGTTCCAGTTGAAAAGAAATATTCTTAAACCCGGCTAGTTGCGCTGCCCGGGCCAAGCGTTCCTGGGCAATGCGATCCAGGTTTTGATCCTCGGAGAAGATGACCGGACGCCCCAAAACCACATCCGACACCTCCTGGTTTATGATTTCCTGGCCCCGAAGTTTCATGACCCGAAAAAAAATTGCGATCAATTCCTCAAGGGTATAGGATTTTCCGTAAATATTGGTTTTTTCAAAGGAAACATCCGGGAGAAAGGTTTTGACAGACTGCATATACCGGCCGTCGGCTCCGTTGGCAATATACGCCTTAACGCCTTCATACCCGACATATGATTTTGTCCGGCCGTCTTCTTTTAAAAAATAAAGAATTGATTTCAGGGAATTGGAGATGGGATTTTCTTTGTCTATGTCCAGCAGTCTGACCGCCCCTCCCATGGCAACGGATAATGCTGAATTGGATGTCCCGAAATCAATACCAAATATGGCAGACATGATAAATTTTTCCCCCTGGTAAATTCGTTTGTTCTCTTTTTTTTAAAATAAACCGCTTTGATGTAAAGCCGGCAAGGCTACAGGAGATGCAGGGGTTTGTAAAGGAAAATCCCCATAACCGGTTCAATGGCCCGTCAATATTTCACACGTCTTTCAAAGAAAAAGCATGATGCCCGGATCCTGCGCCAACCTGCGTCCCCTTTTGGAAATTTTTATTTGCCCCGGTCCCCAAGGTCACATAACTTCATATTTTTCTTGCGCCTTCAGAAGACAGGCGTTATAAACCCCATAGTTAAAACAATCGCATCCGGGCCGGATCAGCGGCAGTGTTCAACACCGTTTTGGTCGGCTTAACCCTATCAAATAAAAGAAGAATCCATGAAAACCCTAAGTTCGATCATCAAATCAAATAAAGTCAACTTGCTTCCACGACATGAAATTTTGGGAGTGGGAGGAAGCCCAAGAAAAAATGGGAATTCAGATATTTTACTGAGACAGGTTCTTGCCGGAGCGGGTCAAGAAAACCTTGGTTGCAGTTTAATTCAATTAAGAGATGTTCAGTTTCAGGGTTGCATTGGTTGTGAAAAGTGTAGAAAAGACAAAATTTGCACCGGATTAATCGACGGGATGTCATTGATATACAACGAAATAATCTCTTCAAAAGGCCTAGTGCTTGTTTCACCAACGCATAATTATAACGTCACCTCGTGGATGAAAGCGTTTATTGATCGGCTCTACTGCTTTTACACTTTCCAGAATACGCGTCCCAGAGCCTGGACAAGTCAGTTGGCAAATCAAGACCGGAAAGCCGTTATAATCGCAATATGTGAACAAGAAAATAAGAAAGATATGGGATTTACCCTTGAGGCAATGAGGGCTCCCATTGAAGCGCTCGGATATCAAGTAATTGGGGAACAAGCCGTTTTCAAAATTTTTGATAAAGGAAAAGTCAAAGATGAAAACAGAATTCTGGATACCGCATATGGTTTGGGAAAAGACCTTGGGAAAGCCGTTTTAGAAAATCAGATTTCGTAAAATCACAGCAAAGAATCAACTCAGGTGTGGTGCACACTGCCTGCAGGCTTCCGGTGAAGTCCATGCCAAATATCCAAAGAAATTTCAGGGTCAAGTCTGGTCTTGTATCCGGTCTTTTTTCAACAGAAAAGCTTGTTTATCCGGATATTTCAAGATATCTTCATTTAAATTCAAAAAACTCAGGTTATTATTGATTATTACAGCAGCGACCAAGGATTTTTGAAGTTAAATAATCAGGAGAATCGTAAATGAGAAAGCACAACGGGACTCAGCTTTATGGGATGAAAAGACTTGTAACAGACCTTAAAATGGGGATGAACAAAGAACTCTCTTCTCTCAGCATAAAGCAGAAGCTTGCCATGAAATACGTTTCCAAGGAAAGTAAGCTAACCAAAATTGGGAATAAAATATACGCCAATACCTTTACGCCGTACTTCCCATCCGTTGCCTATGATCGTTTTCTTAAAGGAGTTGTTGTTACGACATCCGGGAACCCTTACCCGGTTGTAACAAATTTCGCTGTTACCCCACAATGTCCGTGCAACTGCTGGCATTGTTCTTTTTCAGACAGATCAAAAAAAGACATCCTCTCACTGGAGCAAATTAAAAAAGCCATATCAGAAGTCCAGGACTTGGGTGTAAGCGTTATCGGGTTTACCGGAGGTGAACCGCTTTTACGCAACGATCTTGAAGAAATTATTGCATCAGTTGATGAAAGATCCATGCCGGTATTGTTTACAACAGGATACAAACTGACAAAAGAGCGTGTGAAACGCTTGAAACAGGCGGGGCTGGAAATACCTGTGATCAGCCTGGACCATTACACTGCAGATGTTCATGACAAAGGAAGACGAACACAGGGCATTTATGATTATGCGCTCAATGCAATTAAACTCTTTCAGGATGAAGGCTTTTATGTGGCGGTTTCCTTTGTCCCGGATAAAGCCCTTGTCAGCAATCGGGCAGAAATTTTTAAGGTGATTGACTTTTTTAAGGACCTTGGGATCAATGATATGCGGCTCACTTCCCCAATCTTAAGCGGAAAGCTCACAACAAAGCCTGAAGAAAAACTAACGCCGGAAAATGTCAAAACCATTTTTGAAATTCAAAAGAAATGCACAAAGACAAAAGGGTATCCCGGTGTTTTTGCCTATGATTTTTTTGAAAGCGAACAATATTATGGCTGCGGGGCCGGTTATAATTATATGTTTATTGATTCACAGGGAAACGTTTGTCCTTGTGATTTTACCATGCTTTCCTTTGGAAATATACATGAACGCCCCATCGGAGATATCTGGAAGGAAACAAGCCAAACCTTTTGTAAACCGGGCTGTTCATGCTATGCCAGCCTGAGCAATGATTTTATTTTTGCCAAAAAATCGGAAGAATGGCCGCTAAAAAAACAGGCAACCATCGAAATTCTTGAAGAATGTCCTTCCTATGATGAAAACAAAGCGCCTGAATTTTACAAGCGCATGGGATGTCCAGGAAAAAAAAGGAAAGACCCCATGGGCAGACAACACATTGAAATACGACAAACATTTAATGCGCCCGTTGAAACAATATTCAATATTTTAACGGATCATGAATCCTTTGGGAACGTCATAGCGACGAAAATGCAGCGGGTGGTCGATTGCCGGGATGAAAATAAGAATGGGGTGGGTTCCATCAGGCGCATCTCTTCTTTTCCCCTTCCTGCGTTTGAAGAAACTGTCATCACGTTCGAACCCAATTTTCTGATGGAATATGTGATCAGCAAGGGCAGCCCCATCAAAAACCATAAAGGCCGGATGGAATTCTCAGAAGAAGGGGGGAAAACCAAACTCTGTTATTTTATCGACTTTGATCCAAGACTGCCCTTCATACTTCTCGGCTCTGTTTTAAAATCGGCCATTGAAAAACCCATACGTCAAAGCCTGGAAAAACTTTCTAAACGCTACGCTTCCCAAACGATAGCGGACACCACTGTCAAGACGGATTTTCATTCAATTTAGGTGTCATTTTTTTGTAAACAATAGTGGCCCCCCGAAAAGTATCCGCCCCCCGGGGGGATTGTCGCCTAAAAGCGGCTACAAAAGGTTCGCATAAAAATCATTGCCCTTGTCATCCACAATGATAAAGGCGGGGAAGTTTTCAACCGTAATCATATAAACGGCCTCCATTCCCAATTCTTCATACTCAACCAGTTCGACCTTTTTAATAAAATCCTTGCCCAGGCGGGCAGCAGGCCCACCGGGAGAGCCCAGGTAAAATCCGCCATGGGTTTTACAGGCATCGGTCACCTGCTGGCTGCGGTTCCCTTTGGCCAGCATGATCATGGAAGCGCCTTGTTCCTGGAAAACCGGGACATAGGAATCCATTCGGCCGGCCGTGGTGGGTCCGAAGGCACCAGATGCCTCGCCTTCAGGTGTCTTGGCAGGTCCTGCATAATAGATGATATGATTTTTAATATAGTCGGGAAGCCCCTTTCCTGCCTCAAACCGTTCCATGAATTTGGCATGGGCAATATCCCTTGCCACTATGATGTTGCCGGTCAGAGAAAGGCGCGTGGACACCGGGTATTTTGATAATTGTGCCCGGATCTCGTCCATGGGTTTGTTCAGGTCTATTTCAACGGCCGGCGTCATCTTCGGCTCTGCTGCCGGCAGATATTGAGAAGGATTCTCCTCCAGCTGCTCCAGGAAAATCCCCTCCCGGGTGATCTTGCCCTTGATTTGACGATCGGCGGAACAGGAGACCCCAAGTCCTATGGGACAGGAAGCCCCATGCCGGGGCAACCGGATCACCCGGATGTCCAGGGCAAAATGCTTACCCCCGAACTGGGCACCCAGGCCCAAACCCTGGGAACGGAGCAGCACTTTATCTTCCAGATCCACATCCCTGAAGGCATGTCCTGTTGGACTGCCGGAAGTGGGCAGGGTGTCCAGATACCGGGCAGACGCCAGTTTGACAGCCTTGAGATTCAATTCAGCCGACGTACCCCCGATGACAAAGGCGATATGGTAAGGCGGACAGGCCGCCGTTCCCAGACCTTTCATTTTCTCCACCATAAAATTGATCAGACTTTCCTCGGAATTGAGGGTGGCCTTTGTCATCTGGAAGAGAGCGGTTTTGTTGGCAGACCCGCCCCCCTTTGCCATGAACAAAAATTTGTATTCATCTCCCTGGACCGCTGCAATGTCAATCTGGGCCGGAAGGTTGGTTTTTGTGTTCATTTCCTTGTACATGGTAAGGGCCGCATTCTGGGAATACCGCAGATAATTCTGGGTGTAGGCATCAAACACGCCCTGGGACAATTCCTTATCATCGTCGGACCAGGTCCAGACCTGCTGCCCCTTCTTTCCCATAACAATAGCAGTACCCGTATCCTGGCACATGGGATATATCTTTTGGGATGCAATGGCTGCGTTTTTCAACAATTCCAGGGCCACATACCGGTCATTGTCACTGCTTTCCGGGTCATAGATAATGCCCCGCAATTTTTCCAGGTGTTCCTTCCGGTAAAGGTGGGCCACATCCTTGAACGCTTCGGCGGCAAGGATACTTAAGGCCTGGGGTTCCACCATGAGCACTTCATTTCCCTCAAATTCCCTGACCCGCACATGTTCTTTGGTCAGCAACCGGTACGCAGTTGTGTCAGGTCCCAGGGGAAACATTTTCTCATATTTAAACTCTGTCATTTTTCGTATCCTTTATCTGACCTGCACCATTTTTCTTCTCAAATAGGCAATCTGGGTCTGGTGGGGCAGGTCCTTGGGGCAATAGTCCTCACAGCCAAGAAGGGTCATGCAGCCGAAAACCCCATCGTCATCCCCCATGATTTCATAGAATTCCTCATCCGTCCGCTTGTCCCGGGGATCCAGGGCATACCGGGCAAGTCTCATGAAACCGACCGCTGACAGAAAATCCGGGCGCATCCGTTTGGTGGCGCAGGCTGAAATGCAGCAGCCGCATTCCACACACCGCTCCAGTTCATAGATCTGATCGGCAACCTCCGGGTCCATGCGCTCTTCCAGCCGGTCATAATTGACCTCGTCGGCCTTGATGTCATGTATCCAGGATTCCACCCGCTCGCTCATGGCCCGCATGAATTTTCCCGTGTTCACGGACAGATCACCGATGAGTTCAAATCCGGGCAGGGGCAGAAGTTTGATTTCTCCTTCTGGAAATTTAGAGGTCAGGGTCCGGCAGGCAAGATCGGGTCTGCCGTTGACCACCATGCCGCAGGAGCCGCAGATCCCAGCCCGGCAGACAAAATCAAATTGCAGGGAGGGATCCTGGTTTTCCCGGATGTCGTTCAATGCTATAAAAATGGTCATCCCCGGGGCTTCGGTTACCTCATAGGTTACCATGCGGGGCTTGTCTCCCTGCTTTAAGGGGTTATACCGAAATATCTGGAACTTTAGTATTCTTGCCTGATCACTCATTATTTATACCCCCTGCCGATACGCTCATTTTTTCCTTTAAATTTTTCCGGAATGGTTAACGGATTGAGAAGTTCCTGCATCTCATGGCGGTCTGCCCCGGGATTGTCCTTTTTGATCTGGTCAATCTGGGCCTCCCTTTTTTCAGTGTCCGGGTGGTGGACGGTATTGTCAACGCCGTATCCACGGGATCCCGGAGCCAGCTCCATTCGCATGACATCCAGGTTTTCATAGGAGACTTCCGGCAGATCTGCTGCGTCATCTTTCCAGGTGGTAAGGGTTCTTTTTAACCAGTCCCGGTCATTTCTTTCCGGATAGTCTTCCCTGGCATGGGCACCCCGGCTTTCGGTCCGAAGCATGGCACCATAGGCCACACACTGGGCCAGTTTGATCATCTTGGGCACCCTTATGGCTTCCACCAGTTCCGGGTTGGAAGAAGAAATTCTATTGCGAAGGGCGATGTTTCTGGCCCGCTGGTTCAGCACTTTCAGTTCCTCAACCGCCTGGGCAAGGTCTTCTCCGTTCCTGAAGATCCCCACCTTGTCCATCATGATTTTCTGCATGGCCGCTTTCAGCTCAAAGGGGTTTTCCCCGTAATCCCTGACCAGAAGGTCGGTGATTTTCTTTTCTTCTTTTTTCAGAAAATACTGGATGGTATGGGTCGAAACATTGAGGCCATTGGCCGCACAATGGTCGGCCACATATTCGCCCACGATCATGCCGGCCACAACCGTCTCTGCCACGGAATTTCCGCCCAAACGGTTAAAGCCGTGCATATCCCAGCAGGCGGCTTCTCCTGCGGAAAAAAGACCTTTCAGGGTCGGGCTTTCACCGGTGGCCTTTGTCCTGACCCCGCCCATGGAATAATGCTGGGTGGGCCGTACCGGGATATATTCCTTCACAGGATCTATGCCCAGAAAATATTCACATATTTCTTTGACTTCCCTCAGATTTTTTTCAATGTGCTTGCGGCCCAGCAGGGTAATGTCCAGCCAGAGATGATCTCCGTAGCGGGAGGATACCCCTTTGCCTTTTCTCATGTGCTCGGTCATGCGGCGGGACACAACGTCCCTGGAGGCCAATTCTTTTTTGTCCGGCTCATAGTCGGGCATGAACCGATACCCGTCCTTGTCCAGCAACAGGCCGCCGTCACCTCTGCACCCTTCGGTGGTCAGAATGCCCACGGGCACAATGGCTGTGGGGTGAAACTGAACCGCTTCCATGTTCCCCAGAGTGGCAATTCCCGTTTCCAGGGCGATTGCCGTTCCGATACCTTCTGAAATCACCGCGTTGGTGGACACGGCATAAAGCCGTCCGTATCCGCCGGTGGCAATGGTGGTGGCCTTGGCCACATAGGCAATTAGCTTGCCTGTGATCAGGTCCCTGACAACGGCGCCGTGGCAGACCCCGTCTTCATGGATCAGGGCAATGGCTTCTTTTCTTTCATGGACCGGGATTTCCATCTGGATGGCCTTGTTGTCCATGGCATAGAGCATGGTGTGCCCGGTTCCATCCGAAGTAAAACAGGTTCTCCATTTTTTGGTGCCGCCAAAATCCCTGGCCGTGATCAAGCCCTGGGCTTCGTGTTTTTCCGTGATCGTAACCTTTTGGCCATTGATGATCACCTCCCTGTCCCCCCCCTGGACCCTGGACCAGGGAACTCCCCAGGCGGCAAACTGGCGGATGGCTTTGGGCGCCGTATTGACAAACATCCTGGCAACATCCTGGTCGCATCCCCAATCGCTTCCCTTTACCGTGTCCCCAAAGTGGACATCTTCATCATCCCCGTCCCCTTTGACGCAGGCACCAAGGCTTGCCTGCATTCCCCCCTGGGCTGCAGCTGAATGGGAGCGTTTGGCAGGAATCAAAGAGAGGATGATGGACTCATACCCCCTTTGCTTGGCAGCAATGGCAACTCTTAGACCCGCCAGGCCGCCACCGATAATAAGTGAATCCGTATATATGACTTTCATTTAAAATTTCCTTATCTTAATGTTTTTCGGCTGGTTGCATAGTGTCATGGGCTGTACCGGTAGGAGCCTCTTCTTTCCCATGGTCATCTTCTGCCGGGGGAGCCTCTGTTACCACAGGGGCCTTTTCCGGGGAAGAACCGGTTTCAACACCAGATGCCTCTGCAGCAGGCGCTTCTGTGGCAGGCGCTTCTTCGGCGGGCGCCTCTGACGACGGATGCACAATTTCAACATCCGGAGCGACTTCATTGGCCTGGATCGTTTCAACGGAGGCCTTGTGGCTTCCATATCTTTCTCCAACCCTATCCCTGTGGTTGATACCAATCACAACAAACACAAGCAAGGCCAGCACACCAAGCGCTAGAAAGAAAATGGTGAGTCTGTTTTTCAATAATTTAAGTTTTGTCCGGGCAGCTCTTGGGTCTTTGCCTGCAAACCAGCCCCATTTCATGCACAACCGGTAGATGCCGATGGTGCCGTGGAGCTCCACGCAAATCAGTAAAACCAGGTATAAGAACCACATGTTGCCGGATACCACCCGGTCAGCCGACAGATAGGGGTCAATGCTCCCCGGGTTGGTCAGCATGATGTACAGATGGACCGATCCCAGAAAAAACATGAGAAAGCCCGTGACCACCTGGATATACCAGAGGTTGGTGTCGGTGTGGTTCATCATCTGCATCTGGTCTCTCATGATCCTGTGCTGCTTCCATGAGATGGGAAATTTTCGGACACCCAGCAATGCGTGGACAATAAACAGGGTAAAAATGGTGAGCACGGCAAAAAAGACCGCTAGGGGATATCCATGACCCGTGTCTGAAAGAAAAGACAACTCCATGGTCTTGGCCACAAAATTAAAAGAGCCTGTTCCCAAAACGATACTGCCCACAAGGAGCATGTGCACCCACATGAACAGTCCGAGGACAAGACCCGTACCGCTCTGGGCCAGATCCAGCCGCGCCGGTATTCTGCTCTTTTTTTTGTTTGATTCAATCGTATAGCTTTCCAAAATTTAATCTCCTTAAGGTTGCCTAAAATACCTCTTTACAAATCCGGCCGATTTCCCCCAGGTTTTCACAGACATGGATTCCATTGTCTCTGAATGCCGCAATTTTTGCCGCGCCCGTACCGCTGGACCCTGAAATAATCGCGCCGGCATGTCCCATTCTTCTGCCGGGCGGAGCTGTCAGACCTGCGATAAAGCCAACCACCGGTTTTGTGATATTTGCGTTGATAAATGCTGCTGCCTCTTCTTCCGCACTGCCCCCGATCTCACCGACCATGACAATGGCACTGGTTTCATCATCCTCTTGAAAGGCGGACAATACATCTATGAAATTGGTGCCGTTCACAGGATCTCCGCCGATACCGATACAGGTGGACTGACCGAGCCCAAGCTTTGTCAGCTGGTCCACCACCTCATAGGTAAGGGTGCCCGAGCGTGACACAACCCCGATACTTCCTTGTTTATGAATCTTGCCTGGCATGATCCCGATCTTACATACCCCCGGCGTGATAATCCCCGGACAATTGGGTCCGATGAGCCGGCATTTTTTGGCGGCCAGAAAATTTTTCACCCGCACCATATCTAAAATAGGGATGCCTTCGGTAATGGCCACAATGATCGCCACACCGGCATCAGCCGCTTCCATGATGGCATCGGCGCCAAAAGGCGGCGGCACAAAAATCAGGGATGCGTTTGCCCCTGTTCCTTTTACCGCCTGGGCCACAGTGTTAAAGACCGGAACCTTATCCATCATTTTTCCGCCTTTGCCGGGGGTAACACCGGCAACGACACAAGTGCCATATTCAATACATTGTCTGGTGTGAAAACTGCCTTCATTTCCGGTAATTCCCTGGACCAGAAGCCGTGTGTCCTTATTTACAAATATACTCACAACAAGTGTCTCCTTTAGTTAACGGCTGCCGCAATTTTGTTTGCAGCATCGGAAAGGTCGGAGGCTGCGATCAGATCCAGCCCGGCATCGGCCAGTATCCGCTTGCCTTCATCCACATTTGTCCCTTCCATGCGAACCACCACCGGGATACTGATACCGGTTTTTCTGGCAGCATCCACAACGCCCTGGGCAAAGATATCACACCTTAAAATACCGCCGAAAATATTGATGAGCACGGCTTTTACCTTGGGATCGGCCAAGATGATTCTAAAGGCATTTTCCACCTGCTCGGAACTGGCACCGCCTCCCACATCCATGAAATTGGCAGGGGTGGCCCCGGCATTCTTGATGATGTCCATGGTGGCCATGGCAAGGCCTGCACCATTGACGATATTGCCCACATTGCCTTCCAGGTTGATATAGTTCAGGTTGAACTTGGATGCTTCCACTTCCATGGGGTCTTCCTCGGAAAGGTCCCGAAGTTCGAGAAGATCCTTGTGCCGGTAAAGGGCATTGGAATCAAAATCCACCTTGGCATCCAGGGCCAGAACCGTGTCGTCAGATGTGAGGACCAGGGGGTTGATCTCCACCATGGAACTGTCATAGGCGACAAATAAGGTATAAAGATTTGACAAAAGCCCTGAAAACGATTTCATGGCACCGGGCGGCAATCCCAGGCCGAATCCGACTTCCCGGATCTGGTATCCCTGAAGTCCCATGAGGGGATCTACATAAACCTTTATGATTCTTTCCGGAGTTTTTTCGGCCACCTGTTCAATATCCATGCCCCCGTCCCGGCTGGCCATGATCACGATGGAGGCCGTTGCCCTGTCCACCAGCAGGCTCAGGTAAAGCTCTTGTTCAATTTTCTGACCCGCCTCGATGAGCAGTTTTTGCACCAACTTTCCTTCAGGGCCTGTCTGGTGGGTGATGAGGGTCATGCCCAGGATCTCTTTGGCAAAGGCTTCCACTTCTTCCATGGAAGCGGCCAGTTTTACGCCCCCACCCTTTCCCCTGCCGCCGGCATGGATCTGGGCCTTGACCACCACAGGAAAGCCCCCAAGTCCTGCGGCTATCTGTTTTGCCTCTTCCACGGAAAAGGCAACCTGTCCGTCAGGTACAGGAACATTGTAGCGCCGAAACAAGTCCTTTGCCTGGTACTCATGTATTTTCATCCGTCATTCCTTAAAAGTAGTAATTATAAATATGACAACAGCATTTCAGCCGCAGCTGAAGGCGAAATTTTATCATTTTCCACCTGGCTTGAGATCAAAGGGATGTGTTCGTTTATCCGCTTGTTGGTCTTAAACCGCTGTTTTAATCCATCCTCCACTAGGGTCCACATCCATTGGATGGACTGCTTTTTCCGTCTTTGGTCAAACTCCTGGGTTGCTATAAATTTTTTTCTATGGTCCAGGACCGTTTCCCATACAGCCTGGGTACCGCCATCGGTGATGGACGAGCAAGTCAAAACCGGCGTATGCCAGGTCGGTGTTTCAGACCCAATGAGGTGCATGGCAATTTCAAGGTCTTTTTTGGCCTTTTCAACCGGAAAAATATTGTCACCGTCCGCCTTGTTAATGGCAATGGCATCGGCCAGTTCCAGCACTCCTTTTTTAATTCCCTGGAGTTCATCCCCTGCCCCTGCAATCATCAGGACCAGAAAAAAATCCACCAT
>VMSR01000052.1 GCA_013792075.1 Desulfobacula sp.
ATAATGGCATCCACCACCACATGGGGGCGCATGGTTTTGATGGACTGCCAGTCCGGGTCCACAAGCACAGGAATGCCATTTTTCTCCCAGACACAGGGAATTTCTTTCATATCCGTCACCTTTTGCGCCCGCACTCCCTCCACCTCAATGGTTTCCCCATGGATTGCCTCACAAAAACTGACCTGCCGGCGCACGGCCACGGGATTTTCGATTTCCACCATGAAGATGTGTTTGAAATTTGCCTGGAAAAGGCGCCAGGCAATGCCGGTTGCCATTTCTCCCGCTCCTTTTATGGCAATCACAAGTTGCGTGAGGGGCAGGGGCATCTGCTTTGGAATTGTGGCTATCCGTGTTTCTGTCATTCTGGTTCCTTGTTTTCTTTTGCTTTAATGGCAGCCAAAATTTTGTCCGGGGTCAAAGGAAACGAATCCATATACACCCCAATGGCATTGCTGACCGCAGCCGCATAGGCCTGGGCCGCCGACATGGCAATGGACATGGCCGCTTCCTTGGCGCCGTAAGGCCCTTTGGGATCTATTGATTCCACCATGATCGAATGGATGGGGGGCATGTCGCAGGCCAGGGGCAGTTTATAATCGAGCATGGTGGGGTTGAGGCACCGGCCCTCCTTCCATTCGTGGTATTCGGTGAGCATCCCTCCCTGTCCGCCCATGGCAATAGACCCCTCAAACTGGCCTTCCAGCACCAGGGGGTTCAGGGCATATCCCACATCCTGGGCAGCTGTGGCATTGAGCACCGTCACCTGGCCGGTGGCAGGGTTCACCTTTACTTCCACAATGGTGGTGCCGAAGGAAAAGGCTTCGCACATCTGGCCATAGGGGTTGGAGACCCATTCTCTTTTCATGTCCACCCTGGGCCAGTATCCACCTTCGGCATTCACGGAGGTAAAGTTTAACAGGCTGATCCGCACCACCTTTTTAATGGGAATACAGATTTCCGGCGTATCCTTCACAAAGATCAACCGGTTTTTGGCTGCCAGGGTGGAAGGTTCTACCTTTAATACCTTGGCAGCCACATCAAACAATTTGGCCCGGCAGTTTTGGGCAGCAATTTTAACGGCCTGGCCCCCCACAAAGGTGGACACCTGGGAATAGGAGCCGGGGTCTGAAGCGGTGGTTTCCGTATCGGCCGAAACCAGGTGAATATCTTCGGGCAAAAGTCCCAGCTCTTCGGCCGCGATCTGGACCACCATGTTGTCGTTGCCCTGGCCGTTGTCCACCACACCGGACATGACGGTGGCTTCCCCGTCTTCATTAAATTTGATAAAGGCCTGGGACCCGCCCCGGATTCCCATGGGAAATCCTGTCTGAACAGAATTGGTCCCCATGCCGATGCCGTGGAAGGGGGGCAGATTTCCAAATTTTTCACTGAAGCCCGATTTTGCAACAGCCTTGTGAATGGTCTCGTCCATGGCACAGGAGGCCACAAAACTTTTGGTGCTGGTGTATTCCCCCTGCTGCCGGGAGTTTTTCAGGCGCATCTCCACAGGATCAATGTTAAGATGGGCGGCAATCATGTCCAATTGGGTGTCAAGTCCTGCGGCAAAACCCCGGCCGTGGACCCGGATCATCCCCCGGATGGGTTTGTTGGTGTAGATTCTATACCCGTTGTACCGCACGCTTCCCATGCGGTAGGCCTGTTCCATGGACAAAAAAGGAACGCTGGTGGCAATGGGGCCTGTGGAAGAATAGGCACCCCCGTCCATATAGCAGGTGGTTTCCCGGGCCAATACCCGTCCCTCTTGGTCCACCCCAGTTCGATGGGTGGTGATCATGGCATGGCCCTGGCGGGTGGCAATGGTGTTTTCTTCCCGGGTAAATTTGATTTTCACGGGTCGACCGGTCTTTTTGGCCAGAAGGGCACAGATATAATCGGCGGGGCAGATTTCCGATCGCCCGCCAAAGGCGCCGCCAATGGCGATTTTCCTCACCTTTACCCGGTGAAGGGGGATCTTGAAGGCATTGGAAAGGGGTTTGGATTTCATGTGGGGCCCGCCATTGGGGCACCAGATTTCCAGGCAGTCTTCGGAATCAAAGCGGGCCACAACCGCATAGGGTTCGGCCTGGAAATAGGATTCTTCCGGTGCCACAAAGGTGTCTTCCCTGATATAATGGGCCTTTGCAAAGTTTTCATCCACCTGGCCCGTGTCAATGTTCACATGGATATTGATGTTGTTGGGAAATTCTGTGTGGATGAGCTCGGTTTCCATGGTCATGGCTTCCATGGGATCAAAGACCGGGGGCAGAATTTCGTATTCAACCTCAATGAGATCCAGGGCTTTTAGGGCGGTCTCTTCGTCAATGGCCGCAACCCCTGCCACCTCGTCTCCGATATACCGCGCCTTGTCCGTCTGGATAAATTGCTGGTCCCGTGTATAGGCAAATACCCCCCATTTGACGCCGGCCGTGTCCTTTCCCGTGACCACGGACATGACACCGGGCGGGGCTTTTGCCTTTGTGGTGTCATTATGGATGATCCGGGCGTGGGCATGGGGGCTTCTTTTTATTTTCCCCACCAGCATATTGGGCAGATTCAGGTCAGCGGTAAACTTTGTCTTTCCCATAACCTTGGCCCTGGAATCCACCCGGGGCATTCGTTTTCCAATGATGGCATACTCAGACATGGCTACTCCTTTGCCTGCAGATATGGCGTTTGGGTCCGGCAATCCGGACACGGGGCCTGGGGATTGCCCGCATGGGCCACGGCCGTTACAATTTTGGCATACCCCGTACACCGGCAGATGTTTCCGGACAGGGCCCGGCGGATGGTTTGTTCATCGGGCCCGGGTGTGGTTGAAAGCAACGCCTCCCCCGCCATGAGCATCCCGGGGGTGCAGAACCCGCACTGGACAGCCCCGTGATCAATAAACGACTGCTGAAGGTCAGACAGGGCATCTCCCGTGGCAAGTCCCTCCACGGTTTTGATTTTTCTGCCCCGGGCTTCCAGGGCCAGGGTCAGACAGGCGCGGACGGGTTTGCCGTCCATGTGCACGGTACAGGACCCGCACACCCCTTCATCACATCCTTCCTTTGATCCGGTCAGATCCAGTTGGTTGCGCAATACTTCCAAAAGGGTGTCATTGGGCAGGACCCGCATCTGGTAGGGGGTTTCATTTATCGTTAGGCTAATCTCAATTTTGTCCATTCATTGCACTCCCTTGTTAGCAGCTTTCTGCCCTGTTTCCCGGGCGGCTTCACCCGCTTCTGTTAAGGCCTGGAACACCATTTCTGCCACCATGGCATACCGGTATTCAAGGGTGGATCCTACATTGTGAACGGCAAAGGTGGCGGCCGTGTCCATGGCGGCTTTCCCAGCCTTTTGAAAGGCGTCGGTATCGTCCAGTTTTTTGCCCCCCAGAGACGCAGATGCTGCGGCCATATAAAGGGGGGATCTGCCCATGGCACCCACGACAATTCTGGCCTCGCTGATTTCGGTCGGTGAAGCTGTTGACGGGATTAAAAGAACCCCTGCGCAGACAAGGGGGTAATCGATGGCTGACCGGTAGGAAAGGCGCTTGTATGCACTTTGGCCCCCCTGGATGGGGATACAAATCTGGGTGAGAAGCTCATGGGACTCAATGGCATGGGGCGCAATCCCGTCATTGGTATAAAAATCGGCCAGATCCACCCGCCGCCGTCCGCCTTTTCTTTGAAGGGTGATGCTAGCGTTCAGGGCCATGAGGGCGGTCGCTCCATCTGACTGGCAGGTGGAGTTGCACCGGTCGGAGTCCTGCCTTGCATAACAGATTTTTCCGCCGTCCTTGTGGCAGGCCCCCCGCCCGGACCGATGGAATTGGGACTGGTTGTAGTGCCAGCATCGATTGTCCTGTAGAATGTTGCCGGCAAGGGTTCCCACAAAATGCTGGAGGGTGATGGCGCCGATCCGTTCACAGGCCCGTGACAGGGCAGGGGCTTTTCTTTGAACCAGATCGGACGCAATGATATCTGCAATAAGGGTTCTGCCGCCGATAAGAATGTTGTTCCTGTTCTCCCGGGTATCCCTTTTAATATAGGCCAATTCATCCAGAGCCTTGAGGCTGATGATGGTTTTCGGGCGTATAAGTCCTTTTTTCATCCGGACCAGAAGGTCAGTCCCCCCTGCTAGAATTTTAGCGTCATCCCTGTGGGTGGCCATAAGGTCAAGGGCCCCTTCAAGGGTCTTGGGTCCTAAATATTCAAACCTGGGTAACCGCATGTTTTATCTCCTTTTTTTATCTGACCCTAGACCCTTTCCCAACCACCTATAAGAGGCCCGGTAAAAACAGGACCACTTGGGGGAAAAGCATCATTAAAATAATACAGACGATATAGGCCGGTAAAAAATAGGCCACGCCTTTAAATACACGTTCAAGGGGCACATCCTTTGCCATGCCCCACACCACATAGGTGGTGGCGCCCACGGGCGGGGTGACCGCTCCCAATGTGGTCACAATGGTAATGGTAACCCCGAACCAGATGGGATCATACCCCAGTTCCATAGCCACGGGAAAGAAAATGGGAATGGTGATGAGCAGCAGGGCCAGGGCATCCATGACCGCCCCGCCGATGATATAGATGGTAAAAATGATGGCCATGATGGTTACCTTTGAAAAGGGAAGGGTGACCACCCAGTCGGCAATGTCAAAGGGGATCCGGGTAATGGCCAGGAATCGCCCGAAAATCATGGCCCCGGTAATAATAACAATCACCATGCAGGAAATTTTCAAGGTATCAAAGATGGAATTATAAAAATCGTTCCAGGAAAGCTTTTTCTGGACCAGGGCAATGACAACGGCAAAAAAGGAGCCGACAGCGCCGGCTTCCGTGGGGGTGAACAACCCGAAATACAGACCCAGCATGACGACCATGAATAAAATGAGCATTTCAACGGCACCGCCAAGGGAGACAATCTTTGCCTTGAAGCTGGTTTTTTCTCCGACAGGTCCCCAGGCAGGGTAGATGCTGCACAGCACATAGACGGTCAGGGTGAGCAGCAGGGCCAGCAGAATGCCGGCACCCAGACCCCCGTAAAAAAGTTTGGCAATGGATTGTTCCGTGGAAAGCCCGATAATGATCAGGACCACAGAAGGGGGAATGACCACTCCCAGGGTGGACCCGCAGGCAATGGAACCGGTTGAGAGCATGGGTTCGTACTTGTACTTGTTCATCTGGGGCAGGGCCACCGTGGTCATGGTGGCGGCCGTGGCCGCATTGGACCCGCAGATGGCGGCAAAGGCCGCACAGGCCAGGATGGTTGCCATGGCAATGCCGCCCCGGATATGGCCCACCCAGGTGAAGGCCGCGGTGTAAAGTTTCTCATTGACCCCGGAATAAAAGGCAATCTGGCCCATGAAGATAAACAGCGGGATCACGGTCAACCCGTATTGGGCAAAGGTATCCCAGGTCACCGTGGCCAGCATGTTAAAGCCGGCATCAACGGAAATGACCTGGGAAAAGCCGATAAAGCCCACAAGACCCATGGCAAACCCCACGGGAATGCCAAAGACAAAAAGGATGAAGAGAAGGAAAAAAATCCCCAGGACGCCGATGAGTGTCAGGCTCATTTATCACCCGCCTTTCGGGGAATCAATACCTTTAAAAAATCTGTCAGCAATGCAAGCCCCAGGATAAAACAGCCCAATGCCACGGCCAGGATAAACGGATAATAGATAACTCTCAAGGTTTCCGAGATTTCACCTGCATGTTTCAGGGTCATGGCCTTTTGAACCACATGCCAGGCCACAATGAAGAAAAACAGGGCGCAGACCCCGTGGTTGAGGATGGAAATCAATCGTTTCATTGATTTGGGGTAGGCATTGACCAGGACATCCACACAGATGTGCCCGTTGGTAAACTGGGTATACCCCAGGGCAAAGGCCGTGACAACGGCGCCTGCATATCCCATGATTTCAAAGGTTCCCTGGATGGGGACATAGACCTGCCTTGCAACAATATTGGCGCAGGTTAAAAGGATCATGCCGATCAGAACAACACCCCCTGTCAGGGTCAGCACTTTGTTCAGAAATTTATTGATTCTCATTAAAAAATCCATGGGATATCTCTCCAAAGCCCCCCGGTCCGATCAAAGCCGTATGGGCAAAATCAGGCCAGGGGGAATGATGCAAAGGATTTATTGGATATACGCTCGAATATCCTTGATAATCTCTTCTGCCGGAAGCCCTTTTTCGGTGGCGTCTTTTATCCAGTCTTGTGTGATAAATTCAAGTTTGGCATCCCATCTGGCTTTTTCTTCAGCCGAAAGGGAGATAAACTCGACATTGTTGGATTCCTTTGACCAGGCAATGGCTTTTTTGATCTGCTCATCCATGTACGCTCCGGTCCACAGAGACTGTTCTTCCTTCATATCCATCATGACCTTCTGGACATCCGGGGGAAGGGAATTGAATTTGCTTTTGTTCATGATAACGGAAAACGGATAGATAACCGTTTCGGTCATGGTGACAAATTTACAATTTTCGGCAAACTTGAAATCCTTCATGACTTCCAGAGAAGAGAAAAGTCCCTTAACCGTGCCCTTTTGCAGGGCTTCAACCGTTGCCGGCATGGGCATCCCAACCGGGTTGGCTCCCCAGGCCTTCAGGATCTGGGCGGCCCCGCCCGAGGCTCTTAAATCCAGGCCTCTGATATCTTCAAGGGTTCTGACGGGTACCATGGACATGACATTGCCCGGGGCATTGGTGAACATGGCCAGCACCACCACCTCTTCAAAGGCTTTGGGTTTGTATTTCTCATAGAGCTTGAGCAGGGCCATGCTCCCGGTTTTGGCATCCGGGATACCCAAGGGCAGGCTGGTGGCATTGGTGATAATGAACCGGCCCGGCTGATAGGCCATGCAGATGGTCCCGATATCGGCCTGACCGGCAATAACGCCATCCATCATTCCCTTGGCTTCCAGCAGGGTCCCGCCGGGGAAGGTATTGATGGCCACCTGGTTGTTGGTGCGTTTTTCAACTTCTACCTTCCACCTTTCCATTTGAACGCAGGGAAAGGTGGGGGCAGGAGGGAAATTGGCGTAATTGAGATTAATGGCGTCTGCCGCTGCCGGGGTGGAAAACAGGGCAAGGCAGGTGATGATAAAAAATAAAAATGAGATTGTTGTACAAAATGCTCGTTTTACCATGGTTAAACCTCCTTTGTTGGTTTTGGGGCGGGGTGGGGTCAGGCTTGGGTTGCTGGGTTATTGTTTCAATAACCCAGCAACCCAAGCCTGACCCCGATTCCTTTAACCCTTCTTCTTTTTTAAAGCTGCCAATACTTTTTCCGGTGTGATGGGCAGATCGGTGATCCTGACCCCCACGGCATCATAAACGGCATTGGCAATGGCCGGCGCCGTGGGAACACATCCCGGCTCTCCGATGCCCTTGGCACCGAAGGGGCCGAATTCATCATAGGTTTCCACCACCGGGGCCTTGATCCGTATGGCGTCCTTGGCCGTAAATAATTTATAGTCCCGGAAATTGGCGTTCATGGTTTCCCCGTCCTTGAGGATCACCTCTTCGGTCAGGGCATAGCCAAGTCCCATGACAACCCCGCCATATACCTGGCCCTCCAGGAGCAGGGGATTGATGGCCCGGCCCACATCATGGGCTGCCACATAATCCAACACCTTCACCTTTCCGGTTTCCTCATCCACATGGACCCTGACCCCGTGGGCGCCGAAGGCATAGGTCACGGACAGATTGCCCTTAAAATCCTTGCCCATGTTTTCATTGTCAGGATCATAGAAAAAATCCGCCATGAGCATTTTGCCTTGGGGGGAGAAATGGGCTTTTCTCAGCAGCTTATCAATGGGCATGGTTTTTTCCGGGTCTTTGGCGGAAAATATCATCCGCTTCCTGAGCACCAGGTCTTCGGGAAGGACATTCAGCAATTTGGACCCGTATGCCAGGAGGGTCTCCTTGACTTTTTTTGCCGCTCCCAGGGCGGCATTTCCTGCCACAAAGGTGCTTCGGCTGGCATGGGCCCCCACATCCCAGGGACAGACGTCTGTATCGGAATGGACCACATTGATGTCTTCCACAAAAAGTCCCAGCTCTTCGGCCACAATCTGGGCCGTGATATTGTCAAGTCCCTGTCCCATGTCGGTTCCGCCGGTGAAGATATCCACCTTGCCATAGTCGTCCATCTTTAAAATGGCACCGCAGCCGTCGGACTTGTAAATCCTGGCCCCGCCGCCCACATGGATCAGCGAGGCAATGCCGGTGCCGATGCCTTTTTCCTTTGGGCCGTCCATGGGAATTTGTTTCTGAACCGCGTCAATACATTCGGACAGTCCGCAGGAAGTGATCTTAAACCCCTGGGGGGTCGTATCTCCCGGATGGTTTTTGTTGATCCGCCGGATTTCCACCCGGTCGATTCCGGCCTTTTCAGCCAGCATGTCCAGGGTGGATTCAATGGCAAAGGTGGCCTGGGGGTTGCCATATCCCCGCATGGCCTGGGCATAGGTGTTGTTGGTATAGACACATTTGGCATCGTACCTCACATTGTCCACCCTGTAAAGGGAGGTAATGGGCATCATCATCACCGACGGCGTGGTTGCCCCCCAGGAGGTGTAGGCCCCGTTGTCCAGGACCATCCGCATATCCCTGAAGGTCAGTTTTCCGGTCTTGTCGCAGCCCTGTTTGATATAAATCACCGTGGGCTGCCGGGTGGATGTGGCCTTGAATTCTTCCGCCCGGTCAAAGAGTATTTTCACCGGCTTTCTTACGGCATGGGCCAGAAGAATGGCAATATGCTCATAGGCATAGGTATCCAGCTTGCTGCCGAATCCACCGCCGATAATGGGTTTGATCACCCTGACCCGTTTGTTTTTAAGGCCCATGGCCTTTAGGGATTCCAGAAAATCCTTCTGGGCCAGGGAAGGGATCTGGGTATTGGTATGAATGGTCAGATTGGATTTGGCATCAAACAGGGCAATGGCGCCGCTGGTACCCAGGCAGCAATGGGTGACCCACTGGGTGGTGAACCGTTCTTCCACCACAAAGGCAGATGCCTTTTCCGCTTTTTCCACATCCCCGTAGTCCAGGTGCCAGGGCAGGTTGAGCACATTGGATTTGTGCATCTCATGGATGATGGGGGCATCTTTTTCCATGGCCTTTTCAGGATCAAAGATGGCCGGCAGTTCTTCATATTCTATTTCAATGAGACCCAGGGCTTTTTTTGCAATTTCAGGTGTTGTTGCGGCCACGGCCGCCACCTCATCCCGGAAGGAACAGACCTTCCCTTTTTTAATGGGCGGGTTGTCCTTGTAAAATCCCATCCGCATCTTGTCAGGCACATCTTCACCAATAAGAACGGCATGGACCCCGGAAAGGGCCTTTGCCCGGGAGATATCGATTTTGACAATCCTGGCATGGGCAAATTTGCTGTAAAGTATTTTTCCGTAGAGCATGCCCGGCAGGCGGATGTCCTGGATATATTCGGCCCGGCCCATGGCTTTCTGGGCGGCATCCAGTTTGGGTATCCGTTTTCCGATGACGCAGAATTCCTGGTTTGTGTCGGGGTTTATATTATTCATTGCGTCCTCCCGCTTGCTCTGAAAGTCGGTCCCGGGCGGCTTCAACCGATTCCAGGATCTGGACATAGCCGGTACACCTGCAGATGTTTCCGGCAAGGGCATGTTTGATGTCTTCATGGCCTGCCGTTGGGTTTTGATCCAGCAGGGCTTTGGAAGACATGATCATGCCCGGAGAGCAGAACCCGCACTGGATGCCCCCCTCGTCCACAAAAGACTGCTGGATCGGGTGGAGGGTGCCGTCGCTGCCGGCAAGGCCCTCTATGGTTTCGAGACGTTTCCCGTCAAGGTCAACGGCCAAATACAAACAGGCGTTGACGGCAAGCCCGTCCACAATAACCGTGCAGGCCCCGCATTCCCCGTTGCCGCATCCTTCCTTTGTGCCGATGAGCCCCATTTCTTCCCGCAGCAGGTGCAGCAGGGTCCAATGGTCCTTGACCTCATGAAAGAGTTCATCCCCATTTAATATAAAAGATATAGGTGTCGTCATGGATAAAATTTCCTTTATTTAGCGCCCCTCTTTAATTAATGCCAGGCATCTGAGTCCCATGCGGCGGACATGAACCCGTATCATCTCTCGTCTGTGCCAGGCTGTTCCCCGGATACTGTCCCTGACCCTGGATTCATCTGCCGCCAGATTGCCGGCCTGGATCAGAACCGCTTCAGTGATTTTTTTTCCGACCAGGAAGGCTTCCGCCCCCTGGGCCCGCATGGGCGTGGGCGCCGCAACCCCCAGACAGATTCTTGCTTTGGTGCAGGTTTCACTCTCTTCGTCCAGGGTCAGCAGCACCCCGATACCGATGAGGGGAAGCTCCATGGCAGCCCTGCGGCCAAATTTGGTATACCCGCTTCCCGTAAGGGGGGCCTGGGGCGGAATGGTGATTTTTTTCAGGATTTCCCCGGGTTTTAAAATGGTCTGGTAGGGGGCAATAAACAGATCTATTACCTTGCAGGACCGCTCGCCTTCAGGGCCGTGGAGAAGGGCCACCCCATCCAGGGCAATCAGGGGAATTGCACCGTCGGCCGAAGGAACGGCATTGATCAGGTTGCCGCCGATGGTCCCCATATTTCTGACCTGCAAAGATCCGATATTGGACACGGCATCATAAAGAATGGGGTAGTCGTTTCGGATCATCAAAGATTTTTCAAGAGTGGCGTGGGTGACAAGGGCGCCGATGGACAGTTCGCCGGTTGCCTCGTTTTTATGCAGCTCGGCCATTTCCTGGATTTTTTTCAGGGAAATCAGATAATCCGGCTCCATCCACCCTTCTTTGACCTTCACAATCACATCCGTGCCGCCGGCCATGTAACGGGCCGTCTCACTATGGGCTTGATAAAACGAGATGGCGGCTTCAACACTTTCGGGAATTAAATATTTAAATGCTTTCATACGCTTTCCTTTTATAGGCCTCTGTTGTCAAAGATGCGCCTGGCTTTGCCGGGGTATCTGGGCAAATCGCCATAGGCACAGATATCGGCATCACAGCTGATCATGATCTTTGAGTGGACAAGGTTTCTGATTTTGTCCTGGATATCCTGGATCCGGGTGATATCAAATCCCTGGGCCGCTTCTGCCTTAATGGTCATACATTCCCTGCCGTCGGCTTTTCTTTCCAGATAAAGCTGGTACTCGCTGCCGGCTTCGGGAATGGTGGACAAAACTTCATCAATCTGGCCGGGATAGATATTGACCCCCTTGAGGATGATCATGTCGTCGGAGCGGCCCAGGATTCTGTCATGCATGAAAAGCTGGCTGCCGCAGGAACACGGCGTGTTGATTTTCCGGGTGAGATCCCGGGTCCGGTAGCGGACCAGGGGGGCGGCTTCCTTGCAAAGGGTGGTTACCACCATTTCACCGATTTGTCCGTCTTCAACCGGCATCAGGGTGTCCGGGTCCAGAATTTCAAGGATATATTTGTCTGCCCAATAATGAATTCCTTCGTGTTTTGGACAATCAATGCCTGCGCCGGGTCCGTAAAGCTCGGTCATGCCCGTGATGTCGAAGAGGTCCTCAAGCCCTATCAGGTCGCAGATCTTTGTCCGCATGGCCTCCGAGCACCGTTCCGAGCCAAGGATGATTTTTTTAAGATTGATCTTGTCTCTAATGCCTTGCTTGTTGATTTCCTCGGCCATGAGAAGGGCCATGGAAGCCGTGCAGCAAAATACTGTGGGCTGCAGGTCCACGAGAAACTGGCATTGCATGTCAATATTGCCCGGCCCCACGGGAATGGCCATGGCCCCCAATCGTTCGCATCCCAGCTGAAACCCCATGCCCGCTGTCCAGACCCCGTAGCCCACAGCGATCTGGACCCGGTCATTTTCTGTGACCCCTGCCATTTCATAGCAACGGGCAAACATGTCAAACCAGTCATCCAGGTCCTTCTGGGTATAGGTCAGCACCTTTCGTTTGCCCGTGGTGCCCGATGAGGCATGGATACGCACCACATCCCTTTCCGGCACGGACAGCAAAGGAAAGGGGTATCCCTCCTTGAGATCCCGGCCCGTGGTGAAGGGGAGGCGGAACAGGTCGGAAAGTGTGGTGATATCCCCCGGGAAAACCCCGGCATCTTCAAAGTGCCGCCGGTAAAAGGAAGATCCGTAATAGGCATGGGCAATTGTCCATTTGAGTCCTTCAAGCTGCTGATCAAACAACGCCTGGGGATCAGTGAACCTGGGTATAAAGCTTTTTTTCATTTTGTGGCCCCTTTAAATAGTTTTACGCAGTTGCAGGGTCGCGTTCAGATCCAGGGTAAGAGCGTCAGGGTCAATGATAACCCCATAATCCAGTTTTGCGCGTTCAATGCTCACATAGCCGTATTGAACATCCTGTTCAACGGCTTTGGGGTCCCGTTCAAGGGGGTCCCCATATCCGCCGCCCCCGGCACTGATAAAGGAGATTTTATCCCCTGAATCACAAAAAGTCAGGCCGCTGGGGATGGCAGGGTTCCCGTTTTTTAAAAATTTGGCCTTTGCGCCGTCTTTTCCCTTGAAAATACCCTGGGGCGGGTAGACAAAGCGGCCGGCCTGGACGGCAATGGTGGTTCGGCCCGGGGCCATTCCCGGGTCATCGGGCGATCGGATGATCATCTGCCTGCCGATGCCGCCCCGTTGCCTGCCCGGACCGCCGGAGTCTGTGACAAGCCCCCTGGATTCAACCATCAAAGGGGTGTCGCTTTCAAGGATCTCCACCGGGGTGTTGGCCCCGTTGGCCGGGAAAATGGCGCAATGGTGGCCGTCGGCCCTGGAAGAGGCCCCCATGCCGCCGCCCCGGATAATCATGGTGTGCCAGGGATTTCCATTGGCCCGCTTTCCGTAGAGGATATTGGTCTGGGCAGGGGTGCCGCCGGACCCGGCAATGATATTGTCCGGGGTGGCGGGCCCCAGTGCATTAAAGACCATTTCCGTCATGAAATGGCCCACCTGCATCCGGGCCGCCACGGCCGCCGGGAAGGTGCAGTTGATGATCGAACCTTCCGGCGCCGTCATTCGAATGGGCCGGATGGCGCCCTCGTTGATGGGAATATCCGGATCAAAGGCCGATTTGATGGCCATGAACACATAGGCATAGGTGAAATTGTAAACCACATTCACCCCCCAGTCCACCTGGTCCGAGGTGCCGGAAAAATCCACCAGGATATCCGACCCCTCCACGGTCACCGTCAGTTTGATCGTAATATCGGGTTTGTTCCCGGCCCCTTCGATGATCCCCTCATGGGGATACACCCCGTCGGGGATCTTAGAGATGGCGTTTCGCATGGAACTTTCCTTTCTCCCGATGATGTCGTCCGCCAGGTCATCCAGGGTTAAAAGGTCCTCATCTTCCATCATTTCAATGATCTTCTGGGCGCAGACATGGTTGGCAGCCACCTGGGACCGGATGTCGCCCGTCACCTCTTCCGGAGTTCTCACATTCCACCGGATCATGTTGAGCAGATCCTCGTTGAGTTTCCCGGCATCATAGAGCCTGCTGACCGGGATATAGATGCCTTCTTCAAACACCTCCCGGTTGTCCGAGGAGACCCGGCCCCCGATATCCGAGTGATGGAAGACACAGGCCGTGAAGGCCACGGGATTGCCCTGATAAAAGATCGGGCTTAACACACACACATCATTGAGATGGCCAGCCAGAAGCCAGGGGTCATTGACAATAAACACATCCCCGTCCCGATAGGATTCCAGGGGGACCGAGGTGATAATCTTTTTAACCCCCAGGGCCATGGCACCGGCCTGGCCCGGGGTGCAAAAGGTTCCCTGGACCAGTTCCTGTCCCCGGCTGTCCGTGAACATGCAGGTGTAATCATGGGCGTCCCGCAGCAGGCTTGAAAAGGCCGTCCGTGCAACCGAGGCATCGGCCTCGTCCACAATGGACACCAACCTTCGCCAGAGAATCTCAAGGGTAATGGGGTCGAATTTGCTCCTATTCTTAATGCTCTGGTTATTCATGGGTTTTTTCCCCCTTAAATTCAATCCAGATAAAGCCGAACTCATCCACCCGTGCATCGGCATCTTCGCCCATGACAATGGTGGACTCGCGCTCTTCAATAATGGCAGGACCTTGGATCCTGGCACCGGGGAAGAGACGGGACCGGTCATAGACCGTGAAAGGAATATACGCTTTTTGAACCATGGAAAATGCCGGCCGCTCTCCTTTGATACAGCGGTTTATATCCCTGTTCGTATGGGTCAGTTTCGGAATGGAAAAAGGCCGCTTGGGAAGGCTGGCCCTCACCTTGAAGGTGACCAGTTCTACCGGGGTATCCTTATAGGTCCGGCCGTAGAGCCGTTTGTATTCCGTGTCAAACAGGGTCCTTATATCCTGGCGGGAAAAAGCGTCAAAGGGTTTGTTTTCAATCCCTAAGTCTGTTTCAGCTCCCTGGCCCTTAAACCGCATCAAAAGGGTCCGCTCGAACAAAATCTGTTTTCCCTTTGCTGCATCCGCCAGAATGGTTGCACTTTCTTCTTCCAGTTCGGCAAAAAGGGACTCCACTTCTTTAAAGTCTGCCCCATCCAGTCCCACCCGGTGGCTGCGGGAAAGGTCAAAGGCCACGGGTGCCGTAAAAAATCCAAGGGCAGATCCCACCCCTGCCAGGGGCGGTACCAGGATGGTTTTTGCCCCGATCTTTCTGGCAAGGCCGTAGGCATGCACAGGGCCAGCTCCCCCGAATGCCGACATGGTGATACTGGCCGGGTTGCCGCCTTTTTCCGCAATATGGGTTTTGGCCGCCGCCGCCATGGTTTCATTGATCAGATCATGGATGCCGAAGGCCGCCTCCACCAGGGTGGTTCCCAGGGGAACGGCTATTTTTTTTAAAATTGCCTGTTTGGAAAGTTCCATATCCAGGGGCATGGAGCCACCCAGAAAAAAGTCGGGGTCCAGGTATCCCAGCACCAGATCCGCATCCGTGACCGTGGGGTTCTCTCCTCCCAGGGCGTAACAGGCAGGTCCGGGATCTGCTCCCGCGCTTTCAGGCCCCACCCCCAAAAGCCCAAGGCTGTTGATCTTGGCAATGGAACCGCCGCCGGCACCGATCTCCATGAGATCCACCACCGGTACCTGGATGGGCAGTCCGGAACCCTTTTTAAACCGCTGGACCCGGCCCACCTCAAAGGTGGAAACAAGTCCTGCATGGCCCTTCTGGATCAAACAGGATTTGGCCGTGGTGCCGCCCATGTCAAAACAGAACATGTCCCGGATACCAAACATCCGGCCATAATACTGGGAGGCGATGACCGCTGCTGTGGGGCCGGACTCAATGATCCGAACGGGAAATTCCCTGGCCGTTGCAACCGAGGTGATCCCGCCGGAGGACAGCATGATAAACAACTTGCCGGAAAACCCCATGGTGCCAAGCCTGGCTGTGAGTTTGTTTAAATACCGAAAGGTGATGGGTTTGACATAGGCGTTCACCGCAGTGGTGCAGCTGCGCTCGTATTCCCGGATCTGGGGAAGCACTTCAAAGGAGGTGGACAAAAAAAGGTCCGGGGCTTTTGCCTCAATGATCTCCTTGATTTTTCGTTCATTGACCGGGTTTTCATAGGAATTGATAAAACAGACAGCCAGAGATTCGATGCCCGTGCCCTTGAAACGGTCCAGAACTTCCAGCACCTCTCGTTCTTCCACTTCTTTTAACACCCTGCCGTCGGCCGTGATCCGCTCGTCAATTTCCATGCGAAGGGCCCGGGGTACAATGGGCGCAGGGTATTGGCTGAAAATATCATAGGCATCGTAGCGGATTTCCCGTCCCAGTTCCAGCACATCCCTGAACCCTTTGGTGGTGATCAAGCCGGTTTTGGCCCCTTTGCGCTCTATGATGGCATTGATGACCAGGGTGGTCCCGTGGATGACCTCTTCCACCCGGTCCATGAAACCATTTTGGAGTTGGGGAATGGTTTCAATCATCTGACGGATGCCATGCTCCACGGCATCCGACGGATCAGAAGGGGTGGTCAGGCATTTGTTCGTATGAAACTGCCCGGTAAGCGTGTTGACCAGAACAAAGTCCGTAAACGTTCCGCCAATATCACACCCCAGGCGATAGGTCTCTTCCAACGGCCACCTCCTTATTTGTACGACGTATTAATAAAACTCAGGCTCATTCCATTCTCCAAAAACCTGTCTGAAAACGCCGGCCATCTCTCCCACCGTGGCATAGGCATGGCAGCAGTTCACCAGATAGGGCATGACGTTATCACTTCCTTTTGCCGCCTTTTCAAGGGCGGCAAGACTATTTGCCACGGCCTGACCATCCCGGGTGGCCCGAAGTTCTTTCAGGTTGGCACAGGATGTTTCAGCCCATTTTTCGTTATGGGCATGGAGTTCCACATTGGTCTGGTCCGGTTCCTTCCCGCTTATCTTATCCGTCAGGGCCGAAGACAGGCCCACCTTCTTGTAAACACCTGCCTGGAGGCCTTTTTCAAATTCATAGGCCTGGCGGGAAATTTTTCTCTGGATCAGGCCGTTTGAAATACAGGCCACCATGCCCCCAAGGGATTGAACCGCTTGCATCTCTTCCAGAATTTTTTCTTCCATCTCAAGGGTGAGGGTTTCGACAAAATAGGACCCGGCCAGAGGATCCACGGTGTCCCGCATTCCCACTTCGTCCATAAGCAGTTCCAGGGTTCGCAGTGAGAGAAGCGCTGACCTGGGAGTGGGGATGGTATAGGCTTCGTCAAAGGAACAAAGGGCGGTTGTCTGGGCCCCGGACAGGGCAGCCCCCAGTGCATAATAGGCCCCCCGCATGATATTGTTTTCCGGCTGTTCCTTGGTAAGGCCCGACCCGCCCCCTCCGAACAATCCCCTTAAAAAAAGGTTTTTCTTGTCCGTTACCCCGTATTCGTTTTTGAGCATCTTTGCCCAGAGTTTCCGGGCCGCCCTGAACTTGGCGATCTGTTCCCACATATTGCCGTAGACATTAAAATTAAAGGAAAATCGTCCCACAAATGCTTCCGGCGCAATCCCCCGGGCCGTTACATTGTCGATATATGCTTTGGCAATCTCAAAGGCATAGGCGATTTCCTGGGCAGGCGTGGCCCCGGATTCCCTTATATGATATCCGCAGATGCTGACAGGATTGGATTTGGGCAGTTCTTTCACCGCATAGGCTATGGAGTCTCCCACCAGGCGCACCCCGTGCTCAACCGGATAGATCCAGGCCCCCCGGCCGATCATCTCCTTTAGAATATCATTCTGGGGGGTTACGGAAATCTGATCCTTGGAATACCCGAATTTTTCCGCCACTGCCTGGTACATGGCCATCATGATGGTGGCCACGGCATTGATGGTCAAGCCGGACCCGATGCGGTCCAGGGGGATGCCGGCAAAGGCTGTCTCAAAATCCTTTAGCGAGTCAATGGCCATGCCCACCCGGCCCACTTCTCCTTGTGCCAACGGGTGATCCGAGTCATATCCCATCTGGGTGGGCAGATCAAAGGCCACGTTAAGGCCGTTCTGGCCGTTGGCGATCATGAGCTTGAAGCGCTCATTGGTCTCTTCCGGGGTGCCGAATCCCGTGTATTGACGGGTGGTCCAGGCACGGCTCCGATAGCTTTGGGGATGCAGGCTGCGGGTAAAAGGGTATTCTCCCGGCGCCCCAAGATCTTTTTCATATGAAAACCCGGCCCGTTCAAGGTCTTCGGGGCCGTAGGAGGGTTTTATTTTTATGCCGGACTGGTAGGTAACCTCTTTGATTTGCCCGCGTTCATCCTTGATATATTTTGCAACCCCCATATCTTACCTCTCTTTCTCAAAAAGCGCTTTCATGCCTGAATTAATATCTTCAAAGGACGTGCCGCCGGGAAACACCGCTGCAACCCCCATCTGTTTGAGGGCGGGTATATCCTGGAAGGGAATCACCCCGCCCACCACCAGGCGGATATCGGGCAGCCCTTTTTTTATCATCATGGCCAGAAGTTTCCTGCAGATGGGCAGATGGGCCCCGGACATGATGCTGAGGCCGATAACATCCACGGCTTCCTGGGTGGCAATGGCAATGATCTGCTCCAGGGTCTGGTGGAGACCTGTATAGATCACTTCAAACCCAGCGTCCCGCAGGGCCAGGGCCACGATTTTGGCCCCCTTGTCATGGCCATCCAGGCCCGGCTTTGCGATCAATACCCGAATTTTATTTTCCATGGGTCATTTTCCTTTGTATTTTTTTGAAAACCTGTTCAGCAGCCGTAAAGGGATCTATTTCACGGGCCAGCAACTGGTTTATAATCTCTGGATAAGCCGGATCTGTTTCCATGAACGCCCCCAATTTTTTCATGGCCAGCTCCCTGACAAGACAGTTAAAATAAAGGGTTTCCCGTTCCTTCCTTGTTTTGTCCGGATCAGGGTCTGTTCCAAGGAAATCTCGATGGGCTAAAAATGCCGCTGCCAGTTCGGCAAGTCCCAGGCCCTCAAGGGCATGGGTTTTTATGACCCTGGGGTTCCATCCGGTCTTGCGGGCCTTTCCCATCTCTATCACCATGGACAGCTGGTGTGCGGACACATCGGCATCCCCCATATCCCCCTTGTTGACAATAAAGATATCCCCGGTTTCAAGAATACCGGCCTTGACCGCCTGGATCCCGTCACAGGATCCGGGAACGACCACAATCCCTATGGAATGGGCCAGATAGGATATTTCAAACTCTGCCTGGCCCGCTCCCACGGTTTCAATGAGAAGGATGTGGTGCCCCATGGCATCCAGAACAAGGGCCGCATCCCGGGTCGCCCGTGAAAGCCCTCCTGCGCGGCCTCTGGATGCCATGGAGCGTATAAACACGTTTTCGTCCGTTGCATGGGTCTGCATGCGAAGCCGGTCCCCGAGGATAGCCCCGCCTGAAAATGGGCTGGTGGGATCCACGGCAATGACCCCGACCTTAAAGTTTTGTTTTCGGAACTGGGTGATCAATCCGTTGATGATGGTGGATTTGCCCGCCCCGGGAGCGCCTGTGATGCCGATGATAAAGGCCTTGCCCGAATGGGGGTACAAGGCCCGCAGCAGCCCGAAGGCCTGGGGGTCGTCCGCTTCAATCAAACGGATCATCCGGGCGCCGGCACCCGGGTCCCCGGCCAGGATCTTTTTTATGAAATCAGATCTGTCGGGCATATCAGGCACTCATTTGATCCTGTTTTTTTTCAGTATTGTTTTTTCTATCCTGGTCTTTTTCTTCTTTTATCAATTGGGCCAATACCACGTTTTTTCCCTTGGTGATGTGGTCCCGGACCAATTGTTCAACCTTCCCACCATCCCGGGCTTTAATGGCTTCCAGCATTTTGACATGGTCGTCATTGCTCTTCTGGGCATATCCGTCCTGTTTGAGGATAATCTGGCGGAACCGTGATATCTGGGCCCGCAGCTGGTTGATCATCTTGATGAGTTTGGGGCTGTTGCTCAAGGCATAAAGAAGGTCATGGAACTGGGTGTTGATGATCTGAAGTTTGTCCCGGTCTTTATTTAAATCCAGGCATTTCTGGTATTCCTTCATTTTTTTTTCCAAAGGAATCAGGTCTCGGTCCTTGCAGTTTTCAGCGGCAAGCCTGGCAGCATAGGCCTCCAGAACACTTCTGATGCCAAAGGTCTGCTCAATCTCTTCCCGTGTCAGGGTTACCACCTGGAATCCGCCCGAAGGAATCTGTTCGATCCAGTCTTCCCGTTCAAGTTTGTGCAATGCTTCCCGCAAGGGTGTCCGGCTGATGCCCAGCATGTCGGCAAGCTTGCTTTCCACAAGCCGCGAGCCGGGTTCAATGGTCTGGTCGATAATGGCATCTTTCAGGTATTCAAATACATCCTGGCCCAGGGATTTGCGTTCTTTAAAACTGGTATCTAATTTCATGGGCATCCTTGATTATTTGGATAAAATCTCTCTGCCGATGGTGGTCTGCAACACTTCATGGGTACCGCCGCCATAGAGCAGAAAACGATTGTCCCGGTAATACCGCTGCACCGAGTATTCCATGGAATAGGCATATCCCCCGAAAATCCGTGTGGCTTCATCGGCAGCAGCGCAGGCGGATTCCACGGTGAAATATTTGGCCATGGAGGCCTCGTTGAGGCAGGAGCGTCCATTGTCGATCAAATGGGTGACCTTGTCCACCATGAGTTGGCCTGCCTCCAGGTTCACGGCCATGTTGGCGATCTTTGCCTGGATGAGCTGGTAATTGCCGATGGGCTGGCCAAAGGCCGTTCTCTGTTTACAGTATTGGACAGAATCATCCATGGCAGCCCGGTGAAGCCCCAGGGCAAGGGAGGCGGTCATGATCCGGATTTCCGCCAGAATTTTCAAAAGCACGGACAATCCCTGGCCCTCCTGTCCCAGATGATGGTGAGCCGGGATATGGCAGTCGGAAAAATAGATTTCCGAAATGGATGAACTCCTTGTTCCCAGCAGGTCAAAGGGTTTGGAAAAGGAGAATCCCGGCGTGTCGCTGGGCACCAGGAAAAATCCCAGTCCCTTTAATCCCTTGGACGGATCTGTCTGGCAGAGCACGGTGTGAAAGTCTGCCCTGGGTCCGCTGGTGGCCCAGGTTTTCATCCCGTTGATCACCCAGCCGTCGGCCGTTCGGGTGGCCCGGGTGGAAACCGCCTTAAGGTCTGATCCGGCATCGGGCTCGGTGAGCTGGAAGGCCCCTTTTTTCTCGCCCTTCAGGGCCGGGTAGAGATAACGTTCATGGAGCTCCGGGGTGCCGTAGAGATAGAGGCCGTTGGTGGCCATGAGACATTGCATGGCCACGGTGGCCCCCAGGCTCATCAGCCCCCGGGCAAGCTCCTGCATGGCAATGCAGTAAAGGGTGGTGTTTCCCCCGGACCCGCCGGCATCTCTCGGGTACCGGATACCGAACAGCCCCATATCTCCCAGCTGTTTAAACAGATGGTCGGGAAATTTAGCCTGTTCGTCATATTCCCTGGCAATGGGGATGACCTCCTTGTCCACAAAGTCTTTCATGGTTTTTCTGACCATATCCTCAACATTGGACCGGATTTTTACAGGGGTATCGGATTTTTTCATGACAGGCTCCCTTTCTGTGACAGCTGGGCAATCATCTCGGGCACGATTTCATGGACATCCCCCACAATCCCCCAGTTGGCCACATCAAATATGGGCGCCCCGGGGTCCGTGTTGATGGCAATAATGTACCGTGATCCCATCATCCCGGCCCGATGCTGGATGGCCCCGGAAATACCGCAGGCAATATAGATTTCAGGCCGGACCGTCTTGCCCGTCTGTCCCACCTGGGACCCCTGCGCCATGATGCCCTGTTCCACAATCAGACGGGTGCAGGCAAGTTCGCCGCCCAGAAGGGCTGCCAATTTCCCGAGCATCTCAAATCCCTCTTTGCCCTTGATGCCCCGGCCCCCGGCCACGATCACATTGGCCTGGGTAATATCCGTGCCCTTTGGCAGTTCTTTGACCCTTTCCAAAATCCGGGTTTTGATATCCCCCTCGTTTAAGGTCGGTGAGATCCGTATGATTTCGGCATTCACATTTTCAACAATCGTTTTTTCCATCACCCCGGGCCGGACGGTGGCCATCTGGGGCCGGGAATACCGGTTGGCAATGGTGGCCATGATATTGCCGCCAAAGGCGGGCCGCGTCTGCCATAAAATTTTTGAACCCTCTGTGTTTTCGTCCACATCAATGGAAAGCTCGGTGCAGTCGGCGGTAAGCCCGGACCCCACCCGCCGTGACACCCGGGGCGCCAGGTCCCTGCCCAGGGCCGTGGCCCCGATCAAAAGGATTGATGGTTTGTAGTTGTTCACCAGGGTTTCCATCACATTTGCATGGGCAATGGTCCTGTACTCTTTTAATAAAGGGTCTTGTACCAGATAAATGGTATCCGCCCCGTGAACAGCCAGGGTGTCGCAAAGCCCTGCCACATCCTGGCCCATAAGAACGGCAGAGACCGTTTCATTCAGATCCCGGGCAAGTTCCCGGGCCTTGCCCAGAAGTTCCAGTCCCACATCGGCCAGCACCCCGTCGGTCTGCTCGGCAAACACCCAGACCCCTTTGTGTTCGGAAAAATCCGGCACTGCTCGGGGGGTGATATCCGAGGTGATGGCTTCATTTTTACACACTTCCACACAGGCCCCGCAACTGGTGCACCGGTCCGTGACCCTTGCCACACCGTCCATAAGCGCAATGCCTTCATAGGGACAGACCCGCTGGCAGCGCTTGCACCCGTCGCAATTGTCCTGGTCGATCCAGATGGTCATGATGGCCTCCCCTGGAATTTGCCGGAAAGGGTGGTGTCACTTTTTTTCAGCCGGTCAAACAATTCGGCCACAACCTCTTGTCTGCTGCCCTCAAGAATTTCCTTCTGGCGCTTGAAATTGGGGGTAAAGGTTTTGATCACGTGGGTGTTGGACCCTTCCAGCCCGACATCACAGGTGTTGACCCCAATGTCCGCCGCATTCCATACCAAAATGTCGGCCTTGTCCGTGCAGGCGGTGATCAGGCGTTCCATGTGGGCATACCGGGGCTGGTTGAGCTCTTTGATCACCGTGACAAGGGCGGGCAATTGACAGGCCAGGCGTTCCACCCCGTTTTCCAGCCGCCGTTTGACAATGATTTCACCTGGTTTTCCCGGTTTGTCCGGATCAGCCGGGGTCAGGTGTTCAATCTCCTTGACATAGGTGGCCTGGGCAAGTCCTAACCAGTCTGCCACCTGGGGCCCGATCTGGGCGGTATCCCCGTCAATGGCCTGGTGGCCGCAGATGATCAGATCCACTTCACCCAGTTTCCGGATGGCACGGCTTAGGGTCAGGGAGGTGGCCCAGGTGTCTGCCCCGGCAAAGGCCCTGTCGCAGAGCAGAATTCCCTTGTCCGCTCCCATGCCAATGGCCTGGGTCAGTGCATCCACAGCCTGGGGAGGCCCCATGGAAAGGGCTGTCACCGTTCCCCCGGTTTCTTCTTTTATCCCCAGGGCCGCTTCCAGGGCATGGAGGTCATCGGGGTTTACGATGCTTTCCAACCCCTCCCGGATCAGATTGCCGGTTTTGGGATCCAGCTTGACCCGGGTGGTGTTGGGGACCTGTTTCACCAGCACGACAAGTTTCATATCAAATAATTCCTTTTTCCTTAAACCCATCCAGGGTTGCCGGGTCATACCCCAGAAGATCGCCGTAGATTTCCTGGTTCTGCTCTCCGAACCGGGGCGGAAAGGAAAGCTTGCGCTCGCAGCCTTCCAGAAATGGGGTCATGTTGGGCGGCGGGGCCAGGGTCAAGGTCAGGCCTGTCACAGGATCGGTTGCCGTCAGAAGTTTTTTTGCCACCAACGGGTCTTCCACCACTTCATTCACGGTCTTTATCTTGGAAATGGGCACGGTAATGGCCGTAAAGATATCAATGAGTTCTTCGGAGGTATAACGTTCCGTGATGGCGTTAATGGCCTTGTTCAAGGCCTTCACATCCTTGATCCGGCCCTTGTTTTTCTGGTAGTCTTCCTTTGCAAGAGATGCGAACATGGGCTGTTCGACCATGGCCGCCCATTGCCGGTCATTGCCAACGGCCAGGTATACAAATCCGTTCCGGGTTTTATACACCGAGACCGGGGAGAAAAACTCATGGGTGTTGCCCCGCCGGGAGATGGTGGCGCCAAAGCTTTTGGAAAGGGCAATGGGAACCGTGAGCCAGGAGACCGATGATTCAAACATGGACAGGTCGATCCGGCTGCCTTCGCCCGTCATGGCCCGTTTGAACAGGGCTTTCATTACAAGACCATACCCGTGTTCGCTGGTTCCCATGTCCGGCAGGGGGATCCCCAAGACCTGGGGGGCGCCCAAAGCCTCCCCGGTCAGTTCCATCAACCCGGCCCTTGCCTGGAGAATGGGGTCATAGGCCCCTTCATTGGAGTCGGGACCGAATCCCGTCAGCCCCAGCCAGATGATATCCGGCTTGACCGCCTTCATGATCTCATAGGCAATGCCCAGTTTCTGGTAATTTTTGGGCAATTGGTTGGTGACAAAGATGTCCACGCCCAGTTTTGTGATAAGGCGCTTGAAAATCTCCTGGCCCTCGGGGGCTGCCAGGTTCAGGGACAAGGCTTTTTTCCCGGCATTGATGCATAAAAAATAGGAATTCATCCGCTCTTCGTCCAGAACGTTTTCACCGATGAAGCGGTTGGGATCTCCGTACACCGGGTGCTCCAGCCGGACAATATTCATGCCGTCCTGGGCCAGCCGGTAGGTGAGATAGGGGGCAACCGTTGCCTGTTCAAGGGAGAGTACAGTGATCTTCTTAAAATTATCCATGGGCCTCCTTTATAGGGATCGGGCCCTGCCGGTTTCATGGCAGGTATCAAAAATTTTCAGGTTCAGTGCCCGGAAGGGCCCGGGGCTGATACTTTCCACCGTGGCCCGCAACGCGTCGGCCGTCAGTGGTCCCACACCAAATGCCGAATAAAAGGCGATCATGGCCAGGTTGGTGGATTTGGGAGCCCCCAGTTCCATGGCCGTTTTGCCTGCTTCCATGGCCTGGGGCACAATCTGCATTCGGTCCAGATATTCTGCAACCCGCTCGTCGGGGAAAGCAGACGCTTTTGCATTGGCAAAGAGCATCCCCCCTTTTTTAAGATAGGGCAAATGGCGATAGGCTTCCGACTCATCCATGGACAGCAGAAAATCCGCTCCCCCGGCCCGGATCAGGCTGGATTTGGCCGCCCCGATCTTCAGGTGGGACACCACGGACCCGCCCCGCTGGGCCATGCCGTGGGTTTCGGCCCCCAATATATCAAACCCCTTGTTCAACGCTGTCACGGCCAGAACCCGGGTCATAAATAAAATTCCCTGACCTCCCAGGCCGCTCAAGACAAAATTTGTGGTTTTCATATTTTTTTTCTCCATTTATACACGTTCAATGGCATCCATGGGACAAATCGTCAGGCAAACGCCGCATTGGGCGCAGAGAACCGGATTGACCGCGCCCTTTTCCTTTTCTTCATCCCTGATCATGGCCGGGCATTCAAACCGCTGATGGCAGAATCCGCAGTCGTCACATTCATCGGAAACCCGCACCTCGATCTTTTCGGGTATGGCATCCTTGAACCCGATCACACAGGGGTGCCGGGAAATAATAACCGCAATGCCGCCGTCAGGGTCTGTCACATGGGCATAGGCGTCCTTGACCATCTGGATCATGTCCTGGGTATCATAGGGGTCCACCACTTTTAAATATTCCACCCCGCAGCCTTTAACGATGGTTTCAAGGGAGATGGCATTCCCCTTCCGGCCGTCCACTCTGTCTCCTTGTGTAATGGAAGGCTGCATCCCGGTCATGGCCGTGATATGGTTGTCCAGGATCACCAGGACAAAGCGTGCATCATTGTAAACCGCATTGATAAGGGCGGTTGTGCCGGAATGGAAAAAGGTGGAATCCCCCATGGTGGCCACAATGGGCTTTTTCACCCCGTCCTGGATATAGGCGTTCCAGAACCCCGACGCCAGGGTGATCCCGGCCCCCATGTCCAGTACCGTGTCCACCACCCCCAGATTGCTGCCCAGGGTGTAGCACCCGATATCCGAAGGAAAAATGGCCTTGGGCATGGCCTTTCGAATGGCATAAAAAGAGGCCCTGTGGGGACATCCCGGACACAGGGTGGGTTTCCGGATGGGAAGTTTAAGACTGGCCGTGAGTTCAAAGGCCGCTGCCCCGCAGTCCCCGTCGGACAAAGGGGCCTGGCCGCAGTCGATCAGGGCCTTGTTCAGCAGCCGTTCAATCTTTTCCGGCACAAGCTCCCCTTCCATGGGCACATGGCCGGAAAGCCGTCCCAGGGTCTTTCGCTTGTCTCTGAGCAGATATTCAATCAGTGTGTCGGTTTCTTCAATGACCAGCACCCGGTCGCAGGCATCCATGAACGCATCTGCCAGGCGTTCCGGAAAAGGGTAGGGCGCTCCCAGCTTTAACACCGGGATATCCTCTCTGCCATACTCTTCCAGCAGATCCCTCACCACATAGGCCGGAACCCCTCCGGCCACCACCCCGAAAGGATATGTTTTACCCCCTATTAACGTGTGCTGGTTAAAGGGCGCCAGGGTGTTGAATTTTTCAGCGATTCGCAAATGTTTTTCATTCAATGCCTTGTGCTGGAGAAACCGGAATTTCGGGGTGGAGGCCCACCGCGTGGGTTCCCGCTTGAAATCCGCCTTTGTCAGGTTGCTGGATAGCGTTCCATATTGGATGTTCTGCCGGGCATGGCAGATCCTTATGGCAGGCCGCACCAGCACAGGCACCTGGAATTCTTCGGACAGGTCAAAGGCAATCCTGATCATCTCCCGTGCCTCTTCCGGGCTGGAAGGATCCAGAACGGGCACCTTGCCGAGCCTTGCCATCAATCTTGAGTCCTGTTCGGTCTGGGAGGAGTGGGGCCCCGGGTCATCACAGGAGATAATCACAAGCCCCCCGATATTTCCGATATAGGCCGCTGACATGAAGGAATCAGCCGCCACATTTAATCCCACCATCTTCATGCAGCAGGCAGCCCGCTTGCCGGAAATGGCAGCGGCAAAGGCATTGTCAAAGGCCACCTTCTCGTTTACCGACCATTCAATACTGGTATTTAAATTGGCGGCCTTTGAAAACCGCACCACCTCGGGAAGGATTTCCGAACTGGGGGTGCCCGGATATGAGGTCATGATCTGGCAGCCGGCCTCCAGCAAGCCCAAGGCAATGGCACCGTTTCCTAATAAGAATTCTTGTTTCATTCCAAGATCCTCGACAAATTTTAACGCTCTGGGTTAAAAATTACACCACTATAAGCACAGCATTACGCAAACACTGGTGTCGGATAACCTAAAATCTTTGTCAGACAGTCTTGAGTCGAAGTCAGAGTGGGTGAGATGAGGTGAACAGTTGTCTGTTGAGCAGATAAAACCTTGCAAATTCTGCAAGTTTCCATAAACGTCTCCATTTGTATAAACAGATTCGATTTACTGCAATTACAACTTGTGTACGGTATACGGTATACAATTCTTTTTTGTCAAGGGTTATTTTACAGGAAAAAAAATGATACTGGCGGGACTTCCATGGGGCTATTTGATCAATGGGTCCTCAATGCGGTTTAATCGCTGTGTTATACCCGGTGCTAATCTCTGGATATCCTTTTCCGGGACCTCATATTGCCGGAAAAGCGCCTGCCACTTGGCCATAGACTGGACAACATCCTCAATGATCTGCTCCGGATCCGATACCTTTTGACCCTTGCCGATTCCCTGCAGCACCTGCCGACCCGGTGGCAGCGTGCCCGCACCCTCTCACGCCGGAAACCGTCTCCGGGGGATAATCTTTAGGTTTTTGTGTTGAGCTCTGGCTAAAGTCAAGACCAAAAAATTCTCCGAAAAACCCCAGGCCGTATAGACAAAGTCAACTGTGGGAAATCTTAAGGATACCGATACAAATCAGAACAGTTTTCCATTCAAAAATTTATAAATGATAGTTGCAAGGATCATTGACTGTTAGGCGAGCCTAATACTGAGCACTGGAAAATGAAATAATGGGGCTTCAATCGAATTTTGAGACCCCATAATGATAGACAATATAGTCGCCCTAACCACTTTAAGAAATCAACTGAGATCCATCAG
>VMSR01000075.1 GCA_013792075.1 Desulfobacula sp.
AAGGTATCCACAACAAATCTTGCAGCCGCCAATGTCCAGATTACCTTTTTCATGTTTTTGGGGTTATTTACCATTTTATTGGCCGCTGAAATTAAAATCATGCTTAAACAAATATCCATTGGACCTTGGGAGGAGCGATAAAAATGATTTCAAACCTTGATTATACAACCTTGCAACAGATTTGGTGGATCATTATCGCCATTGTAGGGTCTCTTTTCCTGTTTCTTACCTTTGTCCAGGGAGGACAAACGCTTTTATGGCAAATTGCCAAAACAGATGTAGAAAAATCCCTGGTCGTGACCTCCCTTGGACGCAAATGGGAAATGCCCTTTACAACCCTTGTTTTGTTTGGCGGGGCCTTGTTTGCCGCTTTCCCCAAATTTTATGCAACCAGTTTTGGCGGCGCCTATTGGGTCTGGATGCTGATTCTTTTTTCCTTCATCATTCAGGCCGTCAGCTATGAATTTAGAAAAAAACCCGACAATCTCCTGGGATCAACTGTTTATGAAGCCTTTCTTTTCATAAACGGCTCTGTGGGCATTTTGCTCATAGGGGCTGCCGTGGGCACTTTTTATACCGGTTCAAATTTCACACTTGACCTGTACAACAAGGTTACCTGGGATTATACCCTGCTGGGCATCAACCTGAGAGGTCTCGAAGCGGCTTTTTCCCTGTTCAATCTTTCCCTTGGGATTTTTCTTGTCTTTAATGCCAGGGTTTTGGGGGGGTTATATCTTTTAAACAGCATTGATCTCAGATCAACCCCAGGTCTTGAATCCAGGTTGCGCAAGCAGGTCTGGAGCAGTTTTCTGACAGCCCTGCCCTTTTTGGTATATGTGCTTGTTTCCCTTCTGATGATGAAAGGATTCAGTGTGGATACATCAGGCACGGTTTCTTTGGTGGATTACAAGTATTTATCAAATCTTTTGGCCATGCCCCATTTGCCGGCACTGCTGCTTTCAGGCATCCTTCTGGTCATATACGGTGTTTTTTCATCTGTGTTCAAACAGGCAAACAGCGGCATCTGGTTCAGCGGACTTGGCACTGTACTGGTGGGTCTTGTTGTCCTCTGCCTTCCGGCATTCAATAACACGGCATTTTATCCGTCAAAACTGGATCTTCAATCCAGCCTTACGATCCATACGGCGTCCTCGTCCATGTTTACCTTGACAATCATGACCTATGTTGCACTGGGAATACCCTTTGTCCTTGCTTATGTCATCTATGTCTGGAAGCTCATGGATTCAAAAAAACTGACAGTGGAAGAAGTAAATAAGAAATCCTATTAATTTTAAAATTGTTTTATCCCGGAATATGGGATAATAAAAAAAGGAAACCATATTAATGAGCACACTACTTTTAATTTTGTATGCGGTTTTGATCCTTGCTTCTTATAAGGGAGCCATTTTTGCCCTGAAAAAAGCAAATTTATTGTAACGAACCGGTTTTATCTTCCAAACCGATTCATTGTCCTATGGTTTAGGTTAACGTGTCATCAATAATTAAGGAGAATTTATTATGGACAGATATGTATGTGGACCCTGCGGTTATGTGTACGATCCGGCAGACGGAGATCCTGACAATGGCATTGATCCGGGAACCAGCTTTAAAGACCTTCCCGATGACTGGTGCTGCCCCATCTGCGGTGCCGCTAAAGAAGAGTTTGATAAAGAATAGTTTGATAAAGAATAAAATATAAAATATTTTACCCTAAATCCCATGGGGTAAGGCATTTGTATTTTTTTTAATACATCCCCATGGGCGTCAAAAAAATCCAGCCGGGAAGAAAGCCAATTTAAAGGTTTCTTCCCGGCTTTTTTTATAAAGAGCAAATCCTCATTGCCACGATTATCTGATCAGCCAGTAAAAAAAAGGAAGGGTGACAAAAGAAAAAAGAATCCCGTATCCAATAGCGGCATTGGCCACATCCGCCCGAAGATTGCCGGCAGAGGCAAGAATTCCGGCCATAACCATGGACGGCATGGCAGCTTCAAAAACCGTCACCTGATACACAGGCCCGGAAATTCCAAATAAAAGAAGAAGTCCCATGGCAATCATCGGAGAAACAACCATTTTGAGCCCCATGGTGATCAGGATAGGCCCCACGTTGGACAGGGGTTGTCTGAATCTGAGCTGGGCCCCCACACTGAAAATCACCAAAGGGATCAGGGTGGCGGCAAGTCCCCGGAGCACAAGAAGGGGGGTGGCAGGTATGGGAACCCGGGAAAGCACTATCCCCAGAACCAGGGCGGTAAATGGCGGAAAACCCAAAATCCGCAAAAGAACCGTTTTCAGGGTCACCCGGGAGGCGTTGCCGTAAACGGACATGACAATGGTGCCAAAGGTGGCCACCGCCAAAAAGGAGCCCAACTGATCATAGAGGATGGCGTATTTCAGGTTCTGCTCACCCCAAAAGGCAGCCACGGCAGGAAATCCGAAAAAAGAGGTATTGCCCAGGGCAACGGACAAAAGAACAGCCCCGGTCAAGGGCCGGTCCCATCCCAGGGCCCTTGAAATCAGAAAAACGGCCCCGATTGACAAAAAGAGCAGGGTCCAGGGAACCAGAACCAACACCAAAAGGCGGGTATCAAAGGCAAGCCCATTGAGTTTGAGCAGCACTGTTGCCGGAAATGAAATCCAGATCACATATTGATTGAGTACCTGGGGGGTGTTCTCCGGAAAGGCAGGCAGCCTGCGGGAAAGATTCCCCAGGGCAAGAAGCAGCATCAGATAGAGCAGATTATCCATATTTCAACCGACTAACCGTATGCGGCTATCCCCATAATGACCTCTGCCATTTCTTCGGCATTGTTTAAAAATCTCAGGCCCAAGCGTGTTCCATTCTGCCAGACAATCTCACATGCAAATTCACCAAAAGCTCCCAGGGAAAGCTTTACATAGGATTTGGCATCAAATGCACCGTCAATTTCCACCCATGCACCACCAACGGATATATTTTTGATCCTGCAATCTAAAACCTGATCCCCGCAAACCAGTCTGGTATCAAACCAGGTGGAATGCCGGGCGTGGGTCCTTCTGCAATTTTGCGCATCCATTACCATATCAGCCCTTTGGAAAGAATGGCACCTGTTTTATTTGGACCCCATCACCCAGATGCCGTTCCATTCATTTTCAGGGGGATTCTCCATCATATAGGTGCACCGGTCAATAAAAACTTGTGACAATTTGTCCGAAGGATTCAGTTCAAGGGCTCTGCCGAAGGATTTAACGGCCTTTGGCCAGACGCCCCTCCTGTAATAGTTACGGCCTTCCTTGAAATGACTGACCACCTCCATCAGATTTGGAAAACTTTCCCGGGTGTGGTGGTCCAGAACCTCACAAATACGGACGGGTTTTGTCTTGCCCTTAACAATCACATCATCAATATCCCGTATCCGGTAAGTGCCCTTTAATCGGTTAAAGGTATTTTCACTGATGAGAATCTGGGCAAAATATTGTTTGCAGGCCGATTCCAGACGGGCGGCAAGATTGACCCCATCCCCTATCATGGTAAAGTCCATGCGCTTGGGCGAGCCGATATTACCGGATACAACACGGTCGGTATTCAGTCCGATACCCATATGGACCGGTACCTTTCCTTGCTTGATCCGATCCAGGTTCCACTTGTTGAGTTCAGTGATCATGGATATGGCAGCCCTGAGGGCGCAGTCTTCATCATCTTTGCCGGGTATGGGAATCCCAAAGCCGGCCATGATGGCATCACCGATAAATTTATCCAGCATTCCGCTTTCGCGCTGAATACAGTCGACCATGATGGTGAAATATTCGTTGAGCAGACTGACGGTTCCCTGGGCACCATAGGTTTCTGTCAAGGTGGTAAATCCCCGGATATCGGAAAAAAGAACCGTTGCCTCAATACTCCTGCCACCAAGGATGTCCTGATTTTCTCCGTCCAATACCCGGTCTGCAAGTCCCGGGTCCATATACCGGGACAAAGTTGATTTCATGCGCTTTTCCGTGCTGATATCTTCAATCATGATCAGGGTGCCCAGCTTTTTTTTGTCCCCAGCCACCAGAGGAAGAATGCTTAAGTTCACTGAAATTTTATTTTGGTCAAAGGCAAGTTCTGCATCCATGGTGAGATCCGGTTGACCGGTCTCTTCCATTCGTTGTATTTTTGCCATAATCCATTCATTGGGAGAACAAAAAAAATCTTTGGCATGGCGGGATAAAATGTCCTGGGGTTCTTTTTTCAGTATCCTTAACCCAGCAGTATTGCAGGTCATGATTTTGCCTGCCTCATCCAGGGTGATGACACAATTGGACATACTTTCCAGCATGCTTTCATTGTAATTTTTCATGTTTTGGATATCATTGAAGAGTCTGGCATTCTCAAGGGCAATGGAAATCTGGGCGGTAAATGCCCGAAGACGGGATTCATCCCTGTCCGTGAAAGGCCCCCCTCTTCTGTTCAACACCTGGGTAACACCGATCACCCGTCCCTCTTTGTTGGCCACCGGAACACATAAAATGGAACGGGTAAAAAAACCGGTCTGCCGGTCAAAGGCGGGATTAAACCGAAGATCTGCATAGGCATGGGGAATGTTGATGGTTCGTCCGGAGGTAAAAACCGCCCCGGCTATTCCCAGATGGTTGGGAAACCGAATCTGGGTGGCTTCAATTCCTTCTCCGACCTCTGACCACAACTCATTTGTCTTTTCGTCATTTAAAAACAGGGTCGATCGCTCTGCATGGAGCATTTTGGTTGCCTCACCCATTACCTTCTGCAAAAGAGTCCCCAAATCGATTTCAGATGTTATGTCCACAACAACATCAAAAAATCCCATCTCCTCTTGACGGGCAATTTTCATTTTTTCAATGACCTGAGCTCCCTGGAGCGCCACCGCCGCCTGCAGGCACATGGATTCCAATATTCCCATGTCCCGTTCCGTAAAAACACCTTCCTGTTTATTAAGGGCCTGGGCAACGCCGATAATCTCCCCTCTGGCTGTTCGGATCGGCGCACAAAGAATATTCTTTGTGACAAAACCGGTCTGGGCATCAATGTCACGATTGAAACGCTCATCTGCATATGCGTCATGGATGATCAGTCCCTTGCCCGTGGTAAAAACAAGACCTGCAATGCCCCGGGTATTGACCATCCGTATCCGGTGCCTGAAGGCACCCATGGCTACCCTGGCATAGAGTTCGCAAGTTTCCCCGTCATTAAGAAAAAGGGTACACCGTTCGGTTCCAAGCTCCCGTGCGGTCATGAACATGAGGCTTTCAAGAATTTCATCAAGGGTTTCCAGGGCAGCAATTTTCCGGGAAACCGCCAACAGCATTTCTGCCTGGTAGAGCCTTTCCCGCTCACCGCCGGACAAGACATCCAGGGGTCGCGCATTCTCGGCTTTTGCATCATGACCCTTGGGACCTAACCCTTTGGTATCAGAAAAAGATAACCCCCTATCGTTTTCCATGGCTTTCCTGTCAATCCCCTGATTGTTTTGTTTCCAGCTGTATGCGCAGCGCCATAACCATGTCCTTTAACTGATCTATTTGATCCCCGTATGTTTTCTCCCTTTGGAAAAGCGTTTCCTCACAAAGAACCTGCTGGTGCTCCAACTCGTTCCGCAACGCTGAAATCGTCTGCCGAAGCTGTAAAATCTCACCCGCGGCCATGGAAATCGCATCCCCCAGGCTTTGCTCCTTTTCGAAACGAAGTGCTTCCAGTCGTTCCCGCAGGGCCCCTATTGTCTCTTTGAGGTGTCTATTCTCCTGCTGGACCGCCAGCAGTTCATTGTCCCAAATGGGGTCGGTCATCATGCAGACTCTTTACTCAAGTTTCAGAGTTGTTTTAAATTACAGGCACAAGACAGGGTTAGCAGAATATTCTTGTTTTTTCAATACCCGAAAATCATTCTGATTTCCCCCAAAATGGCGGTGAAATTCTATTTATCAAGAAACTCATTCACCCCATCGAATACGGTTCTGACATCTCTGGGCAGATCCGAACCGCTGCAGCGGCGCATGGTATCACCATTTCGGTTGGCAGATATTACAGCATGTATTTCCTCTAAGGGCTTGATCAAATTTATTGAAAGGCTTCTTTTGAAAAGCATGCCTGCAAAAAAAACACAAACCGCCATAAATACAATTCCCCAGGCGCCTGCATATCCGAATTGTTTGGCACGCCGATCGGCGATTATCATTGCGTTTCTATTGATTTTTCCCAAAAGAATTATTGCGGATATGGTATTTCGCTGTGCGGATATGTTCCCTGCAAACGCGTCGGAAAAACCGTTGCGGATTGATTCAAGGGCACCCGGCTCTTCCTTTTCAGTAATGTTATCCTGGGCACGTTTGAGTGCAGTTTCAAATCTGCCCTTTAATGCCGAATTTATGGTCTTATCCTGGTTGAGCATTGCCAGGGAGGCCAGCATTTCCTCGCAGGCCTGGAGAGAAAGTTCATTCTGGTCGATGATCACCTCAATTGCCGGCGCCATTCGCATGAAAATCCAGATAGATCCCAGGGCCATCAACAAATTCAGACCTATCAGCAGCCATACCCCAATGCGCATTGATTGTGCGATCCTCATACTTACACCTCTTTTATCAGGTTTGCGATGGCGGCCTCACTGGAAACAATCATCAGCTGGTCATCGGCCTGCAAAGGCTCGGTTGGGGAAGGTTGGATAATTTTGGTCGGGGAGCCCCGGCGGATAGCAGCGACCATTATTCCGAAACGCTTTGGCAGGGCAAGATCAATAAGGCTTTTTCCAACCATTGCCGGCTGAATATGGATTTCGGTAAGCTGGAGATCTTCTCCAATGGGCGTTTCAGCGATCGCATGCCGGTAAATAAGCCGGGTGGCAAACCGCTTTCCGAATTCTTGTTCCGGGTTGACAATCTGGTGTGCACCCACCAGTTGCAAAATGCGCTGGTGCATTTTATCATTTGCACGTGCCACAATAAAAGGCGCACCCATCTGCCGGAGCAATAAGGTGCAGATGATGGAAGATTCCTTTGAATCATCCCCAATGGCACACACCACGGAATCCCTTTTTTCAGGGTGAAGCTGGGCAAGCTCAGCCTCATCGGTGGCGTCCATCACCAAGGCTTCGGTTACAAAAACCGAGGCTTCTTCAACCAGATTTGTTTTGGGATCAACGGCCAGGACCTCGACCCCTTTTTCCGATAATGTACGGGCCAGGGACATTCCGAATTGACCAAGCCCGATGATTAACCCTGTCGTTGCATAAAAAAAGTAGGAATTTAGTATAGAAAAAGCTTGAGGAGCCCCATGAATAAAGGTTATAATAAGTTGTCGAGACAAAAAATAACCAAACCCAGGAGGCCACCTCAAGTGAAGTCCAGTAAATCACAAATTTATACTAAAATCCATAAAATTCCCGAGATTCGATTCGAAGATCAACAGCTAACTTCTTTTTCTGGTATCGTAATTTTTCAGCTGTTATTTGGTCGACTCAATTTAAAAGCCAAACTTAAAAAATGTTTTTCACATTTAAAGGTATCACCAATCTTTGGGCACCACCTGATCGTCATTTTGCTTATCATTCATTTTATCCTGGGCTTTAAAAGGTTGAGGCAGATTGAATATTATCGGGATGATCCAATGGTCCTACGTTTAATGGGGTTAAAAAGGCTTCCCGACGTTTCAACTATTTCGAGGAGCCTGGCCCAGATGGATACTCAAAGTATTGGGGAAATTCGAAAATTATCCCGTACATTTGTAATCGATGGATTACAGCGGGAACAATTTTCCCGATTGACCCTTGACTTTGATGGTTCCGTTTTGTCCACTAAAGGCCATGCGGAAGGATCGGCTATCGGTTTCAATAAAGCCAAAAAAGGTTCCAGAAGTTATTATCCTCTTTTTTGCACGGTTGCTCAGACTGGACAATTTTTTGATATGCATCACCGTCCAGGTAATGTCCATGACTCAAATGGCGCTGCTGATTTTATGCTTGACTGTTTCCAGAACACAAAATCACAGATCCCTGGAACCATCCTTGAGTCTCGTATGGACAGTGCATTTTTTAATAAAGATATCATTTCTCTTTTGGCGGCAAAACAGGTGCAATTTACAGCCTCTGTTCCTTTTGTAAGATTTGCCGAACTCAAACGTATGATCGAAGCGTGTGAATCATGGACTGTCATTGATGAAAATTGGTCTTTTTTTGAAACCCAATGGAAACCGAAATCCTGGAATACCCAATTCCGATTTGTCTTCACCAGAAAAAAAGTCAAAAAGCCACAGAAGGGAGCCCTCCAGCTGGATCTGTTTGAACCGATTGCCCGGGATTATCAATATAAGGTTATTGTAACCAACAAAAAAGAATCTGCAAAAGCCGTTGTGTTGTTTCATAATGGTCGTGGCTCCCAGGAATCGATATTCGGGGATGCTAAAAATGATACTGCCCTTGGTGTTATCCCGTGTAAACGGCTGGCAGCAAATCAAGTTTTCACCCTGGCTTCCATGATGGCACACAATTTTTCAAAGGAGATGCAAATGATAGCACATCCGGCAGCACTCCGGGCGAAAGCCAAACGTCCGACAGCATGGAGATTTCAAAAACTTGATACGATCCGCCATCAAATTATCCAAAGAGCGGGCCGTTTTACCTGGCCCCAAGGCAAACTCACTCTGACAATGAGTTCAAACCGGGCTGTGAAAAAAGATTTGCTACATTTTATGGATGCGTTGCAAAAAGCGGCTTAAAAAACAGAGAACTTTATTTCAGATTTTATGCAACGTTAGGGT
>VMSR01000054.1 GCA_013792075.1 Desulfobacula sp.
CAAACAGGGTGCCGGGCTGGAGATCGGTTTCCATCCTAGATCGTTCCAAAGGCATTTTTAATCAGGGTTATTTCCGGATGCCCATGGGAAAAAATAATTTCAACCACATCAAACCGAACCGCCTGGTTAAATAAGTTGTTTGTTTTTAAATAAAAGCGGGCACCGGAAATAACTTTTTGCTGTTTGGCATGGTGTACCGATTCCTTTGGGAGCCCTTTTTTAAGACTGGTTCTTGTTTTGACTTCCACAAAGCACAGGTGGTTTTTTTCCATGGCAATGATATCAATTTCAGCAGTCCGGGTTTTATAGTTTCGCTCCAAGAGGGTATAGCCTTTTTGGATGAGAAAATCAGCCGCCAGATCTTCTCCGCTTTGACCGATTTTTTGTCCTTTGTGCATCACGGCACAATTACCCCCCTAAAGCTAGTCCGGTGAATCGGGCAGGGGCCGTATTCTATAATTGCCTGCTTGTGGGCCTTGGTGGGATACCCCTTGTGACGGATAAAATTGTATTGGGGATAGGTTTTGTGAAAATTTGCCATGAGCTTATCCCTCGTGACTTTGGCGATGATGGATGCGGCTGCAATGGAGATGCTTCTGGAATCTCCTTTGACAATGGCCTGCTGGGGCAAATCCATATCAAGGGTGAATTTCCCGTCAATCAGTAAAAAATCAGGGAGCAAAAAATCAGAATCCAGAAAATCAGGACCAGGAGCAAGGTCCTGAACCGCCCGTTTCATGGACAAAAGGGAGGCCGCAAGAACATTGATCTGGTCGATCTCCCGGTGATCTGCCATTCCAATTCCCATTGCCAGGGCCTGGGCTTTGATCACAGGGAAAAGTGCATCTCTTCGTTTTTCAGACAATTTTTTAGAGTCGTCAATTCCCGGGCAGGAAAAGTTTGGGGGTAATACAACAGCGGCAGAAACAACAGGGCCGGCAAGGGGTCCCCTGCCGGCCTCGTCTATTCCTGCAATCGTGTGATACCCTCTTTCAAGGGCGGCATGCTCAAACTCCCACATGGGGTATGGGCCACTCTTTTTAGGCAAACCGTTTTTCTTTGATTCTGGCTGCTTTTCCGCGAAGGTCTCTAAGGTAATAAAGTTTTGATCTTCTTACACGGCCTTTTGTAACCACTTCGATCTTATCAATGGCAGGTGAGTTCAGGGGAAAGATTCTTTCCACGCCGATGCCGCCGGATATTTTTCTCACGGTAAAGCGGGCACTGGCAAATCCTTTGGTCTTCTTGATCACAACACCCTCAAATACCTGGATACGTTCTTTATCCCCTTCTTTGATTTTAACATGAACTTTTATGGTATCCCCTGAATCAAAAGCAGGGATATCAAGGCGCATCTGTTCTCTTTCCAATCGTTCAATTACGTTTGTCATTTCTTCCTCCTGGTTTTCTTCACTGTCGGCCTATGAGCCATTTGTAATTCGATCTAAAAATATGGATGCAGCTGACCGAACAGACAAATGATTGTAACTACCTGTACCCGTTATGGGTTCAAGTTTTATGTCACAGGTATCAATCAGTTCATCTGACAGTCCCCATGCCGTCCCAAAGACGAGGACATGGGATGCATTGCTCTCTAACGCTTGTTTAAACGCGGCAATTGTTATGGCGCCTTTCAGTGGTTTTGCACTGGTGGCTACCGTTACCACGGGTTTATTTGTCTCTTCTTCGATACTTCGGACCGCTTCCTCAAAAGTGGCGACCACCCGTATCAGTTCAAGGGCTTGTTTTCTGGATGGGTTTAATTCACCGCCCACACCCTTTGTCCAGTGATCAATGACCTGGTTTGCCAGGTCGGCCTGGTCTGCAAAGGGTGTTACCACATAAAACCCTTTAACCCCGAATGTCTGGGAGGCCCTTGCAATATCATGCATGTCAATGGTGGTCAGGGCTGATCCGATGGCCATTCCCTTCCGGTTCACAACGGGAAAATGGACAAGGGCCACGTATAGGTTATGGGGAGACAAGTGTTGTAAGCTCCCGGCACCATTGCTTTAAAATTTGTTTTTCTTCGGCTGTGGGGGGCTGTGTTTCAAACAGGTCCGGCCGTTTCATGAAGGTCCGTTGCAAAGACGAGGTTTTCCGCCATTGCCGGATTCGTTCATGGTTGCCAGACAACAATACCCCGGGCACTGCCATGTTGTTAAAGACTTCCGGACGGGTATACTGGGCATATTCCAGACGGTCATCACTAAAAGAATCCGCCTGGGAAGATGCGCAGCTTCCCAGAACTCCGGGGATCATGCGGGATACGGAATCAATAATGGCCATGGCAGCCACTTCTCCTCCGGTCATTACATAATCTCCCATGGAGATTTCTTCATCCACAAGCTGGGTGTATACGCGCTCATCAATTCCTTCATACCTGCCGCAAATAAAAATAAGACTTTCCCGCCGGTCGGCAAGGCTGCAGGCCTTTTGCTGATCAAACCGTGTTCCCTGGGGGGTCATTAAGATTACCTTTGCCTCGGGGCTTCTCTCTTTGGCAAAGGCAATGGCCGCTTCCAGAGGTTCGGGTTTCATGATCATGCCGCTTCCACCACCATAGGGTCTGTCATCAACTGTCTTGTGCCGGTCACAGGAAAAATCCCTGATATTCACACAGGTCCCTGAGATCAATTTGGCCTCAATGCCCCTGTGGATCATCCCGTGTTCGAAAAAAGCGGCCATAAGCTCCGGAAAGAGCGTTAATACCGTAAATTCCATGGCCTGTCCCCCCCCGTTGCCCATCCAGGCTAGTACCCTTCGGGCAGGGTGGTTGTCACTGTTTTGGTATCCAAATCCACGGATTCGATGAAGTGTTCATGCATGGGAATCAGTATTTCCGAATCGCCTGCCTTCTCTTTATCCGTGACAACCAGCATATCATTGGCATTGGTGGGGAAGATTCGGTCTATGGTTCCCAGTCTCCCCAGGACCTTGTCAATGACGGTCAGTCCATAAAGGTCCTGCCAATACCATGCGTCTTCTTCAATCTCGGGAAGCTGATCTTTGCTGATCAGAATTTCTTTTCCCACCAATTGTTCCGCATCTTCTACGGTGTCCACATTTTTTAAGCTGATCAAAACCCCTTTTTTCCGGGCAGAGGCAGTGAGGATGGTAAAGGACTCCCCCTCTTCCTCGCCTTCGGCCTTGAGCCAGACCTGTCTGTCTTGTCCAAAGGTATTAACCGAATCCGCAAAGGACCACACCTTAAGGTTTCCCTTAAGCCCGTGCACTCCGGTTACCTTGCCTATTGTCAGCAGACAGTCTTTGTCCATCCCTATTCAATAATCTCCAGAACAGTCCGTTTCTTAAGTTTTGTGGATGCAGCGCTTAATATGGTTCTCATGGCCCGGGCAGATCTGCCCTGCTTTCCAATCACCTTTCCCAGGTCCTCTTTGGCCACCTTCAGTTCCAGTACCGAGGTCTGATCACCAACAACTTCGGATACTATAACCGCCTCAGGATTGTCTACCAATGCTTTTGCAATGTATTCTACCAGATCTTTCATAAAAAACATCTCCTTAAAAGTGAGAGCTCCAAAGTTATTCCTATGACGGACAGGTTGAATTTTAAGCAGTTGCGCCTGCAAACCCCTGGCGTTTCAAGATGCTCTGAACTGTGGTGGAGGGTTTTGCACCTTCACCCAGCCAATAGTTGATTCTATCTTCTTTCAGGACAATGATGGCTGGTTCTGTCATTGGGTTATAGGTTCCCAGTGCTTCCAAAAACCTGCCGTCCCTGGGCGATTCAACATCAGCTGCCACTATTCTGTAAAACGGTTTTTTCTTTGTGCCTTTTCTGGTCAATCTGATTCTTACGGACATATTGTTCCTTCTCCTTAAAACGGAAGCATGTTTTTTAATGAGCGCATGCCGCCTTTATTAAATTTTTTGATCATTTTCATTGACTGGGTATAGCTTTTCAGAAGCTTGTTGACATCCTGTACACTGGTTCCGCTTCCATTGGCAATCCGCTTTTTCCGGGAGCCTTTTATCATGGCATGGTTGGACCGTTCTCCCGGGGTCATGGAATTGATGATGGCCTCTATTCTATTAAATTCCTTATCATCAATGTTTATACCCGCCAGTTGTTTTTTGTTAACCCCCGGCAACATGCCGAGAAGATCCTTGATGGACCCCATTTTCCGGACAGATTTCATCTGGTTCCGAAAGTCTTCCAGGGTAAATGCATTTTTCTTAAGTTTTTGCTCAAGCGCCTTGGCCTCTTTCTGATCAACCGATTCCTGTGCCTTTTCAATAAAGGAAAGGGCATCTCCCATTCCCAGTATTCTTGACGCCATCCGGTCGGGATGGAAGGGCTCAAGTGCGGTGGATTTTTCACCCACCCCGATAAATTTCAGGGGCTTACCGGTTACAGCTTTGATGGACAGGGCGGCACCACCCCGGGCGTCGCCATCCATTTTTGTCAAAATAAATCCGTCCAGATCCAGACGTTTGTCAAAGGATCCGGCTATATTAACAGCATCCTGGCCTGTCATGGCATCAGCTACCAAAAGGATTTCCGATGGATTCAGGGCTCTTTTGATATCTTCAAGTTTAGCCATTAACGCATCATCAAGATGAAGTCTGCCGGCGGTGTCAAACAACAGGGTGTCACACCCCAGTTCTTTTGCCGCCAATTGTGCATCCTGGCAAATTTTCAAGGGCCGCATATCAGTTGTGGACTGGAAAACCGGTATATCCAATTGGGTTCCAATTTTTTTCAACTGATCAATGGCCGCCGGCCTGTAAACATCCGCAGGCACAAGGAAAGGCTTTCTGCCCTGGCGGCGCAGGTAAAAGGCCAGTTTTCCTGCCGTAGTGGTTTTACCGGATCCCTGCAACCCCACAAGCATAACAGAACCCAGGGCCTTGCCCCCAAAGTTCAACTCCTGGTGCGTGGACCCCATCATTCTGGTAAACTCTTCATTTACAATTTTAATGACCTGCTGGCCCGGGGTCAGGCTTTGCATGACCTCCTGACCCAATGCCCTGGTCTTTATATCTGAAATGACATTTTTTGCAACCTTATAATTGACATCCGCTTCGAGAAGTGCCATCCTGACTTGCTTTAAGCCATCTTCAATGTTCTTCTCATTCAGGGTCCCGTGGCCCTTCAGTTTTTTAAAGACCGAATCAAGTCTGTCACTCAAATTATCAAACATAAAAGGCGCTACCTCAAATATCAAATCAAATCATTGAATTTAATGTAGATTCCGTGATATGTCAAGGAAATAATGAAATTAACCGGGTTAAAACACATGGAAAACATTCAGGATTATACACGGGAAGAATTGGTCAAATGGCTTGAAGATAAAGGGGTTCGATCTTTCCGAGCCGGGCAGATTTTCAAATGGATCTATCTGAAACAGGCTAGCTGTTTTGATGAAATGACCGACCTTGGTAAAGAGATGCGCACCCTTCTTTCTGAGCATTTTTATTTGCACAGACTTGATCTTGAAGACAAGCAGGTGTCATCGGACGCCACTGAAAAATTTTTATTCAGGCTCAATGACGGACACCATATAGAATCGGTTTTAATACCGGAAAAGGACCATTTTACCCTCTGCGTCTCCACCCAGGTGGGCTGTGCCATGGCGTGCAAATTCTGCCTGACGGCCAGGGGGGGGATGAAGCGCAACCTTTCCGTGGCGGAGATCATCGGTCAGGTTCGGGACGCCAGGTTTTATCTGCTCCAAAAAAATATCGAGCCCCTTCAATTGTCCAATATTGTTTTCATGGGTATGGGAGAACCCCTTGCCAACTATGATAATCTGATCAAGGCGCTTGAGATTATCATGGACACGGATTACGGCATGAAGTTCGCCGCCAGAAGGGTGACGGTTTCCACCTCAGGACTGGTCCCCAAGATTGCACAATTGGGCCTGGACACTGATGTCAATCTTGCCGTCTCACTGAATGCCACGGATGACAAGACAAGATCGGCTCTTATGCCCATCAATAATACATACCCCATTTCCGTTCTCCTGGATGCGTGCAAAAAATTTACCATGAAACCCAGGAACAAGATTACCTTTGAGTATATCCTGATCAAGGGCATCAATGATTCAAAACAAGATGCCCTCAGGCTGGTGACGCTTTTGTCACCCATACGGGCCAAGGTCAACCTGATTCCCTTTAATGAGCATGAAGGGTCGGATTTTCAACGTCCTGAACCCAAACAGATTCTGGCCTTTCTCCAGATTTTGCTGGACCGGGACATGACGGCCATGACCCGGAAGAGCAAAGGAGATGATATTTCAGCTGCCTGCGGTCAGTTGAAGGCAAAGCTTGAAACACCTTAAAAAAAACAATCTTCAGCACAAAGGGGATTGAAACTGGATGGATTGTACTTATCTTCTTGCAATGTGAAAGGAATGGCCTTTTATTGGACAAGAAACCACTTGAAAATTAATATTTGGTGTGGTTTCCTTTAATTTAGGATACGGGATTCTGCCTGAAATTTCACTGAATATCCCTGTTTCCACAGGATGACAAATACGTTTATCAGATTAATTGTAATCAATGGGAAGGAAATATGGCAACTATCAGTTTGGAAAACAAAAAAATTTTAATTGTTGATGATGAACCCGATGTCCTTGATTCCCTGGAAGAATTGCTGGATATGTGTACCACAGTCAGGGCTGAAACCTATGAACAGGCAAACGAGCTTCTGAAGACCCAGGATTTTGATATAGCAGTGCTGGATATCATGGGGGTGGACGGGTATCAGTTGTTGGAAACCGCCAACAAAAAAAAGGTGGTAACCGTCATGTTGACCGCCCATGCCTTAAGTCCGGAGAATATTAAAAAATCATATCTGGGGGGTGCCTGTTCCTATATCCCCAAGGAAGAAATGATCAATATCGAATCTTTTCTCATGGATGTGCTTGAGGCCAAAAAAGCCGGGAAAAACCCCTGGACCAGCTGGTACTCGAGGCTGTCTGTTTTTTGTGAAGAAAAATTCGGCCCGGATTGGGATAAGGATGAAAAAGAATTCTGGGAAAAGATGATATACTATTAACCCCTGGTTTTAGGGTCTTTTATGATAATGCCTTCTACCCATCACCGTCAGGGTGGAGGGCCGACGCTAAATCCCTTCCGCTCGTCCGTAGCGGAAGGGAAGCGGATCTGACCGAATCTTTACCTTCCTGGTGATCCGCTCAGACACGCCGCTTTTGCCCCTCCATCCTGCCGGCGCCTTGAATACCAACGCTTCATCAAAACAAACACACCCGCCAGAAATGTTATCTTTAAAACAAGTGGAATGCTGTACCTTTGGGC
>VMSR01000082.1 GCA_013792075.1 Desulfobacula sp.
AGTGCATGCATGGCTTTGTAACAGAGTTCGCCGGTTGCATCATAACCAAGTCGTTTGATCATGGCCGGATTCATATATTCTAAGCAAAAATCCTTTGAACAAATATAGGCGGGGTCATCCATTGCTTCCATCATAGAACGGTATTTTTCTTCACTTTCAACTAAGGCCAATTTTGCCCGCATCCTGTTTGTTATCATATCGTTGGCTGAATAGGCCAACTTCTCGAATTCTTCATATTCCATTGCATTTGGATCAATAACAGTAGACTCACGCGCACCTTTTTCGAAAAATCTGGTAAAAAGGTTGAAACTGTTACGCGCTTTGCGGGATATACGCTGAGCAAAAAAATAGACGAAAGCAATAAGAAAAAATAAAACGGCTGCCATCTGGGTCAGGCTGTTTTTGATTTTTCTGGTCATTTCTGCCTGTTTTGCCTCAACCGCTTTTTCTATATCATCAATGTAAATACCGGCCCCCACGTACCATTCCCAGTCTTTGATTCCCTGAACATAGCTGAGCTTGGGATCGGGTTTCATGCCTTTCAACTTTGGCATGACATACCTTAGGAATCCGCCGCCGGACTTAGCCAATTTGATGAGTTCCTGGACGATATGGACCCCATTGACATCGGTGACTCCCAGCATATTTTTCCCTTTGGCGGGTTCAGTCAAAGAGAGTCCATCCCATTGTGTAACAAAAATATATCCATCCTTTTCAAATTTGATGGTCTCAATATACCTCAGGACATCCTTCTTGACGCTTGACTCAAAGTCATCAAGATATTCCCCTGTGCCGATAATCCAGTTATAAGGCTTAAAAAGTTTGACAAATGTCATTTTGGGGTAAGTACCCTGGGGCACTCCCGGTTTTGTCCAATTATATTGGTAAAATCCTTCTTCCTTTTTTTTAATCAGACTGATTATATTGCTGATAACGTTCACTTCATTACCATCCTGTGCTTTCAGCATATTTCTGTTTTCAAATTCTGGCAGGTCAGACTGAAGTTGAATTGTACCTTGTAAATCAAGTATAAAAAAATACCCTCTGCCCTGGTTGAACCGCATCGCCCTTAAAGACTCCCTGATGAGATCCTGTATCTCTTTTACAGATTTTTGATCTCTCCATTTCGTATAAAGATGGGATGAGACAGTATAAGCATCATATACTTTTTCTTGAATGGAAACACCTAACCGTTCTTCAGTGATAGATTTACGAAACTCGACGTAACCCACAGATTTTTTAACATGGATCTTGAGAAGGTTTTTGTAGTCATTCAGCATCGCATCCTGCAACTGGTTGGATTCCTGGAGAAAATTCGAATACTGTTGCCAGATCCATAATCCACCGATGAGGGAAATTGAGACTATGGTCGCCACAACAATGTTCAGCAGGAATGTAGTGCTTAGGCTGTGTTTTGTTTTCATATCTATGACTCAGGTTTTGGGACTATATTGTAGTCAATATTTCGAATTAAAAATTATAGACCTCACATTATTTTTTTAAACATTCTAATTTTAGATAGAGTACACAAAATATCATCATTCGTTAAATTCACAAAATGAAAAGTTATGCTAAACAAAAAAATAACCGGATTAGAGTCAAAAGGCTACCGAGTGTTTATAGTATAAAAACGGAATATGCCGTCCAAAAATTCACTGGGGATATCTTTTTCAAATAATCACCCTAGAAAATTTGTCAAAACTGGTTAAAAATACCAAAAAGGCTCACTCAATTCCCTTGTCTTTTTTCATATCAATATACCAATCTTTATCACCATAGAGTTTATCGGAACATTGCGGGCACATGCTATGGCTGAAAGTTGCATCTGAATGCTCTTGGATATAAGAATCGATTTGATTCCAGTATCCCTTATCATCACGTATTTTTTTGCAGGATGCACAAATGGGTAAAAGCCCGCTCAGTGTTTTCAATTCGGACAGTGTTTCCTCCAGTTTTTTAATCAATTTGGCTTTTTCCTGTTCCACTTTAACCCGTTCAGAAATATCTATTCCGACACCAATCAGGAAATCAACATCTTCCTGAGTATATTTAAATCCTGTGAAAAGATAGGGGACAGTTTCTCCAGATTGGTTTGAAAATCCTGCTTCCACAGACCCATAGCCAGTTTCAAAAATCGTTGTAATTGTTTCCTGTACAATGGACTTATTCTCAATGGCTATAAAATCCAAGGGATTCATATTCAAGATATCTTTTCTGGCATAGCCGGTGATCATTTCAAAATTTCGATTCCAGTTTTTAAACTGCCCAAACTGATCAAAAACATACATGACTCCCGGCAGGCTGCTTATCAAAGATTCTGAAAAGTTTTTTCTTTTTCAAGTTTTTTCAAATGTTTTACTTCTCTTTCTCTTTCAGCTTCTTCCTCCGGTATCCAACGTTTTAGGACGATAAAAATGATAAGGAACGCTGCGACTACATTCAGAATTTTAGGGACAAATACATGCTCAGGACGGACAAGAAAATCATGTATCGATCTTGGAACGAATCCGACTAAAGATGTGTACCATGCACCAAAATACATGCTTTCAAAAAGAGTTCTGAAAGCATCAATTGCTAATATAATCAAAAGGGTAACAAATAATTGACTTTTCAGTTTTCTTTTTCTTATACGATTGATGTAAAAAACAAATATGAATAGCCACAGTATTGTTAACAACCAATATGAAACAGGCGTGAATAGTTTGAAAAAATCCATGTTGTTTTCCTATTGGGTTTCAAAAACGTGTATTCCTACTTAAAACAAATTTTATGAACAGATTAATATCAATGTATAGTGCTCCAACTTTGGTTTGCAAAGGCACAAATTATACTGGTGTCTTTATAATTTCAAATTTCTCGACCATCAGTGTCTTGAATTCATCAATATATTCATCGGTATGATTAAGCAACTGAAAAGCCTTTGCTCGAAATGTTTTATATTTTTTATAGTATTGGTTTTTAACCAGTTTGTCTTTGACGAAACGCCAAAAACGTTCGATCAAATTGAGGTTTGGTGAGTAAGGGGGTAAAAACTCTAATATGAGTTTAGGGTGCTGCTCCAGCCATTTGAAAACAATTTTGGCCTTAAAATATTTCGCATTGTCCAGAAACAGGGTGATTTCAGGAGAGTGCTGATATGTTTTCAGAATTAACTCAAAATACTCGATCACCTTGTTTGCATCACAATTTTCCTCTCCTGTAAGGTGAATAAACGAATGTGAATCAGGGTTGTAGGCCCCAAAAATATTTAGCCGTTGACGTCCCGTGTTTGTTTTTAGGATAGGCACATTTTTCGGATCTCCCCAGCATAGCCCGGGAACATTCTGATGGATTAAATGCATCCCATCACCAAACAAAAAAATGGCCCCTTGCTGGCTGTCTGCTTTTAGCTTGAAATAGCGTTCGACATTTTTTTTTGTTCTGCCTCACTTGGCGGATTTCCCGGAATAACTTTTGGCCGCACAAATTTAATCCCACTTTTTTTGAGGATTTTTCTCACGGCTTCATGGCTGTAATTGATTTTAAAACGGTCATGAATAAAAATTTGAATTTCCTTGATTTTCCCAGGGTTATTCTCTTTGACCCAGCCAATAATCTCCTCAGTTTGTTCTGGAGATAAAAATGATTGCTTGGGCTTGTATTGAAAAGAATTTAAACTGGCTATCCCTTTGGTGGCGTATTGATAATGCCAGTTTTCGATAGTTTTCATCGACTTACCAAGTATAGATGCAGTAGTGTGAGGCATTACCCCTTTTGCCAGCATTAGAAGAGCGATAAACCTCACCTTGAGTCTTGCATCAGCTTGGAGATCTCTGTATTCGTTGAGTCTTGAAATTTCATCGTCACTGAATTGGTATTTTGAAACATCCATAAAAGCTCCAGATTATTTGATGGCATTATGAATGTATCAGTGATGGTATCGGTTGTCTACAAATTTTTTATGGAAGGTTTCAGAGAATAGCAAAAATCATGCCCAAAAAAACCAAAGTCGGAGCACTATAGATGAAAAAAATCCAATGGTTAAAAATGTACAGGAAATACATAAGGCTGCACTGCGTTCTGCCGGTTTTACAAGACAATTGTTAGCGTTTGCGCGTAAACAGACAATTGCCCCAAAGGTACTTGATCTCAACAAGACATTGGAAGGGATGTTGAAAATGCTCAGACGATTGATGGGAGAAGACATCGATTTTTCATGGAAGCCTAAAATGGGTCTGTGGGCAGTGAAGATAGATCCTTCCCAAGTCGACCAATTGTTGGCAAATTTGTGTGTCAATGCGCGGGATTCGATAAAGGGTGTCGGAAAGGTTACTATCGAGACTGATAATATTAATTTTGATGCGGAATATTGTCTCGAAAACAAAGGATTTAAGCCTGGTGATTATGCGATGATTGCCATGAGCGACAATGGCTACGGTATGAATAAAGAGACATTGAGCAATATTTTTGAACCATTTTTTACTACAAAAGAAATAGGAAAGGGAACGGGTCTCGGTCTATCGACCGTATATGGCATCATCAAGCAGAATAATGGCTTTATAAATGTTTACAGTGAACCCAACCAAGGAACAACTTTTAAAATTTACCTTCCCAGGCACACCGGAAAAGACGCAAAGATCCAAAATAATACGTTAAAGGAAGAGTTAGCGATTGGGGATGAAACCATTCTTTTAGTCGAAGATGAAAAATCCATTCTGAGTATGGCAACCTCGATGCTCAATCATTTTGGTTATACTGTGCTTTCAGCTTCTAATCCTATTGAGGCAATAGAGATTGGTAAATCTCATTCTGGAGAAATTCATCTGCTTATAACGGATGTGGTAATGCCTGGGATGAATGGTCGAGAACTCTCAAAGAAACTGCTTGGTTATTTTCCGAACATAAAATGTTTGTTTATGTCCGGTTATACTGCCAATGTAATTGCCCACCAGGGGGTTCTTGATGAAGGAACTCAGTTCATTCCAAAACCATTTTCTAAACAAGCGTTATCCGTCAAGATAAGGTCGGTATTGGATGAGTGATTCAGAATCAATATTATGCTATCATGAAGTACATCGGGGCTGCATATCTGATTTGTCTGGGCATTAAACTATGGAGATCCCCCTTCTGACAATGAAGATGGAAAGGCTTTTTAAAAAACAGAACCACTTGATCCGTCATTATGGCATCCACTGGATAACATGAAATTTTTAGAATTAAAACTCCCGCCTGTTCTCATCTTTGCCGCCTTTGGGGTGCTGATGTGGCTGGCAGGCCTGGTCACACCTGACGCCGGCATAGATGGTAAAATTCGGCTTGTTCTGGCAATTGCATTATTGGTGATCGGGGGGTGTCTTGCCATGGCCGGTGTTTTTGGATTAAAAAAAGCGAACACCACCTTTAATCCTGCATCTCCTGACCAGGCAAGTGTTTTGGTTTGTACTGGAATCTATCGATACACACGCAATCCAATGTATACAGGGCTGCTCTTCGGACTTTTCGCCTGGGCCTGTTATCTGGGCAATCCGCTATCGCTGTTGCTTGTCTTTGCCTTTTCCCTGTACATGACCCGATTCCAAATCAAACCTGAAGAAAGAATCCTTAAGTCCATCTTTGGCAAAGAGTATACGCTTTATAAAAATCGGGTTCGCCGTTGGCTTTAACCCAATATGCCCCGTTCAAAATTTTCCGAATCCAATATCACCATCATTCCTGAAATAATGAATAGGGGTAAAAGCTTTATCAGTCGGGTTTAAAGGAAAATTGTTATCCTATTTTCTATCTATTCTGATAATATGGGTTCCAAGCGCAAAGCAAAAATTTGATCTGTTTAAAACAGTGTTGTGTCCACTAACATTTTTTGATACCCAAATAGAATAGAGAATACCCTAAAAAGGGGTTCTAAATTGTTCAGCTTAACCGATCGGTGGACATGAAGAACCCATCGGTTACATACAAAGAATAATGTTGGTCCATCTATCCGGTCAAGTATAGACGAATGGATGAAAGGAGGACAGCTGGAAGACAAAACGCCATATAGGCCCTGCCCATTCTGCAAAAGAGACCTGAATCAGATAAAATCAAGAAACAGAACCGTCTACGCTATTGAAGATACGGCTCCGGTAACCCGGTATCACCTGCTTATCATTCCCTTTCGACATTGCGAAACCTATTTTGACATGACCCGGGAAGAGCGATGTGATGCCCATGATTTGATTGTAAGCCTGCGTCGGCAGATTCTGATGGAGGATGAGACGGTGACAGGATTCAATATCGGGATCAACTGCGGCGGGGATGCCGGTCAGACCATATTCCATACCCATATCCACCTGATTCCCAGACGGAATAGGGATACACCAAGCCCCAGGGGCGGTGTCCGGGGAGTTGTTCCGGATAAAATGGACTATTAAAGGAGGGGCTGTTTTGGGGTGTCCAGCAGTTCTCTGACAGCCATGGCCAGATCATCCAGCCTGAGGGGTGTTTTCATACACATACCATTTGCCGCAGGTGGTATCAAAGGCTCCAGTTCTTGCCTGGAATCAGAACAAACAATGACCGGGATATCCGGTTTAATGGAAACCACCCGGGCGGGAAAGTCAAATCCGCACTTCACGGGCATGGCCTGATCCGTGACAATGAGATCATAATGGTGTGGATTTCTTTGGAAGGCCTCAATCGCATCGTTTTCATTGGCAAACCCGTAGGCGTGATATCCCAGTCCCCCTAAAAATTCAGTTGCCAATAAACGCGGCTTCTCCTGTGCATGAACAAACATGATGTTTTCCCCTCCCCCGGGCAAAGAGGTTTCCAGGATTTTAGAAGGCATTGAACAGGGCTGCTCATGGGACAAGGGACGCTCTGCTATGGGTAAAAAAACGGAAAAGGTGGTGCCTCTGCCGTTAAAACTGGTCACATCAATGTATCCCCCATGCTCATCAACAATGCCCTTCACCAGAGACAGTCCAAGGCCGGTGCCCAGCTCTTTTGTGGTGAAATACGGATCAAATATCTTTTCCATGATCCTGTCTTCAATCCCAGGGCCGGTATCCCGCACCCTCAACCGCAGATAGGACCCGAAAGGCATGTCCGGTATACCCATGTTTCCTGTCCTGGAAACCACCTGTTCATCCAGCCCGACGGTGAGTAACCCCTTTCCCTGGGACATGGCCTGGCAGGCATTGGAACACAGGTTCATGATCACCTGGTGCATTTTTCCGGGATCTGCCAGAACCATGGCCTTTGAAAACAGGTGCTCTTCGATGACAATGGTGGACGGAATGGTGGAATGCAAAAGCGCAAGCACCTCTTTTATCAGGGGAACCAGATTCAGGACCTGTTTCGCAGAAGCAGACGGCCGGCTGAAGTTCAAGATCCGCTTGACCAAATCGGCTGCCCGCCGGGCACCGGTTAAAATCTGGTTGAGATTGGGCTCCAGCTTTACAGGCATTTTCAGGTTCTGTTTTGCCAGCTGTGTGTATCCGATGATGCCGGACAGGATATTGTTTAAATCATGGGCAACACCATTGGCAAGGGAGCCTATGGATTCCGGCGTTGAAGGCCGCAATCGGTTTTGTTCCTCGGCCTTGTCCTCGGCCTTGTCCTCGGTGATGTCCAAGATAAAACCACGGATATGTTCCAGCTCGTCCTGGTCTGAAAACCGTCCCGTGCCATATATGGCCAGAAAGAGAGGATGGCCGGTTGTCTTCTTTAGTTGAAGCCGGTAATGGGTGATCATTTTTTCAGCTTTAATTTTTTTTATGAAGTCTCTGCCCTGTTCCGGTGATTGCAGAAAGGTTGTAACCGGCCTGGAAATGGCATCCTGGACAGAATCACATCCAAATATCCTTGCATATTCCTGGTTGCAGGCAATCAGTTTTCCCAAGGGATGGACCACAAAACTTCCCGACAAATTATCTTCAAAAAAGTCCCTGTAGTGAACCTCTCTGTCTTTAATACGAACCTCTGTGGCCTCACGGAGGCTGACCTGATCTTGAAAGGTTCGATTGAGTTCATTGATGTGGCGGGTTTGTCGCCATTTTTGAAAAAGGATCAGGAGTAACAAGAGAATAAAAACAAGAAAAAAAGGGGGCAGATTATCCAATTTAGAAAAATCAAAGGGCGGAACGGCAGTATAAACCGATTCAAAATACTCGGTCAGGGGGAGCAGCTGAAACATTAAAACCATAGATAAAATCAGTAAAACATATTTCATCATTGCTGCCACCACACCTGTATTCTTCCCCCTCCCCCCTAACCCTGTTGATTTGAAATCAAATCAGGCATTAAAACAGTCTTTTATCGTGGCAATGGTCTTAGCGTTGATTGATGAAAAAAGCAACCCTAGAGTATGGGATAATTTTTAGTTCTCTGGGCACAGAACAACTGAGATGAAGGGAAAAAACATAGCTATCCAGGGGCCGGATTTGGACCGAAACCGAGTGGCCTTGAATATCGGGGGGGGGCGTTAACAAGCGATCACAATTTTATCTCGGCTATGATGCTGATCTTGATCTGCCCATGGAATATCTGCCAATATTTTTGGCATAGACCTTGATATCAAAAACTGATACTGCTGTATACTCAGGGATATACATAAATGGCACATCACTTGCGAGTCAAATTGCAGATTAAGGAAAAGCGGGATGATTTGTGAAAGGCCATATCATGCTATGCTGGGCAGGGTGAAGCCCGGATAGGGTTTTTCGTAAAAGGGGAGGTAATCCATGCAAAAGACCAGAAAAATTAAGCTGATCTTAACCGGTCAGCCCACCATGGAAGGGGCAGGGGTCCATCTGAAACGGTTATTCGGACACGCAGAAGCACCGATTCTTGATCCGTTTTTGATGCTGGATGATTTCCGTTCGGACAATCCGGAACATTTTTTAAAGGGGTTTCCATGGCACCCCCACCGGGGTATTGAAACCATTACCTATGTTTTGAAAGGAGATGTGGACCACGGAGACAGCCTGGGCAACAAGGGAATCATCTCCTCCGGGGATGTGCAGTGGATGACCGCCGGCAGCGGTATTATCCATCAGGAAATGCCCAAGGGCGATGCCAACGGATCCATGCACGGATTTCAGCTGTGGGCAAACCTGCCGGCTTCCCAGAAAATGATGCAGCCCAAATATCGGGATATTACAGCAGATCAGGTCCCTGAAGTTGTGGTCCAAAACGGAGTGGGCATCAAAGTGATAGCCGGCAATATTGAGGGCACAAAAGGTCCCATGGATGACATTGTCATTGACCCGGAATTTTTAGACTGTACAGTGCCGGCCGGTCAAACATTTACCCATAGAGTTGATGCCTCCTATACCGCCTTAGTCTATGTGATAGACGGCACAGGAATCACAGACAACAGGCCGATCGAAAACGGCATCCTGGTACTTTTTGATAAAGGGGATCATCTGTCCCTGACGGCAGGAGACCATGGGATACGGGTGCTGGTGCTCACTGGAAAGCCGCTGAATGAGCCTGTGGCCTGGAGAGGTCCCATTGTCATGAATACCCAGGAAGAATTGACCCTTGCATTCCAGGAGTACCAGGAGGGCAGGTTTATAAAATAAAAACAGGGACAAAAACGGCATCTACGCCTGTTCTCTTGCACCCCGGCCTGGATCATGGTACTTTAATTCCATCGTATCTGATTTACTTAAAGTTACCAGACAGTTTTCACGGCAATTGGCCCGGTTAAGCTGGAGGAAGAGTACATGGGTATCTATAATATTACCCGCTGGATTCTTGGCCATATCCTGGAAGCAGAGAGACTTTAACCCCTAAGAGAGGCAGACCATGAGCTCTTTCATGAACCCAGGGATTGATAATCCCGTTATAGACCTATTGAGCCGTCATCGGTCCATTCGAAAATTTAACAGCCGACCTGTGGGTGATGACACCCTGAAAGGCCTTGTTAAGGCGGCCCAATGCGCCTCCACCTCCCACCATGTCCAGGCCTATACCATTATCCAGGTAAAGGATTCTGAAAACAGACAGGCCATTGCCGACCTGGCCGGTCCCCAACCCTGGGTGGCCCAGGCCCCGGTTTTTCTGGTTTTCTGTGCAGACCTCACCCGGCTTGTGGCCGCAGCCCGGCACCATGGTGTCCCCGAAGAAATCGGGTGGGCTGAACAGCTTATCGTGGCCACGGTGGACACGGCTCTTGTGGCCCAGAACCTCATGGTGGCAGCAGAGTCTATGGGGCTTGGGGGGGTGTTTATCGGGGGCATCCGCAATGATCCTGAACAGGTTTGTGACCTGCTGAATATCCCTGACCAGGCCTTTCCCGTGTTTGGTCTCTGTCTGGGATATCCCGAGCAGATACCGGATACAAAGCCCAGGCTTCCTGTGACCCAGGTGTTAAGGCAGGATTATTTCCAGGCCCCAGGTGAAAAAGAGAACAGCAGCGGGCTGCCAAAAGAGGTGACCAATTTTGATGGGACCCTGCACAATTATTACAAAAACCGGGATTCCAACCTAAAGGACCAGACCTGGACCGGCCAGATGGCAGAACTAACAGGCAGAATTATCCGGCCCTGGATGAAAGCTTTCCTGGAAAAAAAAGGGTTTTTTCGTCGATAATGTGTGACGGCTACCCTGGTGAATAAACATAGGGCCGGATTGGACCGGTTTCACGGGTTCGCCTTTTTTGACTTTTTCTAATCCGTTATTTTCTTAACATTGCAATAAAATTTTATGGTACGATTACAAAGAGTTAGTTCCGGATTCTATATAGCAGGCCAGGCAGTTGCGCAATATATCCATCTGGATTGGTTTTTTTATGAAATCATTCATGCCACATGCGACACAACGTTCTCTGTCAGCACTCATCAGATTAGCAGTGACGGCAATGATCGGTATGTTTTTTAATTGATCGGATCGCCCGCGAATTTTCTCTGTACAGGTGAAACCATCCATGATCGGCATTTGTATATCCATCAATATTAGCGACACAGCTTCTTTTTCCAGGATTTCAAGCGCCTCTTTTCCATGATTGGCGATCAATGCCTTATACCCTATCTTCTCCAGAAGTTTCACAAGGATTTTTTGATTAACAAAATTGTCTTCAACAACTAAAATGGGTAAGTCCCCAGGTGAAAGCGCAGTTGTTTTTTTCGATAACGGGTTCGACTCCCTGCTCAATTGGGAACGTCGCAGTAAATGTGCTGCCTTTCCCCACGATAGACTCAAACCTGAGTTCACCGGATAGCGCCTCCGCAAGCTTTTTACAAATGGATAATCCGATACCCAAACCGCCGTAGCGTCTTTGAAGGCCACTTTCTGATTGTGTAAATGATTCCAATATACACCCCTGCTTTTCCTTTTCAATTCCAATACCCGTGTCTTTTACAACACAGATGAACTGCCAGGGTGAAGTAGATTTGTCACATTTAATGTTTAAGGCAACATGACCTTGCTCTGTATACTTGATGGCGTTATCCAATAGTTTAGACAGTATAATGATAAGCTTTTCTTCGTCAGTACAAATCCACTTGGGCATGGTCTTGTCCACTTGCCAATCGAGTTGCAGATTTTTGTCAGCACACAGTTGCTCGTAGGGTTCATATAATGATTTCAGCAACGACTGAATGTTGATATGGTCTGATTGAATGGCGAGCCGATCAGACTGAATCTCTGTATGCGTCAGTATGTCATTCACCAGCTTCATCATATCTGAAGCGCCCTCTTGAATAATATCCAGGGGAGGTTTCAGGAGTCCCTGTGTATTTTTTTTTGCCGCTTCCAGTCCCCCGATGATGGCGTTCATAGGCGTACGCAATTCGTGACTGATGGATGTAATAAAATCATTTTTCAATTTCAGACTTGATTCAAATGCGTGGATGGCGTCTTTCTGGGCCATGTGTTTTTCATTTTTCAGGGTATTGATACGGTCTGCCAATCCCAATGAGAGGAGTATGACTTCCAATGCAGACCCGAGTTGTATACTTTTTTCAGTAATGAAGCTACTCGGCAGTATGTCTGCAATTTTTAGAACAAAGATGACAAGGGAGAATAAAAGGGTTGTCCATGCCAGCAGGAAATATCGGGCAGGTCTGAACCCTGCTCTAAAGGAGATCACCCCGGCCGTAATGACAGCCATACAAAAGATAACGCCAAGGCTCACGAGGATCAAGATGCCAATCGCATATTTACCGGTAAAGCTGAGAACGATGTTAAATATCAAGATGCCGATGACCACTTTGGCAACCGTTTCAAACCAGGGCACCAGACGTTTCGTATCAAGAAAGGAACGAACGAACTGGGCCATGAAAATCGCCCAAAAGCTGGAGCTAACAATGATCATCTGATTGTTCCATCCTGGTGAATTGGGCCATAGGAATTGAAAGGAATATCCAAAGTAAACCGTCAGCCAGAAGGAAAAGCCTAGAATGTAGATCACATAGTATACATAAGCACTATCCTTAACAGACAGGAAAATAAACAGGTTGTATATTGCCATTGCCAGCATGATGCCAAAGTACAACCCCATACCCAGATTTCTAAGACCATTGGCCAGGGCAAAGGCTTGTTTATCCCATAGGATGATGGGACTTGGTTCGTGGAGTCCGTCATGGGATTGGAATCTTAGGTAAATCTGTCTGGTTTCTCCCGGGGAAATATCAAATTCAAATAAAAAATTACGATAATCAACGGATCGGCTGTTGAAGAGAACACGGTCACCCGTATGACGGGTACCAACAATCTTTTTGTCATGCAATAAAAAGTAATCAATATAATCTTGATGCGCAAATGCCACCTCAAGCCACCAGTTTTTTGGCAGTTGTATTTGAGATGTCAGCGTTATTCGTAACCAGAAGACACTGTTGGAAAACGCAAAGTTGGGGATTTCCTGCTTGTTTTGCACCCATTGGGTGGCATAGACTGAAGAGCTGACCTGTTCAATGGAAAGTTCCCCCTGTTTATCTTCCAGGATGTCTGCATGTAATCCCAGATCATACTTCTCGATCCCTGACCCCAAGAGTATAGTTGGAGCAGCCTGGGAGACTGTTGAAATCAGCAGTATGATGACTACAAGTGAAAATCTGAGTCTCATCTAATTTCTATCCATAATTGACCATTTAAATTAACCCTGTCGTTGCATAAAAAAAGTAAGAAAATAGCAGATAAAAAGCTTGAGAAGACCCATGAATAAAGATTATATTAAGTTATCGAGACAAAAAATAACCAAAATCAGGAGGCCACTTCAAGTGAAGTCCAGTAAAGCACAAGTTTATACTAAATGCCATAAAATTCCCGAAATTCGTTTCGAAGATCAGCAGCTAGCTTCTTTGTCTGGTATCAGGCTTTTAAGTCCCGGAACAGGGAGGTGATAACCATATAAACCCAGTTGGCATTTAAGGAATCGGAAGGATTCTCATTTGTCTGGATCAGGTGCTAAAAATCCTTTGCTTTACATTCCTGAATATTTTAATATAAATTTTTTAATTGAAATCAAACGCTAGGGAGGAAATAATGGAGATTAAAGTGACCCGGGCCACCCAAACAGGCACCCGGCCAAAGGACGCAGATCTGGGATTTGGCACGGCATTCACCGATCATATGTTTGTGATGGAGTACGCAATGGACAAGGGATGGCATGATGCCCGCATTGAGCCCTTTTCTAATTTTTTAATGTCTCCGGCTGCCATGGTTTTTCATTATGGGCAGGCCATATTTGAAGGCTTGAAAGCCTATAAAACAGCGGACAATAAAATTCAGCTGTTCCGGGCCCGGGATAATTTCAAGCGAATGAACCGGTCAGCCAAGGGGTTGTGCATTCCGGAGCTGGATATCGACTTTGTCCTGGATGCCCTGAAGCAATTGGTAAAACTTGAAGAACGCTGGATTCCCGAAACATTAGGCACCTCATTGTATATCCGGCCCTTCATTATTGCCACCGATCCCTTCCTGGGGGTCAGGTCTTCCTACACGTTTAAGTTTTTCATTATCCTCTGTTCTGTGGGCGCTTATTATGCCGAAGGGTTTAACCCGGTAAAAATCTGGGTGTCCAAGGACCATGTCCGGGCGGTTCGGGGTGGGGTGGGGGAATTTAAAACAGCCGGAAACTATGCGGCAAGCCTTAGTGCCGGAGAACAAGCAAAAAAACAGGGCTATGCCCAGGTCATGTGGCTGGATGCCCTTGAAATGAAGTATATTGAAGAAGTCGGTGCCATGAACATCTTTTTTATCATCAATGGTGAACTGGTAACCCC
>VMSR01000265.1 GCA_013792075.1 Desulfobacula sp.
GAAGGTGATAAAGGTGGTGGGGTCTACCTGAAGGGCCGTTTTAATGGCCGCCAGATTGGGGGTGCCCCCGGTATAGACTGCAACCGCCATTCCCACCAGTTTCCAGCTTTCTTTTACCAGGTCGTTTATGAAAAGAAACCCAAGGCAGGAGGCGATGCTGATGGAAATGGTGGCAAAGACCATGGACAATATGGTTTTCCCGGCCAAATGGACCCATTGTTTCAGGTCAAGGGAAAAAAGAAGAAGGGGCAGTGAGAGTGCCACGCAGACTTCGGAAAGCCTTTCCTGGGATGAAAGTATTTCCGGCGGCAGAAGGTTGATATTTCCCAGGACAAGCCCCACCCCGTAACAGATAATAATCATGCCAATTTTATCCAGGGCCGGGTAGGTGGTGCACAAATAGATAATGACAATGGGGAACAGAACATAAAAACCATTGGTGAGGGCCACAGACATACAGATCTCCTTTGAAAATAATTTACTACCACGCTTTATATTTCACTATAGTGAATTTAAATTCTATGGTGGTAAATGTCAATGATAATTTTTAGGGGTAAATCCACGGCGGAATCCCGGGTTATGGTTGAAATACCGCTTTACTAAAAAATGTTTTTTGATTATTATCAAGACTTTATCACGTGGCTGATCGGGTGTGTGTTTTTTGAAATTATGAACAAAAAATAGAGGTCTCTGAATATGAAAAATAGGTATCTGTGTATCATATTTGCATGCTTGATGCTGGTTGTTAATATTTCCGGCAGTCACGCCCAAACTGATTCATCCGATGAAGTCGGTATTGCTGTTCCTGCAACCGCGATCACCAAAATGATCAAAGCCGCCCTGCCGATTCAACTTGAGAATGGGCCTCATATAAAAGGAGCCCTATGGATTGATGCCATTGATCATTTCAAAATCGGATCCGATGAACTGATGTTTGATATGAACATCCGGGGCAAGAATATAAAATTGGAAACCCAGCTGGGCAAGAAGGCCCTGCTCATGGATATTGGCAACGTCAATGCCTTTTTTAGCTGTACTGTTTCTTTCCGGTATGATGCCCCTGCACGGCTGTTGTATATTACCCCCTATCTTTTGCAAAAGCCCGATGAAAACAAATCAGATGAATTGGCCACCAGTCTGCTGCAGTTGATATCCCTGGCCAACGGCACGGAATACCCCATTGAGATTCAAAAATTTGAACCCCTTGTCGCCCGGATAAGCGATGACCAGTTCAATATTGGAATGGAGATTACCCGTATCTACAGTGAAAAAAACCGGCTTTTTGTCAATGGTAAGGCAAACCTTAAAAAAACAACCCCAATGGAGTTATCCCCAAAAAAATCCGACTAAATCCGGAGGAGATGTTTTATAAAAAACAGCCCTCATCCATGGCATGGACCTGGTCTGCCAGAAGGGACAATTCCCGGTAATTGTCCTTTTTTTCAGAAGAAAAATATCGCAGATTGTATTGCCGGAACCGCCAGAAAGAAGCAGACACAGCCGCATATTCCATGAATATTTTCAATTGTTTTTTTTCAGGTTTTGTCAGGGGACTGATCTGCTGGTATCCTGTTATCAATTGTTTTACCCGGTCCATGGAAAAACTTCCCTTTTGGGCGCAGCACCCAACCGCCGCCATGCCCATGTCAAAAAGGGTGTAATAGGTGCACACCTCCTCAAAATCCAGGACAGCTGTAAGACGGCCATGGGAAAACACAAGATTGTCCCAGAAAATATCCCCGTGGATAAATCCTTTTTTCATGGCCGGATCAATGGCGGTTTCCAAAAACTTTTTTTTGCCCCGCAGCCAGTCCACATAGGGATGGCTGCCGTCTAAGATCTCATCAAAGGATTGCAATCCATAGGGAAAGTGTCCGGCCATACCCGGGACAGGGGGCAGGCCATGGAGCTTTGCCATGGCAGTTCCCACCTGGACAAGCATTTTGGGCGACAGGTTCGGGCAGACCTCTCCTTCTATAAACGCTTTCACATAAACCGGTTTGCCGTCGTAATGGATAAAAGGGCTACCGCCCCGGGTGGTCACAAGCCGGGTGCAGGGAAACTTATGGGCCTCAAGATGGGCCAGGACACGGGTAAGGCCCAGGATATCTTCCTGGTTTTTCTCGTCACACACCGACAGGGTAAAGGCCCCTGTCCGGGTGTTTATTTTCACGCTGGAGTTGGCCTGGCCCCCATCCAGGGGTGCCATGGAGACAATTTCTCCCAAATCGTATTCTCTGATAAGTTCTTTTATGATCTCCGTGGTCAGGTGTGTATAATCAGCCATGGGTCTCTCTTTTTTTGGGCCACTTGATCCATGGCATGGACCAGGGCAGATTCAAGGTGGTCACACTCGCAGGTCCGAAGGTGCTGGCAGAGCGTTGAGGACCGGATCAAAGAGGGGTGAAAGGCCTGATCCGGCAAGTCCGTCCCCAGAGCTTTGGTCATTATCTGGGGGAATTTGGCCGGGTGGGCCGTGGCAAGGCAGATGATCCGGGTGTCGGGAGAATAGGTGTTTTTGAGGGCTGCGGCTGCGGCCACTGCCACAGCCCCGTGGGGGTCCAGAAGATAGGGGTCCTTTTTTGTAAAGGTGCTTTTGATGGTATCCAGGGTCTGTGCATCGGAGATGGAAACCGAAGCAACCTGGTTGCCGATGGCAGCAGCACTTGCCGGGTCCAAACGGATTTCACCGGTTTTTTGAAACTGGTCCATCCAGGTGGAGATCTTTTTGGGGTCACACCCGGTGGTAAAATACAAAAACCGCCAGAAATTATAGGGCACCACAATATCAATGGCCGAGGAAAGGGTCTGTTGCAGGTCCTCTTTTTTGAAAACACCTGTGGAAAAAGCAGTGTGGAGAGTTTTATTGGCGTTGTTGGCGCAGATAAACCCTGTGATCGGAAGGCCCATTGCCCTTGCCAGGTGTCCGGCAAAGAGATTGCCGCAGGCCCCCGAGGGAACACTAAAGACGATGGGGTCGCCAATGGCGTCGCAGGCCTGAAAATACCCGTAAAAATAATGGATGGACTGGACCATGACCCTGCACCAGTTGATGGAATTGACGCTGGACAGGTTCAGCCGTTGCTTCAGGGCCGGGTCGGCAAAAAGCCTTGCCACCACAAGGTCTATATCGTCGCCGCCGTCCGGGCAGTTTTCAACCCCCACAGGGTGGACATTGGCAGCCTCCAGGGTGGTCATCTGGCGCTCCTGTTCCCGGGTGATCATGCCTTTGGGATACAGGGGCCAGCAGTCGATGGTCTTTTTGCCTGCGGCTGCATGGGCTGCCGCAGGGCCGGTGTCCCCGGTGGTGGCCAGCACCAGGGTGAGGTGCTCGCCTCTTTTTTCCAGCAGATACTCCATGGTGTTGATCAAAAAGCCCATGGCAATATCCTTAAACGAGAGGGTGGGGCCGTGGAACAGCTCCATAATCAGGACAGACGGGTCGGTACCCAACGGTTTCAGGGGAAGGATATCCGGGTGTTCAAACCCTGCAAAGCTCTTGTCGATCAACCGGGCCAGCTCTTTTTTGGAGATAATGCCAGGATCAATGAACAGGGAAAGGATCTCAAAGGCCAGGTCGGTATAGGCCAACCCTGAGAGCGCCTTGAGCCGGTCCCGGGATATTTTGGGGATGGTTTGGGGGACAAAGAGCCCGCCGTCCCCGGCAAATCCCCGGAGAACGGCTTCGTCAAAATTGACCGGGGCCTGGCCGCCCCGGGTGCTGATATATTGGATCATGACAGGTTTCCTTTAAGGACCCAGAGTCCTTGTGATCCCACTTTTTTTGTGGTATTTTTTTTATTGGGTATCAATGGGTTTATGGGATGGGGTTTTTTCCATCCCGGCCTGCTCTGTTTAAAAGAGAGGTTTTCTCAAAAAGTTGTTTGTCCAGGCTGAAGGTGTTGTTACCGGTTTTCATCCTGAGGATCTTCTGGAAAAAAAGGTTGTTGGGAATGCGTGTAACCACCGGCGTGCCGGTATTTGGGTCAAGGGAATACAGGCTTGTGAACATCAGATTGATATTTCTGACGTTGCCGCTGATGCCCGAGGTCATGGCCGGATCAATGACCTCTATATCATCACCGATTCGAAAGGGGTGGAAAATAATAAGCATCAAGGTGCACAGAAAATTGCTCAGCACGCTCCAGACGGCTACAAAACCGATGGCGACCATTGCAGTGGCAGCCGACAGGATCGTCCATAAAGAGTTGAGTTTGATTCCGACCTGCTGCAGGATCAGTAAAAGTGTGCCTGCCAGAACAAGCCATTTGAAAACAGAATGGAAAAAATGAACAAAAGGGGCTGAAATATGGTGTCTTGCTTCAAAGACACCGGAAATCCGTTTTAGTCCTTTTAAACAGAAATAACTCAGTGCCAGCAGCAAGAGGATGGTCAGAATATTGGACAAAAATCCCATGATAATTTCCGGGCTGACTTGAAAAAAAGACGATAAAGCATTCATGGTTTTCCCCCTGCCCCTGTTCGGCCGGTATAGTTGTTCTGTTTTTTCTGTTCTGATTTTTAGTGTAATTGTTCCTCTTGTCAAGAATAAATTTTTAGCGGGAGGTTCCATGTCGCAACCCGGGATGACGTCTGTCCCGGCTGAAGGGAAAAAAATGGCAAACACCCTAAAAAGGCTATTGGATATTTTTACCGCCCTGGATGGCCATAGCTTTGATGAATATCAAACAGTGAAGGCAAAAACCTTCTGCCATGAAAAATATCAGATCTGCTTTGTCCATGTCCAGGGAAGTCCGGGTGCCCTGCCGGCATCGGTATGCAGGATCCGATTAAATCTGGCTGAGCTTGGACTTGGGGAGGACTGCTTGTCCAGCAAAGCCCGTTCAATGGCCACGGCCGATTTTCTTGTGCGCACCTTTGACAAAGGCGTAAGGGTCCATGCGCGCCAGAACAGGGGCGCCCAGGGAAGCGGCTCATTTCAGCCTGCCGGTTTGCCGCCCCAGGTGCTGGAACGGAATCTGGTAAGATTTACCCGGACCCATGTTCGGATCACCTTTCACATCAGCCTGCCCGGATCAGCCCAAAACCGTATTCTCGGCCGGCAGGCAGCAAGGATGTTCGACCGGGAGATCTCCGGAATCATAGACCATATCAAGGACTGCGTGGGCCGGGACGGCCAGTTGAAAAAACAATGCGATGTGGTTGAGGATATGCTGGATCTTCAAAATCGTCTGGATCAGCTCGGGCTGATTGGCTTTGTGGGGGATGGTGCAATCCTGCCCAGGCGGTCCGGCATTTCCCAGGAGCCATTAAAGGGAGCAGTTCCATTTTACGCACCCCAAAAAATGGCAGTGGAAATTACCCTTCCCAATGCCGGGAAGATAAGGGGGATGGGCATACGACCCGGGGTGACCCTTGTCATCGGCGGCGGGTTCCATGGGAAGTCCGCCCTGGTGGAAGCCGTGGCCAAGGGCATTTATCCCCACATCCCGGGCGACGGACGGGAACAGGTGGTCACCCATTCCGAAGCAATTTATATTGGTGCCGAGCCGGGAAGGGCTGTGACGGGTCTGGATATTTCAGGTTTCATGGACACCCTGCCAGGGGACGTGGACACGACAAAATTTTCAACCCAAAATGCCAGCGGCAGTACTTCGGAGGCAGCTGCCGTGATCGAAGCTGTGCTTGGCGGTGCCAGGCTGTTGCTCATGGATGAGGATTCATCGGCTGCCAATTTTCTTATCAAAGATCAAAATATGCGCAAGCTGATTCCCGAAGATGCCATTACCCCGTTTTTTGATCGCGTCCGGGAGCTTTCTGAAAAATTTGGTGTAAGCACCCTCATGGCGGCCGGTGGAAATTCCGGGTATCTGGGTATGGCTGACCATGTGATTGCAATGCAAACCTATTTGCCAGCGGATATGACGGACCCGGTCCGCAAATGTGTATTGCCCCACCCCCCGGAGCCGAACAAGCCTTTGATCATTGGGGACAGGCGGCAGCTCCTTGAAGACAATTTCGACCCATCCTATTGGGCAAACCGGTTGAAAAAAAAGATCGGAGTTCGGATAAAACCCCTGCGGGGTCAGGAAAATATACTGGAGTACGGCAACCAGCACCTGGATCTTACAACATTTTCTGCCCTGGTGGATCCCCACCAGGTAACGGCTCTGGGATATGCCTTGCTGTTCTCAAAAACAAAGTTAAAGAACGCATTCATATCTCCTTCGGGTCTTGCCCGGGCCGTTTGCCGCCGGATGGAAAAAGAGGGGCTTGAAATTCTTTTGCCTCCTGGCCATGCACCCATTTTTTTTGCAGGCGTGCGCTGTCTGGAATTGGCCGGGGTGATCAATCGTTTTAGAAACCTTAAGATCCGCCCATTTCAGGCAAGGGACGGGGCAGGCCATGACAGCCTTGCGTAAATAGTGTATTGAAAGACCAAGGGGTTTTTATCCAATTGACACCAGGGAAAGACAGCCATGAATATCGACAGATTCTCAAAGGATTTTAAGGCAATTGCCCGATTCGGCAGACTGGAAAACGGCGGGGTGACAAGACTTGCCTTCTCAAAGGAGGATCTTGGGGCAAGAACATATCTGATCCGGGCAATGGAAACAGCAGGCCTTGAGGTCCGCATCGACCCGGTTGGCAATATCCGCGGTACAAGGCCGGGAACAAAAAATCTGCCGCCGGTTCTTGCCGGCTCCCACCTGGACACGGTTCCCTGGGGCGGACATTTTGACGGTGTCATCGGCGTTCTCGGGGCTCTGGAGATGGTCAGGACCATGAATGACCGGAGTATCGTCACCAAACGGCCTGTGGAAGTTGTCAATTTCTCCTGTGAGGAATCCAGCCGGTTCGGCATCAGCACGGTCGGAAGCAAGGTTCTGGCAGGCCGGCTCGGGTCGGATGACTTGAAAAAGGCGACGGACAAAGACGGCATCTCTATTTACCAGGCCCTTGGCAAGTCAGGGTATGCCCCGGATCAGGCAGGCCCCTTGAAAGAGAAGGTCCATGCCTTTATTGAGCTGCACATTGAGCAGGGCCCTGTTCTTGAACACGAAAACTGTCAGGTGGGAATTGTAACAGCCATTGCAGGGCCCACACGGTTCAAAGTCTCTATTTGCGGCAGGGCAGACCATTCCGGCACCACCCCCATGAACCTGAGAAAGGATGCCCTGGCAGGCGCCAGTGAAGTGATCCTGGGCGTGGAGAAGATAGCATCCTTTGAGGCAGGTGAGAAAACTGTTGCCACCGTGGGGGTTGCACACATCCTGCCAGGATCCATGAATGTGGTGCCGGGACAGGTGGACCTGGGCATTGACCTGAGAGATATTTGTAAAAGCGACAAGGACGGGGCCGTCAAGAAGATTCTCGCCCTTCTGGACAGGGTCAGGACAAAGCGGGGCCTTGAAATCGCCTGTGAAATGATCTCGGATGAAGCACCTGTCCCCTTGTCTGAAAACATCATAGCCCTTCTGGAACAGGAAGCCGGGAATGCAGGTCTGGGCTATGAGAAACTGCCGAGCGGTGCCGGCCATGATGCCATGAACATGGCAAAAATTACAGATGCCGGCATGATCTTTATTCCCAGCATAAAGGGGATAAGCCACAATATTGTTGAAAATTCCCGTTTTTCAGATATTGCCGCCGGGTGTGCGCTTTTGTATGCAGCAGTCACACGGCTTGCGGATCAGGAGGATTCCTTTGAAAATAATGGGAAAAGCAGGTGAGAAGAAAAGGGAACCGGCGGTCTGGGGCAAAAAGGGAGTTCAGCGCAGGTCCTGGGCCAGGTCTTTTTAAATCTGTTCTTTTCGGCTTGTCTGATATCACAAAATAAAATCAGGATTGGAAATTGTATTGTTGGTATTTTGAACGTCCCATGGCAATTTCTATTCGGATAATCTTGAGTCGGTGCAACCGGTTCATTAACGTCTATATATTGGTGCCTTTCAGAATAATTGATGTTGTGAATTTGTGAGAGATTTTCAATCTATCTCACACAGATTCATGGCTCAATTATGTATCAACTTTAATGCGGAAGAATGACCATAAATTCTGCGTGTGGCTCATATAATTGAATTGAAATTTCAAAACTAAAAAGGTCATATACAATATATGGGGTTGTCGAAAATTTATCTGGGCTGAGCCCTATGAATACAAGTCGTGACCGGCTGTATTTTGATACCAGGCAGCATTGCCAAAAAAAGTCAACGCCTTTTGATTAAAGACTTACAGCGACTGTAGATAGACAAGACATCCTATCCAAACTTGATATTTACTATAAAAAGTCCTGAAATAATCATCATTATTGAAAGGATCAAGTATATGCTTAAAGACTCCCCCAATAGAACCACGCTAAAAAAGACCCCGGACAGAGGCATCAGAAAAACAAATGAATGCAAGGCGGTTGCTCCAAATTTTTGAAGCAGGTTGTTCCAAGCGATAAACCCAAAAGCAGCGGCGATAACCGATTGGTAAAGGAGAGCATTTATAATCGTTGAGTTTAAGGTTTTTACCATTTGAGAGTCCCATAAATAACCCCCAAGGAAAAAAAGAGGCGTGCTAATTATCATAGGATACCAAGTGATCTGTATCACATTGAAGTTATTAATAATTCTTTTGGCATAAATAATATTGCATCCCCAAAAGAAAGCAGTAAAGAGAATCATTAAATCACCAATTATTAAATCATGTGATAATCCGTGGTTATCAAAAAAAATGAGGACGACACCCAAAAAACCACAAATCAACCCCAGCACCTTTTTTAAAGTAATATGATCACCAGGAATAAAAAAATGAGCCATGACCATTACAAAAAAAGGCAAAAGATTGATGATTAAAACCCCGTGAGAGGCAGTTGTCTTTGTCAAACCCAAATACAGGAAGGTTGATTGCATGATAAAAAATTGGGAAAGAATAAAAAGTTGCATTGCTTGTTTTTTATTTATTCTCAAAGGCTGTTTTTTAAAGGTTGCCCATATATAAATGACAAAGGCTGAAATTCCAAAACGCAATCCAGCCGCTGTGAAGGCCCCGACACCGGAAAGACTGAACTTAATCGCAACGGCATTACCTCCAAAAAGCATACATAAAAAAATAGCATAAAACGATGCCCTAAGTGTCATTTGATCGTTGTTGCATGATCTATTCTCCATATCTGTTGTCCTTATTAAGTTCCCTTGACTACAGCGTCCCTTGTTTAGACATCTTTCCTCCATGAATTCATGGCTGATTTTTATCTACGACAACACATATGATTGACTTTGTCAAACAAATAGTTGTCAAAGAC
>VMSR01000179.1 GCA_013792075.1 Desulfobacula sp.
CCATTTTCTGGACGTTTGCCACCAGGAAAGATGTGCTCTTTTCAAATAGTTTTTGGGGGGCAAGGGGCATGGTGTCTGCGTAAAGAACGATAAAAAAAACAAGGATAAGGGTCATCAGGTCCAGCATGGTCCAAAGGCTTAAGTCTTCGGCTTCGAACCCTTCTAAAAATTTACGCCGCTGGAGGCGCAGCAGTTTGCGCTCGGACATCTCCAGTTCTGCTTTTAGGTTTTCAACAAGGATATCCCTCATTTTTATCCCCTGCTAAATTGCTTTTTCAATGCCAGCTTCAGGGAGGGCAGGCCTTCCTGTGACCCATTGAGTTTTGTTTCAAAAGACTGATCGTCCTGGTAGAGTTCGCCAATGCAATACCGCAGACGATAGCCGATCAGTTTGGAATTGACCTTGTCGGCAATATCCAGGACCCCTTCAATGATCAGGGCCAGTTCAATGGAATCCTGTTTGGTTTTTTCCGTCAGTTTTTTGCCCAGGGGAAGGCATAGCAAATTGGCGTAGAGCAATCCGTAGAAGGTTGTCAAAAGAGCGGTTGCCACGCCTTTTCCGATCAGCTCAGGAGACCCCATGTTGTTGAGGACATTGATCAGGCCGATAATGGTTCCCACAAATCCGAAAACAGGCAAAAGCTTTATCATGGTGTTGATCAGATCGGCCTGGGAGCGCCGGGTACCCAGGAAGTTATCATACCGCCGTTCAAGGGTTTTAAAAATCGTATACCGGTCATAGCCGTCTACCACCATTTCAATGCCCATTCTTAAAAATTCGTTTTTAATCTGGGCGGTCTTTTTGTCCAGTTCAACAATGCCCTGGGACCGTCGGATTACGGAAAGGGCTTCTATCTCATTGATGATCCCGTTAAAGTCTTTTTTGTCCGTTGAAAAGGCCTGGCGGATGCTGGTGAAAAGGTCGGAGAACAGCTTGGGCGGATAGGAGATGAAGCAGCACACAAGGGTTCCTGTAAGGACAATCAGGTTGCTTTTTATATTGACGGAAATGGAAGAAAGTTCTGACACGGTTCCGGACAAAAGTACAAAAATAAAAATTCCAAATACCGGTAGAATTTTTTGAATCATTGTGCATCTCCTTGGCTTGGGGTATTTCAATGGGGGTTAACATTCATATGAAGGTTTAAAGCAGGATGCATGCCAGGGAAAGAGATCTTGGGGGATGCTTAAATATCAATCGGTTATGGGGGCAAGGGGGGAAAAATTGAACCTTGGGCATTGGCGGAAAGGGGAAATATATTCCGGGTATATAATGGGGTCAGGCTTGGGTTTGTCCCATCAAACCCAAGCCTGACCCCACTATAGATGGATTTCCCAGCACCGGTGGATTTGCTTGCGTTTGGTGACATAGTCTTCGGGAATGGTGGCCTGGGTGATTTCTTTGATGTCCGCGGCAGTTAAGCGGGCCGTATCCATCTCAAAGTTCTGATGGTTGGTGGAAAAAAAGACGGTTGCCCCGGGCCGCATGAGGTCAAAGACCTGGTTGAGCATGAACGGATAGTCCCTGGCAATGTCAAAATGTTTTTCCGTCACTTTTGTGGTTGAGTAGGAGGGCGGGTCCACCACGGCCAGGTCAAAGGAAAGGTTTCTCCATTTGGCTTTTGCCAGAAAATCAAGGGTGTCTTCCTGGGCCATGGTATGCCGGGGGTCCGACAAATGGTTCAGGTCCAGGTTTTCTTTCACCCAGGTGATGGCGGTTTCGGACCGGTCCACGGACAGGGTGGAGCGGGCGCCTCCTTTGGCGGCATAACAGGTAAAGGCGTCGGTGTAGCAATAGAGGTTGAGAAAATCCTTGTCCTTTGCCATTTGGCCCACCCGTTTTCTTGTATTCCGATGGTCGGAGAAAAGGCCGGTGTCCACATAGTCGTCAAGGTTGATATAAAACTGAAGATCCCCCTCGCCCATGGCAATTTTTTGGTTGGTATGGTTGATCCTTTCATACCGGGTGCCTTCCTTGATGCCGGCCTTGCGGATTTTTAAGTGCAGTTTTTCTTTCGGGACATCCAGGGCTTCTGCCACGGCCGTTCCCATGAGGGGCAGCCAGTCGGGTTCGGATTGTTTGCGGCTGTATTCGCCAATGACCAGGTGGCCGCCATACCAGTCCACCACGGCCCTGATTTCGGGAATATCCCAGTCGTAGAGCCGGAAAACCTCCAGGTTTTGCCGGGCATAGCGTTTGTATAAATGCTTGTACCTTTTTTTGACCTTGTTGGCCAGCATTTGGGCCTGGAGCTGATAGGTTTTGTTTGTTTCCATGGGTTGGTTTATACACCATACGGCCTTCCATGGCAAGGGTTCCGGGGGAGGACTGGATCCTTAGCCATTTGTAAAATCAGGATTGACATCCCCGGGCCATGGTATTAGAACTGCGGCAGTATGGATGAACACTATCGGATGACAACAAAATAGGAGTTAGAAATGCTCAAGGACGGTGAAAAAGGCGTGATTCGCCAGCGGGGTGAGGGCACCTACGCAATTGCTCCCCATCTGCCCTGCGGGGTGGTGAAACCCGCACAGCTCAGGCAGCTTGCAGATGTGGCGGAAAAATATGCAGTGGCGGAGCTTAAGATTACCAGTGCCGCCAGAATTGCCGTCATCGGGATTTCCGAAGACCAGGTGGACGGGGTGTGGAAGGATCTGGGCATGGACCCGGGATTTGCCACAGGACTTTGTGTGCGGAGCGTCAAGGTGTGCCCGGGAATCCAATATTGCCGGCTGGCCCAGCAGGACAGCATGGAAATGGGATTGCGCCTGGACCGGACCTACCACGGCATGGTTTTGCCCAGCAAGATGAAAATGGGGGTTTCCGGCTGCAAGATCCAGTGTGCGGAAAATTGCATCAAGGATATTGCCCTCTACGGCACTCCGAAAGGCTGGACCGTGCAAATCGGCGGGAACGGGTCTGCACGGCCGCGGCTCTCGGATGTATTGGTTGAAGACCTTGACTTTGATGCCGCAGAAGAGATGGTGGCCCGGGTGGTGGTCTTTTACCGGGAAAATTCAAAGCGGGAACGCATGGGCCGGATGGTGGACCGGCTGGGGCTTGACAGTATCCGCCAGGCGATTCTGGGCGGATAAGGCCATTGCAAGGGGCAGAAGAATGGAGGGGCCGGGATCATGTTAGATGATTCCGGCCCTTGTTGTTTGTGGTGTTGTCATTGAAAGGATTCCCGGGCCGATTCTGTTCGGCCCTGTTTGGGGTTAATAGTCGCAGATGGACGGGTCGACACTGGAGGGAACCCCTTCATGGGGCGTCCATTTGTTGGTGCTGTAAGAGTCTTTCCCCCGCATGTTTTTAAGGATTTCAATGCTGGTTTTATACCCTTTGTACATCCGGCACATGTCCATGGCCATCCCGCAGATCAGGGCCACTGCCTGGACCAGGTTGATGTCGTTGATGGAGAATTCCCAGGGCTTTTCCGAGTAGATGCGCAGGGCCCCCATGATCTTGTCATGGCTGATGATGGGAACCCCGAGCAGGGAGGAAATGCCTTCTTTTCTGGCCTGTTCCGGGTATTCGATTCTGGGGTCGTCCATGACATCATAAATGGCAATGGGAACGGCATCCTTGGCTTCCCTGATGGTCTGCATGAAGTGGATGGGGCCTTTTTTCAGGTACTCCTGGCTCAGGCCCGAAGAGGCCACAAGTCCCAATTCCCTTGTCTCCCTGTCAACGATAAAGACAGAGCATCCCTTGGCCTTAAACGCGGTTTTGACACTCTCTGCCGTGATCAGTGCGACTTCTTCCGGGTCCTTGCACTGGGAAATGGCGGTAGTGAGCTTGATGATGGTGTCATAATACATGGTGTGATCATCCATTTTTGCCTCCTTGGTTTGAATTATAGGGGGCGGCATAAGGCCGGGATATTCTTAATCCCTTCAGAATGCCGGTTAAAAACCCGGGCAATCAATCGCAAAATGGAGCTGAAAACAAGGTGAAGCGAGTGGAAAAGTTCAGATTGAAGTGTGTTCAAATCATGTTATCTAAATATAATATATGCGGCGGGCAGAGTCAAAGCCTTTTGAATTAATCTTGACAAACAGGGGGGATTTCGTAAACTTTACAAAAATGATCCACCACACCAAGGAGGTCCACTATGGAAAAGCGACCGGATATGCAAAAAGACAGACAAAAAGAGATGCAAATGGGCAGGCGGCAGTTTTTAAAACAGGTATCCCTGTGGTCGGCCGGTGTGCTGATGGTACCGCCGGTTTTTGACGTTACCCCAAGGCTTATGGCGGCCTCCATGGCAAGTCCCCAGATTCTGGTGGCCAAAGGAACAGACTATCCGGCCATGACCCGGACCCTTGTGGAAGCAGCCGGCGGCATGGGCGCCTTTGTTTCCCCGGGGGACAGGGTGGTCATCAAACCCAATATCGGCTGGGACCGGAACGTTGACCAGGGAGCCAACACCCATCCTGTGATTGTCACAACCCTTGCCGCCCTGGCCCTTGGGGCCGGCGCATCCCAGGTGATGGTCTTTGACCGGACCTGCAATGAGGAGCGGCGGTGCTACCAGAACAGCGGGATCAAGCCGGCCCTTGAAGCCATGAAGGACAAACGGGTGCGATGCACATATGTGGATGACCGCAAATTTGTCCCTGTCACCATCAAACAGGGTCAATCCCTGAAAGAATGGGAGTTTTACAAGGATGCCCTTGAAGCCGACTGCTATATCAATGTGCCCGTGGCCAAGCACCACAGCAGCTCCGGACTGAGCATGGGGCTCAAGAACGCCATGGGCGTAATCGGGGGCTGGCGGGGAAAAATTCATTATGATCTGAGCGCCAAAATTGCCGATCTGAACCTGGTGATCCGGCCGGCGCTGACCCTGGTGGACGCCACCCGGGTGATCATACGGAACGGTCCTTCGGGGGGCAGTCTTGACGATGTCAAACGATTGGATACCCTGATTGCAGGCGTTGATCCCATTGCCGTTGATGCCTATACCACCACTTTGTTCGGGCTGAAGCCCTCAGACATCGGGTCCACGGTGGAGGGGTTCAACCGGGGGCTTGGCCAGATGGATCTGGACCGCTGTCAGATCCGGATGGTGTGATTCCTGCCATGGGAAAAAATTTTTGGAAACGGCTTCGTCAGGCCACCCAGATCCTGTGTTTTTTCATCTTTCTGGTGCTTTTCCGCCTCACCGACTATTCCGGGGCCGACACCATCCCCTATGCCGTGAACATTTTGTTTCGGATAGACCCTCTGGTGGGGGCCTGTGTGACCCTGGCTACCCAAAGTTTTATCCAATTGCTCTGGCCCTGTATTTTGATGGTGGGACTCACCCTTGTGCTGGGCCGGTTTTTCTGCGGCTGGATCTGCCCCATGGGAACCCTGATCGACCTGGCCGGAAAGGGGATGGGCCAAGGCCAAAAAACAGGAAAAGCACCCAAGGCCGCCCTTGGGTTCATAAAATACGCCCTTCTTGCCTTCCTGCTGGTCTCTTCTTTGTTTTCGGTTCAGTTTCTGGGATTTTTCGATCCTTTTGCCCTCCTGGTCCGGGGCATGGCCTTTGGGGCGGATCCCCTATTTTACGCGCTTACAACAGGGGTTTTTGATAAAATTTATCTGTCAGGGCCTGCCTGGCTGTCAGACCTGACAGAACCTGTGTATGAAATCTTAAAATCATTTGTCCTGCCCCATAAGCAAGGGTTTTTTTATCTTTCTTTTCTCTCTTTTTTCCTGTTGGCAGGCATTCTGGCCCTGGAAATTTTCGGCAAACGGTTCTGGTGCAAAAATATTTGTCCCCTGGGGGCGCTTTATGGGCTTGTCTCAAAGTTTTCCCTTCTGAAACGGCACCCGGCAAAGGCCTGCAAAAAGTGTTCTTTGTGTGAAACAAATTGCCCCATGAATGCCTTTGAAACGGAGGAGGGTGAAGCCCGGGGCAGGCTTATCCGTGAAGAGTGCACCCTTTGCATGGACTGCATGGGTTATTGCCCCAGACGGATCACAACATTTAAATTCGGGCTGCCGGAAATGCCTCAACCTGTGGACATCAGCCGGCGAAAGCTTTTGGCGGCAGGCCTTGCCGGCGTCTGCCTGCCGGTGCTCGGCCGTACCCATGCCCTGTCAAAATTGCCGGACAATGGCCTGATCCGGCCCCCGGGGGCCCTGGATGAACCGGACTTTCTGGCGGTCTGTGTCCGGTGCGGAGAGTGCATGAAGGTCTGCATCACCAATGGTCTCCAGCCCGTTGGAATTGAGAGGGGGATAGAAGCCATGTTTACCCCGGGCCTTGTGCCCCGCCTGGGGTATTGCGAATTCAACTGCACCCTTTGTTCCCAGGTCTGCCCCACCCACGCCATTGGCGCTCTTCCTGTCAAGGAAAAGCATGCCTTTGTCATGGGCAAGGCCTGGTTTGACAAAGACAGGTGTCTTCCCTATTCAGAGAATAAAAACTGCATTGTCTGCGAGGAGCATTGTCCTGTCCACAAAAAAGCCATCCTGTTTGATCAGGTGAAGGTTCCCGGGGACGCCGGAGAAATTCGTCTTGTGAAACGGCCCCGTGTGGTGGAAGAGCGCTGTATCGGTTGCGGGATCTGCGAAAATGTGTGCCCGGTTCCGGGAGCGGCTGCCATCCGGGTGGCGGGCCGTGACAGCCGGATTTCCCCCGGATCCGGGTATGCCTGACGGCTATTTTGTCAGCTGATCTGCGATCTTTTCTGCCTGGGCCATAAAGGGCGCAATATCCTGGCCCAGTTCATTGCCCATGCCAAAAGCACGGATGGTATGGGTCTTGGCGCCGAACATGGCCAGAAACCCCACATATTTATCCACCACTTCTTTGTATTTTTCTTGTGTATCCCCCTGGCTTGAAATCCACACGGCTTTTTTCCCCATGTCCATGCGGACCGGGTGGGGGTTGGTCATGTAATCGGGCTTGACCAGGGACCAGGTTCTGTCAAAAAAACATTTAAACTGGCCGGTCACCTCCCAGAAATAGATGGGGCTTGCAAAGACCATGATATCTGAGGATACAAGGTCCCCGAGGGCCGGGGTGAGATCGTCTGTCAGCACGCAGCTTTCCTGTTGGGTTTTACACAGATGACATCCCTGGCACCCTTTAAAGTCCATGGTGTTTAGAAAATAGGAAGTGATGTCGGCCCCGTTGGTTTTGGCCCTGGTTAAAAAGCCCTTGGCAATTTCCGATGTGACGCCCTTTTTTCTCGGACTTCCCAGGATGGCGGTAATTTTCATTTGGTTTTTTCCTTTTTTTTGATGTTGGTTTCGGTGCATTTAGACATCGAAATCTTTCGAAGTCTAAATGCAAAAAAATATTAAAATAAGTGTTTAATGGAATCCAGCACCTGGGTGTCCACCTGGACCATCAGGGATTTTCCCTCCCGCCGGACCGTTACCAGCCCAGCCTGGCGAAGCTCCTTAAAATGATGGGAAATGGTGGAAGGGGCAAGCCCCAGGGCCTTGGCAAATTCCTGCTGGCAGTTTTCCATCTGGTCCACGTTGGTTGTCAGGCAGCCGTTTCCCACAGGGCACCGGGTAAATTCCAATAAAATCCTTAACCGGTTCGGGTTGGACAAGGCCTTGAAGATGCGGGAGAATTTTTCCACCTGGGCATCCGTGGTGCCAACATTTATTTGGGATTCTGAGTTCGACATGTTTCGAACTGTATTCATGTTTGGCCCGTCTGTCAAGCACAAAAAAAAAGACCCGGCTTGCCAAATCCGATCAGCGTATTATTCTATTCGATAGTATTAAAAAACCAAGGTATGAATCCAGCAGGCCTGTGGCCGTTGAGGAGAAAAAAATATGAATGCGTTGATTATTGCCGCCCACGGCAGCCGGAAAAAAGAATCCGCCCTGGAGGTGGCAGCCCTTTGTGAAAAACTGGCCCAAAAAGCCAAAGACCCCCTGGCCGAAATTTCCTTTGACAGGGTGGTGCCTGCATTTTTGCAATTTGCCGCCCCCCTTTTGGGGCAGACCATTGAAGACCTGGTTCAAGAGGGCGCCCGCAGAATTGTGGTCTTTCCTTTTTTCATTGCCGCCGGCAGCCATTTGTTAACCGATATCCCCGAAGCCGTTGAAAAGGCTGCCAGGGCCCATCCGAAAGTGTCGTTTTCCATCACCGGCCACCTGGGGGGCATCGCCACCATTGACGAGATCATCCTCCGGGAAGTTGTGACCCATTTGAACCGGCAGGCATAAAAGAATGATTTCCGCAAAAAAAATAGCCATCATCAAAACCGGGGACACCCTTGCCCATCTGATACCCGAATATGGAGATTTCGAAGACTGGATTGCCGCAGGACTGCAGGTTTCTTTTCAAGATATCCGGGTGGTCAATGTCGAACAGCACCAGCCCCTGCCCGAGATATCTGACCTGAAGGGGGTTGTGATCTCAGGGTCCCATGCCATGGTGACCCAGAACCTTGACTGGAGTCTTGGGCTTGAGGCCTGGATTCCCCGGCTGATTCAGGAAAGGGTCCCGCTGCTGGGCATCTGTTACGGCCACCAGCTCATTGCCAGGGCCATGGGAGGGGTGGTGGACTATCATCCCCAGGGGCTGGAGATCGGTACCACGGACATTGAGCTTGCCGGGCCGGGTCTGGAGAATGATCCGTTGTTTGGAAAGTTTCCCTCGAAATTTAAGGCCCATGTCGTCCATTCCCAGACGGTTCTCCGGCTACCCGAATCTGCCGTTTCCCTGGCAAAAAACGGGTTTGAGCCCCATCATGGGTTCAGGATCGGTCCGTCGGCCTGGGGGATTCAGTTTCACCCGGAATTCAATGCTGCCGTTGAAAAGGCGTATATTGCCCACCTGTCCGAGACGATTGTGCAATGGGGAAAAAACCCTGTGCAAGTGCAGGAACGGGTTGAGGAGACGCCAATTGCGGCCATGGTATTGCAGCGGTTTGCAAATCTTTGCTCAGGGCCTGTTTAAGGTCCAGTCATAGTCAAGATAGATAAGTTTGATTTCCGGGCCCGAAGCGTCCAGTTTCGCCCGGAAGTCATCTTCTGCATATTGCCGGATGAACAAGAGGGGTTTTCCATTAAAGTCCTCTTCAAACCAGGTAAATATTCGGCTCAGAAACAAGGTGTTTTCTTTTAAGAAATTAAATTTTTTGTCGTTGACAAAGGCCCGGGTAACCGCATCCAGCTGGGTTTCCAGTATTTCGCCTTCATAGGGCACACCCAAGAGCGGGGGGCAGCTTTTGGAAGCGCAGTTGATGGCAAAATGGACCCGGGGATCCTTGAACAAGGGGCGTAAGACTTCATGTTCAATATAATCCAGGGAGACGGTTCTGTTGTTGAGAGAAATAAATTTTTTGCTCCAGGGACTTGAAAAAAAGGACCCGATTTCTTTGATGGAGTTGATGCCGGGATATTTTGTCAGGATCAGTTTTATGGTAAAGGCATTATAGGCATTGATATAAAAGGCAAATTTGTCGTTGTGGGACAGGCTGTCCGCATCTGTGGCGCTCAAAACAGCCAGGTAGTCATCCAGACGCTTTTCGTCTTGTTTAAACCCATCATAATCCACCCGCCCTTTTGTTACATATTGTGCAAGCAGACCGGCATAAATGTCA
>VMSR01000233.1 GCA_013792075.1 Desulfobacula sp.
TACGGAATTCCGGAATACCGGCTTCCCAAAAAAGTATTGGAGTGGGAGATCCAGGGGATTCTGGATCTTGGCATCAAGGCCTTTACCCATCTCAAATTTGGTCTGGATTTTGGACTGGGATCTCTCATGGCATCGGGATATCAAGCCGTCTTTCTCGGGGTTGGTGCCTGGGAGGATTACTCGCTGGGCATTGAAGGAGAGGACCTTAACGGATGCTTTACCGGTATTAATTTTCTTCAAAGAATCTCGTCAGGGGAAAAAATAAAACTGGGAAGAACCGCTGCCGTGGTCGGCGGTGGAAATACAGCAGTTGACTGTGCCAGGACCCTTTTGAGACTGGGACTTGATAAAGTCTATATGGTTTACCGCCGGACCCGGAAAGAGATGCCGGCCAACGAGGTGGAAATTGTGGCGTCCGAAGAAGAAGGCATTAACTTTGTCTTCCTGGCAGCCCCGACACGTGTAATCGGAGATGCGGATAAAAACTGCACCCACCTCGAATATCTGAAAATGCAGCTGGGTGAACCCGATGCCTCCGGCCGCCGGCGCCCGGAACCTGTTGAAGGCTCTGAAACCCTTCTGGATGTGGACATGGTCATCTCTGCCATAGGCCAGTCTCCGGATGCATCCTTTAAAAAACAAGACCCCCATGCCCGAATGAATGAACTTGCACTGACCCGGTGGAATACCATCGACAATGATCCGGCCACCCTCCAGTCGTCCATCCCCTATATTTTTACGGCAGGAGATGCGGCCACCGGGCCTTCTTTGGTAGTGGACGCCATTGGCGGCGGACGAAGGGCTGCAAGATCCATCGATTGTTTCCTCAAAGGGGAACCGGTGGAACCGGTAAAGGATTCCTTGCAGAAAAAACGAATCCATGAATCCATTTTTACCAGTGTGGACGGGATAAAACAGATCAAACGGGCCAAAATGCCGGAACTCCATGTGGCCGAACGCCTTGACTCCATGGTGGAAGTAGACCTTGTGCTTCCCAAGGAGAGTGCACACAGAGAAGCAGACCGCTGCCTGAACTGCTGCAGAATCTGCTACAACCCGGATTCTGATTTCCCCATTGCCAAATAAGAAAAATTTTTTTCTTCAAGAACATGAAGGAAATTAAGAACCCATTGTTCTTCTTTTCCTTCATGTTCTTTCTGCACTTCATGGTAAAACAAGAAACCGGACTTAAAAACCATTAACGCTTTTGATATCATTACCCCAGGGTATTCCAATGTGGATACCCTTTTTGATTCACAGACCAGGAGACGATGAACCGACCAAAACTAAAAACACTGGGGATAGTCCTGGCCGTTATCCTTCTTACCGGTTGCGGGGTACTCTCTCTTTTGATCTACCAGGTGAGGCACTTTCTTACGACCCCTTTCCCGGCCCAGGCAAAAACAATTATTTTTAACATTGACCCGGGCCAGAACCTGGGCAGTATCGCTGCAAACCTTGAACGAGAAGGCCTGATAACCCATCCGGCATTATTTAAGCTCTATGCCCGGTATAAAAAGGCTGCCACCGGACTTAGGGCTGGAGAATATGAATTTTCTGACCCCGCAACCCCGGCACAGCTCCTGGATCAGTTTCTGGCGGGCAGGGTAAAACTTTACCGTTTGACCATTCCGGAAGGGCTGAATATGGAAGAAGTTTCCCGCCTGGTGCAGGATATCCACTCTTGTGATGAAACGGCCTTTTTGTCCCTTTGCCATGATCCTGAATTCATCAGAACCCTGGCAGTGGATTCCCATTCCCTGGAAGGCTATCTCTACCCGGATACCTATTTTTTCCCCAAAAAAACCACCTGCCGTCAAATCATCCAAAAAATGGTGGCCACCTTTCACAGGGTCTATACCCCGGAATGGAAAGCCCGCACAAAGGACATGGGCTTTTCTGTCCATGGGATAGTGACCCTGGCCTCCATCATTGAAAAGGAAACAGGGGATGCATCGGAAAGGCCTTTGATCTCCTCGGTATTTCACAACCGGCTGGGAAAGAACATGCGACTGGAAAGTGATCCCACTGTCATATACGGTGACAAGGAATTTGACGGCAGGATCAGAAGACGGCATTTGCAGCGGATAACCCCCTACAACACCTATCAGATCCAGGGCCTTCCGCAGGGTCCCATTGCAAATCCGGGGTCCCTATCGCTTGCGGCAGCCCTGTATCCTGAAAAAAGCGAGTATCTTTTTTTTGTATCAAAGAACGACACCACCCATTTTTTCTCAAAAACCTTTGCAGAACACAACAAGGCCGTTATAAAATATCAGCTCAATAACTGAACCCGCCTGAACATAATAGTTCAATCATTAAATTGCTTGAGATAAACAATCACGGCGCCACTTTTTGATTTTTTCTGCCGGTCCCATTCATAGGCCAGGACAATATTCTGGTTTTTCAGAACCTTGAGCAAATCTTCAATCACATCCGGCAGCACAGGACCCATATCAGAATGGAGCCCCTTACCCACTATGATGCGCAGGGAAAAATACCCCTGATGCTTGCAGGTTGAAATAAAGGAAGTGGCCGCAGCCTCAGCCCCCACCGCCGTGAACCCGTGGAGATCCAGTTGCGCTTCCGGTGGTGGATATCGTTTAAGCCTTTTTTTAATGGGCACTGGAATTGTTTTTTTTTTAACAGAACGCTTTCTTTCTTTTAATGAGGCCTCCAACAGCACTTCAAAATCTTCTTCGGTTTCTGTCAATGCCCCTGGTTCCGTGGAGACCGCTTCGGACAAGGGATCTTGGCAAAGAAACTGCCCCTCAATATCTTCGATCACGGGCAGGCCGTGCTTGTTGCGCCGGGGAGGTGTCTTTTCTGCCGGGGGAGGGGGCTTTTCCCCTTCCAGGGAGGGTGGCAAAGGCGTTTGTGTAAACATTGATAAAAAATCATGATCTGAATCCAGAACCGGCAGATCATTTTTTCTATTTTTTTTTCTATTTTTCATGGGCCCTTTATCCTTCTCTGTCATGGGGTCATTCTAACCCATTATAGGTTGTTTTTCAAGGAGATACCCCGAGTCTTATATTTGACTTTACCCGGTCTTCCTGCTATGGTCAACTCCATGAATATTGGCAGCATTGTAGAATATATAGATCAGCAGAAAATAGTATCAGCGGTCATCTTAAGCGAGAAAAAAGGCAAACTCAGATTACTCAATGAGAACAGCCGGGAGGTCAATTTTTCAGAAAAACGACTTTCCCACATCTCACAATTGAGCCTGGATACAGCCCTGTCCAAGACAGCCCTGGTCAATCACCTGAAACAGGTGACGGAAAGCAGGAAACGGCTGTCCGAAACAATTGACATCCGGGAGTTATGGGAAATTCTCCATGATGAACCCCAAGGGATTGATATGGATGCCATGACCCTGTTCTGTTTTGATCCCCCCCTGACACCCGACCATGAAGCGGCCGTCATCCGTGCCTTTTTCAATGACCGCCTCTATTTCAAGGTGAACAATTATATTTTCACCCCCTGCACGCCGGAACAGCTGGAAGGCAAAAAGCGGCAGATCAGGGAAGGGGAACGCCGGGAAAGTCTCATCTCCAAGGGGGTGGAATGGCTGACCCTGATGCAGAATGAAAAAATTTCAGAAACACCGGTACCCGTGGACCCGGGTGTCATCGAAATACTCAAATCCTATTACCTGCTGGACAGTGATAGTCAGTTTGCGACGGTTGCCAAACAAATGATTAAAAAATCCGGTTTAAGCGCCTCGGAACAATTGTTTACAATTTTTGTCAACGCCGGCATCTGGGATATCGATGAGAACATTGATCTATTGTCCCTGCAGATATCCACAAGTTTCTCCGACACCGTGCTTGAGACCGCCAAAAAACTTTGCCAAACCCAGGGGAATGTGTTTAAGGACCCCCAGCGCCGGGACCTGACCGACCTTCCATTGATCACCATTGACGGACAGTCCACCATGGACTATGACGATGCCATCAGCCTTGAAACTACGGAAAACGGATACCGATTGGGTATCCATATCATAGATGTGGCCGCCTATATCAAATCCGGAGATCCCATTGACATGGCCGCACGATACCGGGCCAGTTCCATTTATATGCCCGATGACAAGCTGCCCATGATCCCGCCCACCCTGTCCGAGGATCTTTGCAGCCTGAAAGAGGGAGAGACAAGACCGGGTATCAGCACCCTGGTCCAGATGAATCGGTTCTTCGAAGTTCTGGATTATAGTATCGTTCCCAGTATTATCAAGGTTCACCATCAGATGAGCTACACAGAGGCCAATCTGTTGAACGGGAAAGATGACCCCATTACCAGCCTGTATAAAATTGCCACCCTCCTGCGTGAAAAACGCCTTAAAGCCGGCGCCATCCAGATCACTCTTCCCGAAGTCAATGTCTGGCTGGAGGACAACCGGGAAATCCGATATGCCAAGATAGACCGGGAAAATCCCTCCCGGATGCTGGTATCGGAAATGATGATTCTGGCCAATTCCCTTATGGCCGAATTTCTGGCCGATCACAATACCCCGGCTGTTTTCAGGTCCCAGACCCAGCCCAGACAGCGCTTGTTCAAGGGAATTGAAACCGCCCTTATGCCCAATTTTCTCCAGCGCAAACAATTAAGCCGGGCCATGATCGGCACCAATCCGGAACTGCATGCAGGCCTTGGGGTAAAAGCATATGTCACTGCCACTTCTCCCATCCGACGCTACCATGACCTTTTAACCCAGCGCCAGATCCGGTCAATTCTCGGCATCGGAACAGCCTATTCAAAAACGGAACTGGAAGAGATTCTCCAGACCATTGCCATCCCCATGGCCAATACAGGCCGTGTCCAGGGAGCCCGGAAACGGTATTGGCTGATCAAATATCTGGAAACCATGAAAGGCGCTACTTTTGATACCCTTGTCCTGGACTGCCACAGGGATCATTATAATCTTCTGATCAAAGAACTTATGCTTGAGGCCAGACTGCCCCTGTCAGGCCTTCGGCTCAAGGTGGGGGATATTCTCCAGGTGACCATCCAGCATGCCGATGCCCGAAGGAATCAGCTGTCCTTGTTTGCCGCCTGATCGCCAATCCCGGAATAGACCGACCTGCACATTCCCGACACCCCGTTTTTCAAGCCCAGAGGCTTTTTTAATCCCCCAAATGGATTGGTGGTGATGGAATCCTTTTATCTTTTAAATATTTTTCCCAGAAACTTTTTTTTTTCAGGGAGGGGCAAGTTCAAATGCCGGCAAATAGCCGCCTCTATTTCATACTCGGACACATCCGCACCCTCGGTTACAATCTCCTCTCCAACCATAACGGCAGGGGCCAAGGGCAGATCCAACTCAAAATATTCATCTGTATTGTATTCTGCTTTGGGTTTGGAAATAACCTTAATTTGTATGGTATATCTTATGCCCAGCCCAGGCATTATTTTTTTAAAATGCCTTCAAGGCTTTCCATTGGGCTCATTTAAAAAAAATCGCAGGGTTAGCATGATGGTCTCCTTGGTTTTTTTATCTATTTTCAAATCCCTCTTCTAGGATGGCGATTGGCCGGATGCCAGGGACAGCCCCCGGGCATGCCAGTCCTGAACGCCTTCTTCAAGGCGGACGGCATGATATCCTTTTTCATTTAGTAAAAGAACCGCATCAACGGAAAGAACACAATAGGGCCCCCGACAATAGGCAACGATTTCTTTGTCTTTTGGGAGTTTTGTCAGCATGAATTCAAGCTCCTTCAGGGGAACAGACAGGGCGCCGATAATATGGCCCGCCCTAAATTCTTCCTCCGGGCGGACATCCAGCAGGATGACCTCCTGTTTTTGAATGCGGTCTATCAAAGCATCCAGGGCAATGGGTTCCATTCCTTTCTTCCCTTCAAGGAAGCGGTTTTTAATCTGTTCGATTTCTGCAATTCGGTTCTCAGCAACCTTGCGCAGGGACAACAAAAATTGACAGACCATGGGCGCAGGCCGATACACCACATACAACCCCTTTTTTTCCTGTTCAACCAGCCGGGAATTTTTCAACACCTGAAGATGCTGGGATGTATTAGCGATGGTAAGACAGGTTTCATTGGCAAGAATTTCAACTGTTCGCTCCCCCTGGCAGAGAATATCCAGAAGTTCCAGCCGTTTGGGGCTTGAAACCGCTTTACCAATGCGCGAAAATTGATCATATATTTCATCTTTAAATCGTCTGTTCGGAGTTTTCATATTCTGTCTCTATATTATTCAAGCAATTAGTTGAATACTAACAGTTGAACCATTTTTGTCAAATAAAAAAGCATATTTCATTTTTGCGGAGCAGGTGGCCGGTTAGGGCATAGGGGAGGCATGGTGGAAATAATGAAAGGGGTGACCGCTGGAGGATTGCCCGCCGGGGTCACCCCCTGGATCAGTGTTTAAAGCTTCTTTGTCCGGTGTAGACCATGGTGGCATCATTTTCATTGCAGGCAACAACAGACTGGTAGTCATTCATTGAACCGCCCGGCTGGACCACGGCTTTTACCCCCTGTTTGAGTCCCACATCAATGCCGTCCCTGAAAGGAAAAAATGCATCGGAAATCATGGCAGACCCCACAAGCCCCCCCTTGACTTCGGCCACATCCTTTTCAATTTCCGCCCGCTTATCCGGGTCCGTCATATCGGCGAACCCAATCTGGTAGCGCTCAAAACAATACCGGTCGCAAAGCTTGCGATAGGCCTTATCCACTGCGATTTCCGCCACTCCGACCCGGTCCTGCTCTCCCGTGCCGATGCCAACCGTGGCATTGTCCTTCACATAAATGACCGAATTGGAGGTGATGCCGGATTCAACCAGCCACCCAAAAAGCATGTCCTCATATTCCCGGTCACTGGGCTCCCGATTGATTCTATAGGGTTGCCCTTTGTATTCAGTGGATGCAATGGCCAGATCCTGGCGTTTCAATGTTTGCGGCACAAAGGACCACTGGGCAACGATACCCCCGTCCATGAGGCTCTTAAAATCGATCACCCGTTCTCCGATATACGACTGAAGCTTGTCCATGGCATTGATCCGGATCACCCTGAGATTTTTCCGGGCGCCCAGAATATCCAGAACCCCTTCTTCAAATTCCGGGGCCACCACAACTTCTGCATATTGTTCGGCAATGGCTTGGGCCGTTGCCTTGTCGCAGGCTTTGTTCAGGGCAATGCAACCGCCAAAGGCCGCCACCCGGTCGGCCATATAGGCTTTGGCATAGGCTGATTCCAGGCTGTCAGCCCGTGCAGCTCCACAGGGATTGTTGTGCTTTACAATGACAGCACAGGGGGTATCTGTAAAATATCTGAGAATATTCAGGGAATTGTCTGCATCCGTGAGATTGGTCTTGCCCGGATGTTTGCCCGACTGAAGCAGCTCAATGTCCGAAACCAGGTGTCTTCCCGGCAGAATGGTTCGGGCATCTCCAAGGGTCAGGTTCCCGTTGACAAGCCGATAAAGGGCGGCTTCCTGGCCCGGGTTTTCCCCATATCGAAGCCCTTTGTTCACCCCGTCTATGACCCAGGATACCTTCTCATAAATCAGGGTCTGACGGCTTTTTCCATCCACAAAACTGATTTCCATCCCAGGGGTGA
>VMSR01000138.1 GCA_013792075.1 Desulfobacula sp.
ACCACCTCCCGCATTTCGTTTGAGCTGTAAATCAGCTCATGCTCCCTGTCTGCCTTGGCAATAACCGCTTTCATTTCCTGGTTTTCCATGATCAGCCGGGACAGGGTCATGGCCTTTTCAATGGTAAACAGAATCTTTGCATCATCAAAGGGTTTGGTCACATAATCAACGGCCCCCTGCTGCATCATCTCAACGGCCGAGTCGATGGTGGCAAAGGCGGTGATAAAAATGACCGGGGTCAGTATGTTTTCTTTGCGCATCTGTTGAATCAACTCTTTTCCGTCCATCTGGGGCATTTTGATATCGGAAATGACCAGATCATAGGTATTAACCCCAAGCTGTTCCATGGCATGTTTTCCATGGATGGCCTTGTCCACCAAAAATCCATTTCTCTCTAGCATCATTGAAAGAAGATGCCTCATTTTTTCTTCATCATCAACTATCAATATTTTTGTCATTTTCTTCTAACACCTCTATCTTTCGTTCCTGGGTATTTGAAAACAGGGTGATGCAAAACCTGCACCCGCCCGCTTCCGGGGTCTGGATACCAATACTGCCGCCATGGGCCTTGACCACCTGATCGGCAAATGCAAGCCCAAGCCCCGTACCCGTTGCCTTGGTTGTAAAAAAAGGTTCAAAAATTTTATGCCGTTCTTCCCGGGAAATACCCGGCCCCTGGTCCGTGATCAACAGCTGCCATTTATTCTGCTGTATATTAAACCCAATATCAACAATTCCTTTTTTATCATTTGCCTCACATGCGTTTTTGATAATATTGGAAATGCCCCGGGACAAAAGATCAAAGTCGGCTTCCGCCTCAAAAGGGGTTTGGGGGATCTCATACTGCAGCTTTAGTTCCTCGGATGCATATTGGATTTCAAAGCCGATCAAAACCTGTTCTGTGAGCCGGTTCAAATCCACCAGGGTAAATTTGGGTTTTGCCGGCCTGGAAAAAATCAAAAAACCTTCGATCAAGGTATTCAAACGGACAATTTCTTCTTCAGCATAGGTCAGGGGAATATTCTCCTTTGGAATCTGCAAATCCTTCTTCAACATCTCAAGGGAGCTTTTGATGATTGCCAACGGATTTTTCACCTCATGGGCGATCATCATGGAAAATTTACCCACCTCTGCAAGGGCTTCCTGGCGGGTAATCTTTTCATAGGCCCGAACCAGTGTTTTACGTCCGGCGGCAAGGGAATCCAGCATATTGTTAAAGGCATCGGCAAGCTTTGCAATCTCCGGGGTGTTGCCCGAGGCTGCCCGGACGGAACGGTTGCCCAAAGATACTTTTCTGGCTGTTTCCGCCAGGGCAATGATGGGTGCCACAAGGGATCTGGAGATAAAATAAAAAATAATCCAGGACAAAAAGGTCAGGGCCAGGGCAATATAAACAAACCGGGTTTTCATTTGAACGACCAGATCCGCTATGCCCTGGACAGAATAGGTCACCCGGACCTTTCCGATAAAATTTGTGTCGCCGGAGCCTGTCATGCGGCGCATCCATTCCCCGTTGTCTTCGGTTTGTGAGAGATACACGTGTTTTTCCACCCTGGCAAAGGGCCCCGGGATATCCCGCACTTCCTTTACGAGAATTTTCCCGGTATGGTCCTGTATTTCAACCCCTGTTATATCATTTTCCTTGAGCATATTGGCGGCCAGTCCCTTGAGAAGCGTCTGCTCGTCAATTAGTATCCCCAGCTCACAATTGAGTGCCAGATACTGGGTCATAAAATCAATCCGCTGGTTAAACCGCTGGGTGACAAATTGGTTGATGATCGTCACCCCCAGATAGCCCATGGTCATCGTCGTTGCGCTGACAAGGAGGATGGCCGCAGAAAGAACCCGGGCGTGGATGCCGATGGTATTGGGAAACAGACTTTTCATTGGGTCACCCGGATACCGATTTTATCGGCTATTTTCTCATTGACAATGGTATTAAATACCGGCGGGGCCTGTCGGCATTCGCCTGTTTCAAGATAGATGTTCATCTCTTGTCCAGCCTGTCTGCCAAGGGCGCGATAATCAAATTCAAAGGAAAAAAAGGCCCCGGACCGGGTGAAAAAAGAATTATACCCGATCACTCCCCTTTTGTTATAGAGCCCCTGCTTGATCACATAATGGATAATTTTTTCGGAAATAACGGTTGGGTCCGGAATCATCCATACAGCGTCCATTGCCCCCATATTGTCCTTTAACACACCGGCAATCTGATTTTTGGAATTCACGGACAAGGCGATGATCTCAAGCCCAATGTTCGTTGCAGCCAAAAGGGCTTGGTCATAAAACCATTGGTTGTGGCCGGGATCAAATATCAGACCGATTTTCTTGATGGTTTGGAAGGTTTGGGAGATCTTTTCCAATTGGGTTTGGGCCGGGATTCTCAAGGAGATTCCGCAGGCATGGGAAGAAAGGGCTGGTAACGAATCCGGATCCAGTACGGCTGCGTACATTTTTTTAAAACCCGCTTTGCTGTCCCACAAGGCAGAAGCAGCCTCGGGCCCTATGGCGGTTACCAAATCATACGGTCCTCCTTCCAATTGAAGGACAATTTGCCGGTTAAGCTGGCGGCTCTCCTGATCGTTTGATGGGGAAAGGAAAAAAACATCCATTTGGGTTGTGGTTGCGGCGATTTCATCCGTGATACCGTCCACCACATGGATATAGGGTTTTATTTTTTGTGAAACAAGGAGGGCTGTTTTAAAATCAATATCGGAAAAACAGGCCCCGGGTATGGCAGACAAAACCATTGAAACAAAGAGAACAACACAACAAATGGTTCTGGGTCTTTCCTGGGGCATCCGGGGTTCCTGGTTTATAATTATTTAGGTTATCTGTACCCTATATCAAAACCCCGGGGCAATTACAAAACAATCTTTGCTACCCTCCGGACCCCGAATTTTTCATCAGACCGCTTCAAACAAAATTGTAATGTTGATATAGCGTTCAAGGGCTTTTTTCCCGGACATCTGCCGTGCATCGGGGAACCTGTATTTCCCGGTACTGGCAATTTTGAATACAGAAGGATTCACCCCGTGATTCACAAGGGCATGCACAATATTGGCCGCCCGGATGGCCCCCAGCTCAAAATTTGAAGGAAATTGCGGTGTTCGTATGGGGTCCACGTCAGCAAATCCGTCCACCACAATCCAGACTTTGTAATTTTTGACAAAAGCGGATA
>VMSR01000185.1 GCA_013792075.1 Desulfobacula sp.
CCCCTCTGGTCTTTATTGGTAATATACCAGTTGAGTACATTGCAACTAGTTCCGGTTGGATTGCCTTGGCGGAGCATTTTAGGACAGGTTGTTACAGGCTCTGGTGGACGTAACGTTAAATGGCGGGAATTGTTTGAGCGCAGCGAGTTTTTCCGCCACAAGTGCAGTCCGCCTAGAGCCTGTCACCTGGCCTATCCAGCGACAGAAAGGCACACCGACCGGAACGGGTATAAGGCTGGTTATTAAAAAGCTAGATGCGATTGCCCTGCTATGAAGTGCCTGGAGAGCATGGACTCACCGGTCATGGCATTTCATGCCATATCGCCTCAAAATTAAAGGTTGAAAAAACAATTGAACAGCCCTTGACATCCTCCCCTCCGTGAACAGAAAGGGATTCCTGATCGCTCCGTTAGGGAGCGAGGTACAACGCCTGGTTACCCAGGGTTGTCGGTTTCTGGCTCAACGGGTGGCTATCGCCATCCCTCCTCAGACTGATGCGGTGTGTCCCACCGCCTAATTCCTTAATACCTTTGGCTTTGATATTGATTGCGGCAACATGATCGGCATTGGCCGTATATCCGCATTCAATACATTCAAACAAAGCCTGTGTTTTTCTATTATCAGAAACATGATCGCATTCAGGACAGGTCCGGGAGGTATATGCCGGGTCCACCTGGTGAAAGATCCCACCAGACCATTTCTGTTTATATCCCAGCATCCTCAAGAAAGCACTCCATCCCTGGTCCAGGATTGATTTATTTAAATCAGATTTCTTCTTCACATTCTTCCCGGGATTTTTCATGGTGCCTTTGGCTGATTCCGTCATGTTATCAATCGTCAAATCCTCTGCCACAATCACAGCGTGGTTTTTGCTCATGATCGTGGAGTGTTTTTGAAGAAAATCATTTCTGGCATCAGCTATTTTGATATGGAGCCGTGAAATCTTTTGTTTCTGTTTTTTCCAATTGCAGGAGAACTTCTTTTTTCTGGCCAGGAGCTTTTGAGCCCGGGCAAGCTTGTTCTCCAGTTTTTTAAAACTATTCAATGGTTCAATGTATTCCCCATCAGACCTGGTTAAGAACCGTTTTAAGCCCATATCAATTCCGATGATATCAGCATGAGGATTAAACACCGGCCTTTCCGGTACCACCACATTCTGTTCGGTCTGGATGGATATGAACCAGTGTTTTCCTCTCCTGGAAACAGTTACATTTTTCGGTGTCCCCAGGGTCTGCCGGCTATTATAGAACCGGACCCATCCGATCTTTGGCAGGGAAATCCTGTTCCCTTCGATCTTAAAGCCCTGGGGACACCGGAAAGAATCAACACACTTATATTTTTTCTTAAACACCGGGAACCGTTTGTTTGGCTGTTTCTTATCAAACGCATCCTTCAAGGCACGATCAAGAAACTTCAATGTTTGCTGCAGAGTTTGAGATGGAGCTGTTTTTAAAAAAGAAGCATCATCCTTTTTCCATCTCACCAGGCAAGCCGCCAGGTGTCCATAGGGCAATACTTTCTTTTCTTTATCCAGGGATTCTTTCTGCAAGGCCAATGATCTGTTCCAGACAAAACGATTACATCCCGAATATTGAAATAACAACCCTTCAATCTCGGAATTGGTCTTAAGCCTGAACTTGTATGCCTTGCGAATGATCATATATTGATTATACCATTGGCCTGTGATATAATCAAGCTTATGAAAAAGAATCTTGAAATCAGAACAGGTAGGCACTGCATCTTTAAGATGCATGTTCATTTGGTTTTTGTCCCAAAGTACAGGAAAAATGTTTTTGACCAGGATGCACTTCAGGCTCTGGAACAAATATTTACCCATGTCCTTGGACAATTCGAGGCTGAATTGACAGAGTTCAATGGAGAAAGCGATCATGTTCATTTGCTGGTTAATTACCCCCCAAAAACCACAGTATCAAAAATGGTGAATAGTTTGAAAGGTGTGTCTTCCCGAAAACTGAGACAGCAGATACCGGATCTGAGAAAGATATATTGGAAAGGGGTCCTCTGGTCACCTTCTTATTTTGCCAGTTCGTGTGGTGGAGCACCTTTGGATGTGATTAAACAATATATTGAAGACCAGCAAAAACTGGCTTAACGACCTGCGCCTTATATCCCCCACCTGAAGGAAGGGGTTTTACGGCGCTTTGGATAATATAAATATGGAAGAAAACAGCAGTTTGCCAGGGGAAAGGGCCATGGAAATCTTGTTTGAAAACAGGGTTGCAATTGTTACGGGAGCAGGGGCCGGTATCGGCAGAGCCTATGCCCTTGATCTGGCGAAAAGAGGGGCAAAGGTGGTGGTCAATGATACGGGGAAAACACCGGAAGGCCAATGGACGGCCGATGATGTGGTGAATGAGATCCGGGCCGGCGGGGGGCAGGCATGTGCCAGCCACGGGTCCGTGGCCACCATGAAAGGCGGAAACCAGATGGTTGAGACGGCCCTGGATCATTTCGGAGGTCTCGATATCCTCATCAACAATGCTGGTATTTTAAGGGACAGAACCTTTGTCAAGATGACCGAACAGGAATGGGACGAGGTGGTGGGGGTTCATTTGAAGGGGGCCTTCTGCGTTACCCAGCCGGCTGTGAAATATATGAAGGAAAAACAATATGGCAGGATTGTCTTTACCGCCTCTTCGTCGGGCATGTACGGCAATTTCGGTCAGTCCAATTATGGGGCAGCCAAAATGGGGGTGATCGGCCTGATGAACACCTTGAAGCTGGAGGTGGGGCGATACAATATCCGGGTCAACACCGTGGCCCCCAATGCAGATACCGATATGACCCGGGGCGTTTTTCCCATTGATGTGGCCAGAAGAATCCGGCCCCAATTCAACACCCCCCTGGTGACCTATCTGTGTTCCCGGGAAAATCCTGTGTCGGGTATGATCTTTACCATGAGCGCAGGATGGTTTGCAAGATCCGCCATGGTGTCTGGTAAGGGGGTTTGTATCGGTGATGCAAAGCGGCCTATTTTGGCAGAGGAAATAAAGGATCGGTTTGACGAGATCGTCGGGCTGGATGGCGCCAGAGAATTTGAAGCCTGCGGTGATATCTATAGCCTGGGGAGTCCTTTGACCGGCCGTTGAACCGGGATAATACCATTGACTATAGCCTCAACATGTGGTTAAGACTGAACATATCTTTTGTAGTTAATTGAGAAACATAGGGAAAAAAGGACACCCAAAGGTGGCGGCAAACACATTATTTTCAAAAGGGCGGTATGGGTATAAGCGTACAAAACTGGCGGTTTTTTTGGTGCTGGCAATCCTTGTCTTTGGAACGGCAAGTTCCCTTGCAGCACCCCTTGAACCTGAACTGGTTCTGGTGGCCCCCCAGACCCAGGGAAAAATATCCATAATGGCCGGAAAACCGGTATCGTTCTTTGTCTATTTTACCAATCCCTTCCCGGCGCCCATTCTTCTGGAGCCATATGGGAGGCTGGAATGCAAACTTGTTGGGAAAGGCAAAAGCTTAGCTGCAACAGCCGTGTCCGTCTTCCCCCTAAACAAAGAGACGGTTCCGGGCAATGGGTTCATGAAAAAGGAATACAGGATGGATCTCCCGCCGCACATGGAAGGCCATTTTTCCATTGCGTTAAAGGATTTCAGGTCCAACACGGCCATGTTCCATGCAATTGCCTTTGTCCCGGGAGAAACGCAATTGCAATCAGAAGAGGTCGCACAACCCACATTGGGGGAAATGACCGATTATTTTCAGCCGTTCACAAAAAATTTGTCCGCCTACAAACCGGTCTATTTTTTATTTGGTGTGGATCCGGGGCTTGAAAAAAGCAGTTTTCAGATCAGTTTTAAATACCAGTTATTTGATTTTTATGAAGACAGTTTCCGCAAAGAGAATCTGTCTTTTATGGAGAAGATCCACCTGGGATATACCCAGCAGTCTTTCTGGGATCTGAAATCAGAATCAGCACCCTTTAAAGATTCCCGGTACATGCCTGAATTTTTTTTTCTGGAAGACAAGATAGATCTGGGTCTTTCCTGGATATCCGGGTTTGGTTTTCAAACAGGGTTTCAGCATGAATCCAACGGCCGGGAAGGCATGGAGTCCAGGAGTACCAACTACGGGTATATCCAGCCGATCATTTCTTTTAAACTGTGGAATGAGATCCACTTGAAATTGGCCCCAAAGGTGTGGACCTATCTGGGAAACGACACGATCACCAACCCGGACCTGTCCGACTACAGAGGTTATTTTGACATTGAAACAAAGATCGGAACCCCCCTTGGGCTGGCCTTTGAAACCCACTACAGGCATGGAAAAAAAGGGCCTTCCTGGCAGTTGGACATGTCTTACCCCATCAACCAGCTGCCGTTTTTGAACGGCATCCTGGATGTGTATCTCCATGCCCAGTATTTTGGCGGCTATGCAGAGAACCTTCTCGAATATGATAAAAGAGATGATATCTTTCGGCTGGGCTTTTCCATTGTAAGGTAAGTGCCGGCCAAACTGTTTTAAAAGGTGATCACCTCATACCCGTCTGCCATGAAACCGCCCATGGCCGGGTGGCCTGACATCTCCCCGATCAGGGGGATACCCTCTTTTTCAATGGCCTCAACAGCCCCAAGTTTTGTGGCGCAGGCCTTGCAGGCCCCTGCGAAAAGGCCCAGTTCTTTGGCCCGCTGGTACAGGGCGAATAAAAAATGATCCGGCTGGCTCATCTGGGCGACCAGGGTGACGGCCTCGCCTTCAATGACGATGGCACCTTTTTTCCCCCGCCCATGAAGATCAATCCCATTGAGCAATACATGGACAAAGCAGAGGGGATCCCCCCTGAAGGCAAAGAGTACTATTTTTTTGGGTTCCATTATTTTTTTCCTGTGATTTTTAGCGCCATGGATTTTGGCAGGGGAACGGCCACAACCCGCCCTTTGGCGCAGACTTTCCCGTCGGCCATGACCCGTGCGTCAACCACCACTTTTTTGGGCGTTATTTCGGTTACAATGCCCCTGACTTCCAATTGGGATGCCAGGGGAGTGGGGGCCAGATAATCCACATGCAGGGAGGCGGTCACGAACCGCAAACCGGGTTCCGTGTCCATGGCCCGTCCCTGTTCCCGATAGGCGGCAGCAGCAGCCGTGCCCGTACAATGGCAGTCAATCAAGGATGCGATCAACCCGCCGTAGACAAAGCCGGGAACCGCCATATGTTTTTCTTCGGGCTGGAAAAGGGCAACGCTTTCATCCCCCTCCCAATGGCTTTTGAGCTGAAGTCCGTGGGCGTTGAGTCGGCCGCAGCCGTAGCAATGGCTGAATTCATCCGGATAATAATCTTGGAATGCACTATCTGTCATGGGGTCTCCTAAAAATAAACAGGTTATGTTTTATCCGGGAGTGTAGTACGATTTAAGGGGGATGGCAAACAGGTTTTTGAACCAGGGGTCTTAAATCGAAATTTTTTGGGATTCAGGCATCAATACTGAACATCAGGCCCCGTCCGCTTTTGATCTGGTGGATCAGATCTTCAAGTTCATCATTGGTGATGTCATGGCGGAAAACCTGAACGATATTTCCCGAGGCATCCAGTGCCACGATGTCAATAAAGACATCTTTCCCTTCCTGGTAGACAGAGAGGCGGAAAGGGGAATCCATGGCTTCCAGTTCTTCATGGGCCTCGTCTGCGACCTTTGTCAGGGCCTGGACATTCCTTTTGACCCAATGATGCTGGGGCCGTTTTTTATGCTTGCGCTTGTTGAACGGCTGCAAGGGTGGGTGTTTTTCGGGTACAGTTTCCGATTGAATTATTTTTGAGACATCTGCCATGTTTCTCTCCCCCCGGATGATAAGGTTTTCCGGATGCGAAGGTCGGATAAAAAATAATGTTTTATCTGTATTCCCTATCGTACTTTGGAGAGAAATCCTTTAATCGTGGAGGTCTCAGACGGCCAGGCTGTCGGTTTGAACCGCCATGGCCACATCATTGAGATGAAGGCCACGGATCTTGTGGGTGACCCAGATAACCTCAACCCGGCCCCAGTCAAGGATGATGGTCGGATGATGAAATTGGGCCTCGGAAAGTTCTCCCACCTTGTTGGTAAACACAAGGGCCTGCTCGAAATTTTTAAATTTAAAGGCCTTGCGCAATTTTTTAATCCCGTTTGCTTCAATGATCTCCCAGCCGGGAATCTGGGGTTTGAGTTCTGCAAGTTCAGCGTCGGTGAGGGCCGGGGCCCCTTTTTCACAGGGGATACATTTTTGGGTGATCAGGTTTTTCATGGATTTCCTCCTTATTGGGTGTGTTCATCGGCCAGTTTGAGTACAAATTGTGTGTCTTTTTTGATCTTAAGCTTCTATAGTATGTCATTTTGTTCCGGGTTTCAACCAAAGGATATTATCCGACAGGGCCAACGCATTTAATTTATAGAGGTATAGTTGTCCATGATACCTGCAACCCGGCCAGGGCCGGGCAAGGGGGATTCCATTAAATCTTTGGTCCTCGTCCTTGAGGACCAAAGAAGCGGACCTGGCCGCGGCCTTTGTCGTCCTGACGC
>VMSR01000159.1 GCA_013792075.1 Desulfobacula sp.
GCTCATGATCATTTTTCCCCAGATCATTCTGGTTTTGCCCAACCTCATGTATTGAAAAGGAATGGATAGGCCTTTGGACACACCAGCTGTTTTTAAGTTTTTCCAGCCCTTGGTCTGTTCCCGGCAGTGGACCTGCACCCAATTTAGGTGATGGTGTGCCAGATGGCAACGGGTTTTGGTTAGGCAGCCTTTCCTCCGGATGCCGGGGGGGTGGTGGTATTTTCCTTTTGAAAGCAGACATTAATGACGGTTCCAGAACCTTTTTGACGATCAGCCTTGATTTTTTTCCCAATGCCCATGAGCCTCCAGGCTGCCACAGCAGCAATCACAACCACAAGTGCTTGTCCCCCCTGGACGGCATTCAGGGGGTGGGTGTCAAAATCTTTGGCAAACCAGTAAAATAAGGCTGCGCTGAAGCTTAGAAGCATCATGATCCCCGGAACATAAACGCTTCCCACAAGAAAATCACCCGTCCACTTTGAATTTTTTGGATTACGGACCCCGATGTAGCAAAGCCCCAGAAGAAGTACGGACACTGCAGCCAGTGCAGTCCCTGTAACAAAAAACATGACCACCTCCAAACGTTGAATTAAAAAATTCCACGGCCGGACGGGGACGGCCTGCCCGCTTTTGGGCGCCGTTTGGGGTTTTAGTCTCCTTGCCAAACCGCCCATAAATTCAATTGTCAATCAGTGTAAGGAGCACTTGATATATTGTCAATCAGTGGTGATAATTATATTTTTTTGAATCGTACAGATGCATGGCTTTCAGATAGGCGATTCCCACGATGCTGTCAAACACCTGGAGGGTGTTTGACAGCCGTGATGGCCCAGGTTGATCAAATAGCTGACATGGGTTCCCACATACTTGATCTGTTGTTTTTCTTTTTCATGCACGGCGTTTGGCAAAGGCATGGATCCCCATGCGCGCCAGGGTCTGAAAAACAGCAGCCCAAGCATTCTGGTCCGGGTTCACCCGTTTACCATTTCCAAGTCTTGCCAGTTGATATTCATACCATGTAATGGACAGCATTGTCATTTTGTCAACAGCGGCAAAACCGGTTGTCGGGTTTTTAAGATTTGACCGGGCTTCCTTGTCATTTAAAAGCCGGTTTGGAAAATCAGGTTCAACTGCCAGGGGCCTTGCCAGGCCGACCATGTCGGTTGCCCCTCTTTTTAAGGCGCCCTGCATGGCCCACCTTGAGCGAAATCCGCCTGTCACAACAACGGGGATATCCATCTGTTTTTTAAGCTGGTCTGCATATTCCAGAAAATAGGCTTCCCGTTTTTGTGTTGATGCCCCCGCCTTGTGCCCCATCATGCAGGGACTTTCATAGGTCCCGCCGGAAATCTCTATCAGGTCGATACCCTCTTTTTCCAATGCCTTTGCCACAGAAAGGGACTCTTCAGTCGTAAACCCGCATTTCATAAAATCAGCAGAATTCATCTTTATCCCCACTGGAAACTCTTTGCCCACTGCTTTTCTGATTTCCCGGAACACCTCCAGTACAAACCGGGTCCGGTTCTCAAGTGTGCCCCCCCATTGATCTGTCCGCTGGTTGTGACGGGGGGACAAAAACTGGCTGACCAGGTACCCGTGTGCCCCGTGAATCTGCACGCCAGAAAATCCGACAGCTTTTGCCAGTTCGGCACTGACGCCAAATTTTTTAACGATCTTTTCTATTTCCTTTTCAGACAATTGTCTGGGCAGATTGAACACCTTTTCCAGCCCTTTGCCCAAGGGTATAGCAGAAGGCGCCACCGGTGTTTTTGCCAGAAAAGAAGGGACCTGTTTACCCGGATGGTTGAGCTGAATCCACAATTGGGTATCCTTTTCTTTGCCCCCATCTGTCCATGCATAAAACAGGGATTTATCGCTTTTTTCATCCAGTACGACATTCTTTGGCTCGCCAAGGGCAGATCGATCAATCATGACATTCCCGGTTATTGAAAGACCGGTTCCCCCATTGGCCCATATGGAATACAGCCGGACCAGGGCCGGTGTCGGGTTGTGATCTTTATCCCCCAGTTGCTCGCTCATGGCGGATTTGAAAATCCTGTTCTTAATCCTTACCCCGTTTTTCAGTATCAGCGGATCAGACAGGCCGGGTGCTTCATCAGGTTTCATTCTTGTTTCTCTTTATGGTTTTGAGCATGAGGTCGACGATCTCTTTGATGGGTGTCGGATTTGCTCCCAGCAGCCCCTGGAGAATGAATCCGTCCACCACGGCCACTAGGAATTGTGCTTTGGCCGGCAGGTGGGTTTGGGGGCCGGGCATTTTTTCATAGGCCTGGTCCACCATGCCAAACCATTGGGAATAGGTCTTCTGGAACCGGGTTTTTAGAGAGTCGTTTCCGGAAACAGCCTCCCGCACCAGATATAAATGGAGGCGGCTGCGGGCTTCGGACGCCAGCAGGGTGGTGAAAAAAGCGGTGAGCATGGTTTCCCATGACAGGGTCTTTTTGTCCTCGATCATGGAAAACAGGCTTGTGGTGATTTGCTCCATGTGCAGGTCGGCCATGTCAAAGATCAAATCGTTTTTGGTGGCATAATAATAATACAGGGTGCCCTTGCTGATGCCCGAGGCTTTGGAAATCTCGGCCAGGCTGGTTTTGTCAACGCCTTTTTCACTGATCATCCGCATGGCCGTATCGAGAATGATCTGGCGGTTGTCTGTAGTCGATCCTTTGGCAGTTTTTGCCATCTATGCTTCCTGGGGAAGGGCGGATCTTGGGGCCATGGTGATGGCAGCAACCGGACAGTCGTCGGCGCAGAATCCACACCCCATGCAGGCGGCCTCGTCGGGCAGATAGGGGAAAACATGGCGGTTTCCGACCCGTTGCAGGTTGGCCGAAAGGGCGCCGGCCGGGCAGGTATCCAGGCAGATACCGCAGGACATGCAGGTTTCCAGGTTAAAAAAGGGCTTTTCCCAGTTTTCCTTGGACACCTTCTGGGCAACCAGCCCGAAACTGTCTTCCACAGCCTTGGCCGGGCAGACCCTGCCGCAGGCCCCGCATTCGATGCAGACGGTCCCATCAATGGTATGGAGCAGTTTTTTTTCACCCATAACGGCTTGGGAAGGGCAGACGGTCTTGCAGTTTTCGCATCCGATACATGAATCTAATATAAAATAGGCCATAATTTATGTCTCCTAAAAAAAGGTCAGGCAATGGATGCAAGTTTGTCAATATGCACTTGGGACGGAATGCCGGTTTCCCTGTCCCATTCAAATAGTTCCCAATAATCTTTCATCAGGGAATCTATGTCCACAGTCCTGCCTTTGTTGGCCCCCTTTGTCTGGGGGGGCAGGCCCAGGAGCCGGTCTTTGACGCGGCTGTCCTTGGGGTTAAGACCCTGGCGGACATTGAAGGCCTGTTTCAGGGTCTGGATATTGGTGCCGATCTCCATGTACTGCTCCGGGGTAAACTGCCAGCCCGTGGCTGCATTGAGCCAGTCAAAAATCGGGGTCCGCCGGATGCCGAGAAAGCCTCCGAACAGGCAGGCCCCGGCCCCGTTCATCACATTCATATACTGGGAGTTGGCCTTGCCGATCCGGGCGTGTTTGATATCTTTCTTGTACTTGCTGCTTTTCAAATAGCCAAGTCCCATTTTCGGAACCCCTTTTACCTGTTTCCACAGCTGGTACATTTCATAGTAAAGGCCGGCCCCGTTGGTATGACGGCCCGGTGCCGGGTCCACACTATAATGGAGGGCAAACCCCGGATCATTCCTGGAATCGTGCATGGCCGGCTCCTGGCCCCCAGCATGGATGGCGATTTTGTCGGCACCATTGCCGATGCGTTCTGCTGCCTTTTTTACCCCGTCTGCCAGGATGTCGCCGATCCCATCCCGTGTGATCATCTTTTCAATGAGAAATTCAATGGCCCCAGGGTCTCCCCATTTGAGTTCAACGCCCATGGTATCTTTTGTGGTGATGATGCCGCGTTCAAAACATTCCAGGGCAAAGGCAACGGTGTGGCCGGCGGAGATACTGTCCATCCCGGCCCGGTTGAGCAGTTCGTTGAGATAAAAGATTGAATCCATATCCTTGTTCATGACAAACCCCCCCAAAGACAGGACGGTTTCGTATTCAGGCTTGTGGGTTTCGGAAAATTTGCCCTGTGTTTTACAGATGCCGCCGCATCCCAAGGGGCAGGAGTAGCAATGGAATTTTTCCGTTTCCCTGCGAATAAAAACATCGGGATTGGAACTGCGGCTCTTGAAAAATCCCCAGTCCGCACTGGACCCGTTCCAGTTTTTAATGGGAGAATCCCCCATTTCCACTGACATCTGGTTCATGGACACCGTGCCCCATTTGCGCAGCAGAATTTTGTAAAGAAGCCCGTCCTGGGTCAGAACAGCCGGCATGATCCGCATGAGGGCCCCGATGGGGGCGGTGAGAAAACCCGGTACAAAGGGGGGTTGAAATTGAACCCAGCGGTTGCAGATCCGGCTTAGCCGTTTGATCTCTTCCTTGTTATGGGAAAAGATTCTTCGGGTTCCGGCCAGCACCAGGGCTTTTAACTTTTTGGACCCCATGACGGCTCCCAGGCCGGATCGGGCAGCCATGCGGCCCTTGTCCGTTGAAATGCCGGAAATCAGGGAGCGGTTTTCTCCGGATTGACCAATGCAGGCCACCCGTCCTTTTTTGTTCCCCAAATTTTTTAAAAGATGCGTTTCTGTTTCCACGGCATCCATGCCCCAGAGGTCTGTGGCATCCCGCAATTCCATGGTGGTGTCATCCACATACAGATAGACCGGGGTGGCGCTTGCGCCTGTAAAAAAGATGCCGTCAACACCACAGTGTTTGATGGCCGGGGAAAAATTGCCCCCGCAATTGGCTTCGCCCCAGCCGTTGGTCAAAGGGGATTTGCCCACCACCATCCACCGGCCCGTAAAAAGAGAACCGGTTCCCGTGAGAAGGCCTGAGACAAAGCCCAGAAGATTGTCCGGTCCAAGAGGATCGGCACCTGCCGGGATTCTGTGATAGAGCTGGTGGGCGGCAAGTCCCATGCCCGATAAAAAGGACTCATAGACAACGGGGGAAATGGTTTCAATCTGGATCTTGCCTGTGGACAGGTCCACATTCATGATTTTTCCCATATACCCCTTGTTCTTTGTGCTCATCTTTGGCTCTCCTTGCTTGTTCGGGTGTTGAGGGGAATGCCTTCCCAGGCCGCCTGAAGGACCCTGAGGCAGTCGTCATAATCCATGTCTTCCGGGTTGTAAAACAGGGTGCCGTCTCCCAGGGCGGTTTGTGCAATTTGGGGCAGACTGTTTTCCGGAACCGAGAGATTGCCTTCCCTGTCTTTTATATCTTTAAAACAGACGGCATGGGCGCCGCCGGTGGACTGGTTCAGATCCCGGTTCAATTGCCGGATACACGCAATGGCTGCAGCAGCCCTGTCTTTTTGGGGGGTTCGGGTATACAGGTCCGCTCCGGCCAGGGGAAGCAGCAGGTCTGCGATCCGTTCTTCCACTTTATGGCAATTGTATTCCAGGCCATAGGGCAAAAGAATGGCCATGCAGGTGCCATGGGGGACGTGGCAGACCGATCCCACCGAGTGTCCCAGGGCGTGGACCATGCCCACGGTGGCGTTGGAAAAAGCGATTCCTGCCAGGGTGGCAGCCGTTGCCAGGGCAAGTCGCCCTTCCTTGTCCTGGGGGTCTTGGATCACCCGGGGAAGGTGGCGGCAAATGAGCCCAATGGCTTCTGTTGCATGGGCGTCGCTCAGGGGGTTCTTGCTGAGCATGACAAAAGATTCCACGGCATGGGCCATGGCGTCCATGGCAGTGGCGGCAGTGATGTGGACGGGAAGGGTCAGTGTCATCCGTGAATCAATGATGGCCACATCCGGCAGCAGAAAATAGGAGCCGAAAATCATTTTCCGGTTTTTTTCATGGTCGGCAATCACAGCGGCAATGGTGACTTCGGACCCGGTTCCTGCGGTGGTGGGAATCGCAATGAGCGGTTTTAATTTTCGTTTCAGGGCCCCGGCTCCGGTGAATTGCAGGAGATCATCGGAGTTTTCCGAGACCAGAATATTGATGCCCTTGGCCGTGTCCAGGACAGATCCGCCGCCGATGGCGATAATGGCATCACAGCCTTTTTCCCGGTAGACGCCTGCCAGGCGGTTCACCACCTTGAGGTCTGAATCTGGGGGCACTTCGTCTTCAATGGTTTTAATACAAAGTTTGTCTGCCATGGCCGTGATCAGGATATCCACAAGCCCTGCCGCCCGCACCCCCTTGTCCGTAAGGACCATGGGATTTGAAGCCCCCATGGACACTAGCAGTTCAGGGATTTTTTCAAGGGCATCGTGGCCTGCCACCATGTTCACCCGGCAGCAGAATTCATAATATTCGGGTATATACATTCGGTTCTCCTCTATGACAGGTTCCGGGGCCGGCCGTCCAGGGCGTATGTCAGGACGGCTTCAGCCTGTTTGGGGTCCATTGTCCGGGGATCAATTGCCCTGGAAAGTTCCGGGATGGCCGCCTTGTCCAGACCGGCATCGCCCAGGGTCCGGGGAAGGGTGCCCAGGGAGATCCGATAAAGCGCATTTAGAAGTGCCTGGATACTCTGGATGGCCAGGGCCGGTCGCTGGCCGCTGGGTGTTGCCGCAAACGCATCCGGTCCTGAAAGGTGCAATAACAGCTGGCCTGTGGTCTCTTTGGCAAGCAGATCCAGCACCGAAGGAAGGAGGATGGCCATGGCCTGTCCAGGGGTGGCCGTACAATGGCCTGCCACAATGCTTCCCAGGCCGACACCCGGAAGATGGGCGCAATTGGCCAGTATAATTCCGGTGATGGCAGAGGCGTGGGCAAGGTTTGCCAGAAGGCGTTTGGCCCTTTGTTTGTCCAGGACACTGCCCGGGGTCATAAGATGGGTTGCCAGGGGCAGAAAATTTTCCATGATCAGCCCGATGCCGGTGGCGGCATAGGCCCGTGCCGGTGGATTGTCTGACAATGCATGGGCTTGGCAGCAGACAGACAGGCAGGTCAGTGCGGCGTCCACAAGGGGAAGGCCATGGCTTTTTGTCACTGTTTTCGGATCAACCAGCACCAGGTCCGGCATCAGAAAGACAGACGTAAATGTCAGGCTGTTAAACCGGGCCTGGTTGCACGTTTCCATGCCGGTTCCCATGCCCGTGGGGATATAGACAAAAGGGCTCAGGGGACGGGTGATGGGGGTGTTTGCCGACTTCAGGCAGTCCGGACCCAGGGTGACCGTCATGTTCAGGGCCTTGGCCATGTCCACCATGTTTCCGGTACCAAGGGCAATGATCGCATCAAACCCTTTATCCCTATAGAGGTGATACAACTCCTTGAGCATCCCGCGCTCCTGGCCGGCACTTGTGTTTGGGTCCTTGTCCATGGGAGGACAGATTCCCAAGGTCATGCCCGATTCCTTAAAGGCCCGGGCCAATGGTTTGGTACACCCTGCAAGCTGCGCATCCTTGTCCAGGAGGACCAGAGGCTTATGACAGCCCATGGCCGACAGGTCAAAGGGCAGATGCGCCAGGGCGTTCAGGCCGAACAGGGTTTTGCATGGGCATAAAAAGGTGAAATTTCCTGTGTTCATATCCAGCCTTCCTCCTTTTTAGATTCCAATGAGGGTTCTGATCAGGATCAAGGTCCGATCAAGGGTGTGGCGTTTCAGGGACCATTTTGGATATCGTTTGATGGCCAGCCTGGCAATAAATTTTGGCAGCAGGTACACCTGGACAATATCCAGGATTCGAACAGCGGCACAGGCCTGGGGAACGTCCCCGTTGACAATCATGCGATCCCGTGAATTGGCAGTGGGGGTGCTTTCCCTGAAGGTAAACAGCACAAAGAGATGTTCCATGCTTTTCAAGGTCATCTCAAGGTCCACGGGTTGTTTTGAAAGATCGCCTCCCAAATAGGTGGCCTTTCCCCTGTCATTCTTTCCCACCACCATATAGGGGCCGTTGGGGAAGGCTCCCAGGGAGAATGTGTAATTGGGCGGCATGCTCTGGAATTCTTTTTTGACCTGGTTGTCCACCCGGGCTGCCGCCTGGATGGCTCTTCCCACAAACCAGAGCATGGTGCCAAGGTAGATCCGCTGGAGCGGTTTCCGACCGGGTTTGATTTCAACGAACGTTTCCATGACCCTTTCCTTTCTATAAAGACCCGTTCTTTTCTTTTATGGCGCGTAGTCGGTCAATCGACCGACTACGCACTATAAAAATATTTTGGGTCTTGTGTCAAGGCATTTTTATGGAATTTCAGCGGATCATTTTATACAAATTTTTATAAATATGGTATAAGAAAAACAATTTAAAATACTCAACTTTCGGACTTAGGCTTTGGAGGAACGGGCCCTATTTAAAAGTTGAGTTAAAATCTTTAAGGAGTGTAAAAAATGAAAATATGTTTTCCGGTTGAATCAGATAATGGTCTGGAGAGTGAAATTTTCGGCCATTTTGGTTCGGCCCCGGTTTTTGTTGTTTTTGATACAACGGACAAAACAACGCACACCATCAACAATCAGGACCTGGGCCATGTGCACGGCATGTGTAATCCGCTCAAAGCCTTAAACGGAAAGCGGGTTGATGCCATTGTTGTTGGCGGTATCGGTGCAGGAGCCATCAATAAATTGAATGAAATGGGCATCAGTGTTTATAAAACGTTAAGCGGTACGATTCAAGAAAATATCGGATTGTTTGAACAAAACGCATTGTCTGAAATGACCCTTGACCATGCCTGTGGCGGCCATACGGGTGGATGCGGACACTTGTAATTGCTTATGGCCGGCACCTTATCCAGGGCCTGCCGGCCTTTTTTGAAAAGGAAGAACCATGCTAAAAAAAGAAATTCAGGACAATATTGTGATTGCAAGGCTGGCCGATGGCAAAACCAATGCCATTACCCTGGAAACGTTGAAACAGCTGGGGGATATCGTCACTGAGGTGAATGAAACCCACACACTAAAAGGGATCATTTTGACAGGTGAGGGCCGTTTTTTTTCAAGCGGTTTCAGCCTGCCCATGTTTTTGAAATTTGAAACCCCGGAAGAGGTGATTTCATTTTTCACAGACCAGGAAGATATTCTGATAGATTTTTTTACCTGTAAAAAACCGGTGGTCTGCGCCATGAACGGGCATTCTGCTGCCATGGGGCTTATTCTGGCCATGGCTTCGGACTATCGGATTGTCAAAAATCATCCCAAGATCAAATTGGGGATGAGCGAGATCAAGATCGGACTGGGCCTTTCCATTGCCCAGTCTGCCGTCATGCGGTTCGGCCTGGACAGCGACAAAAAATTTCGGGATGTCATGTATTTTGGTGAGATGGTGGATGTAACAAAAGCCAGGGAAATGGCAATCGTGGATGAAGTGGTTGAAGATGAGGATCTTATTCCCCGGGCAAAACAAATCATTTCCCTGTGGATTGATACCCCCAACAGACCCTTTATCCAGATCAAACAGTCCTTGAAGGCAGACACGGTCAAACAGATCAAACGGGCGCTCGGGGAAGAGAACTGGAAGGAGACATTGTCCACTACCCTTTTAAGCCGGGATGTCAAAGCCACCCTGGCATTTGTCCAGGCAACCATGGAGGGGCCCAAAAAATAGAGTTGTCCGGCGGCAAGAAAAAGGATGGCGGCCCCTCTATGTTTCATGGTCTTCGAGCTGGGCCGCAATCTGTTTGATCGCAGGTTCAATCTCAAAAAAGGCATCCACAATGATCGGGTCAAAGAGTTTCCCCTTTTCTTCATGGAGAATGGCCATGGCCTTTTCATGGGAAAAGGGCGGCTTGTAACACCGTTTGCTGATCAATGCATCATAAACATCGGATATGGCCATGATTCTTCCGGCCAGGGGTATGTCTTCCCGGGAAAGTCCCCTGGGATATCCAAGGCCGTTCCATTTTTCGTGGTGGGTACCTGCGATCTGGGCCGCCATTTCCAGATAGCTGCTTCCGGTAACCCTTCCGGAAGCCCTTTGGATGATGGTTTCTCCGTAGCCGGCATGCAGTTTCATCTGAACAAATTCTTCGTCCGTGAGTTGTCCTGGTTTGAGAAGAATATTATCCGGAATTCCCACCTTGCCGATATCGTGCAATGGGGTGGACAAAAACAGGGTCTTGATAAACCTGTCCGACAGGATATCCGGAAAGTGTCCATTGGTTCTTAATTGTTCTGCAATGGCCTTTGCATAGTGCTGGGTTCTTACAATATGTTCCCCGGTTTCAGGATCCCTTGTCTCCACCATACTGACCATGGCTTCCATGGTCAGTTGCTGGGCATCTGCCAATTGCTGGTACCAGATAAAGGCAGCCCTCTTTTCATCGGCAAACCGGGCAAAGGATAAAAAAGAAAACAAGAGAATCCCCAGTAAAAGCGGTGCTGCAGGTGACAAAAACAGGTTCCATTGGAAAAAGAACAGGAGACTTGCCCCAAGCACCAGGCCCATCCATGACAGGGTCGCTGAAAATAAAAGCCAGGGGCCGGAAATCCGGAAAAAAAGAGCTGCCAGGAGTATTCCCGTGATGCCGCAGACAAGGGATATGAACAGGGCGGATTTTTCGGGGCGAATGATGAATCCTGCGGTCTCAATATTGTCCATGATCACGGCCGAGATTTCAATGCCGGGAAAGTAGGGGTCAAAAATTGTGTGATGGATGTCATTGAGTCCCACGGCAGAAGAACCTACAAGGACGATTTTATCCCTGATATCAGCGGGCGAAAAGTTTTGGTTTAAAATATCCACCGCAGACAGATAGTGATGGGTGCGGGAGGGGCCCTTGAATCCAATGGACACAAACCCATCCCGGGTGATGGGGATGCGGTGGTCGCCAAGGATAATTTCCGGGCCAAAACCTCCCTTTTCAACCCGAGCCGTGGTAAGGTCAAGGGCTTTCATTAAGACCGCCAGGGAGAGGTGGGGGTAAATTTCATTCTGAAATCCGATGAGCAGAGGGGTCTGGCGCAGCAGACCGTCCCCGTCATATTGGTTGTTGATAAAACCGGCGGACTCAAGAAGGGTTTCAATTGAGGACGTATTGCACAGAACGCCCTGGGCCGTGTGCAGGGACAATAGGTTTTCCGGGTCTGTGATGGTATGGATAGATTGCCGGCAGACACCCCCAGGGCTTGCGTGGTCAAAATAAAAATATCGGGCTCCCACGGTCCGGGTCTGGTTGAGGATCTGGGCAAAAAAGAGGTCATTATCGGTCAGGGAGGCCGGCACACGGGTAAAATCAATGGCCAGGTTAAAGTCTTTTTGAAACTGGGTCCTGATGTTTTTCAGGGATGACTGATCCGGTTCCGGGAAAACAATGTCCAGGCCGATGGCTTTGGGATGTTCCCGGGCAAGTATGGCCAGAAGGCGTGCCATCCGATACCGGGGCCAGGGCCATTGGCCTGCGGCAGACAGGCTTGTTTCATCAACATCAACAATAACGACCCGGTCTGGCCGGTCCGGAGTTTTTTTGTGGACAGCCGTGTATGCCATGAAGCGGTCATAAAAGAAAAAATCAAGGGGTTTTAAGAATGGAGTCTCACTAAAGGCCCCCAGGGCAATGACCAGGGTGATGGCTGCCGCACCTCCCAGGATGACAACGCGCATTGTTTTGGACAGGGATTCGATTATGGGCGGGCTGTTCAATGCGGCTTCACCGAATCATGATTTCAACCCGCCTGTTCCGGGGTTCAGGTACATTGTCGGCGGTTGGAACCAGCAGATCATATTCTCCAAACCCCTGGACAGATATATTTTTCAGGCCGGTATCATATCCGGTAAGAATGGTTGCAGCTTCCCTTGCCCGTGCCAGGGATAGGCGGGTGTTATACGCCGCATCCCCCTGGGTGTCCGTATGGCCGATAATGCTAATTTCTGAGGGTTCCCGGTCCTTTGCACTCTGGGAAATCTGGGGCAGAAGTTTCATGGACGATTGTGTCAATTGGGTGGAAGCAGATTCAAAATAAAGGACAAAGATAACCGGCTTGGGGGGTTCTGCCTGGAACAGGGCTTCATAGGTTTTTTTGATTTTTTCAGGGTCGGCTTCCCGGATCACAAAACCTGAGGTGACCGAGTCGGCTGAGGTAAATGTGTAGGGTTTGTCCAGCAGGATGGAAGATGCCTGGTTTTCAATGAGAACTGCCCCGGTTTTGCCGTCTTCCTGGGGAAGGAGGATGACAGTGGTCTGTTTTGTTCCGCAGCCACCCAGAAGAATCAATCCTAGAAAAAATATCCAATATCGCACCATGATCTGCTCCTTCTAATCGACCTTAATGATAAAACGTGTACCCCGGATTCCCACAGTGGCTTTGGGGGTGGAGAATTTTACGGATTCCGGCGAAAGTTTGCTAATTTTTCCGGAATGATAAACAGCCGAGCCCTTTTCCAGGTAAAATGAGAAATCATACTCTTTTGTCTGGGGTGCAAACACGTAAGCGTCAATCCTGAATTCGGTTTTCGGCCCAACGGTGATCACGGTGCCATCGGTAAATATAATTCCTGCGTAGCTGTTGTTTCCGGTTGTCAGGACATCTCCTTTTACAAGGAGCAACCCTGTTTTTGCTTTAACCAGGTTCGTTTGCCGCATGATATCAACGCTGCCGGAAACATTTTTTACCATGCCGGCATGTTCCTGGGTCAATCCGATTCCGGGAACAAGGAAGATGGCGATCAGGAGGGTCAGAAATAGTTTTTTCACGGGAAAATCCTTGATTATCAAAGCTAAAAAGTTATGACAAGTATAGGCAGATACCGTCTCTATGTCAAGCAAAGAAGGGCCCCTTACATGCCCGAGAGTCCTAAAAATTTGGACCGGATCCGTTTTAAATGTTTGAGCAGATGCTCTCTGCGGGCTTTACCCACCTGGTCGGGGGGTTGGGTGCGCAAAAGGCCGACCAGGTCGGTTAGGTCTTCTTTGATGGCCATCACTTCCAGGTTCCATCCTTCATTGTCCATTTTGAGCATATTAAAATACCATAGCCGGAAGGTCAGAGAATAGAGCCGGTCCGACATTTCAATTAAAAAGGGGTTGCCGGCA
>VMSR01000109.1 GCA_013792075.1 Desulfobacula sp.
GATGCTCCGATATTAACCAGATTGTTCCCAATGAGAATTGTGGTCAAAAGCTTATGGGAGTCTGCTTTCATATTCATAATCAAGTGACCGGTCTTTGAACCGTCCCTTGAAATATGGAGTGCTTTAATTTTTGATATGGAAAAAAGAGCGGTTTCCGATGATGAAAAAAAACCCGATAAAAAAAGGCATATCACCAGCAGCGTAACTTCAAACGTCATTACAATTCCTCTAATAATTTATCAATTGATAAAATTACTCTAATAATTTTTTAGGGTGTTTGTCAAATTTCTTGTTGTGCAGGGATTTGTTGATCAAATCAATGGCGATTCCGGCGGCTCTCTTTGAAGCCCCGGATCTGCCCAGAAGTTTTCGTACTATCAGAAGCTGATTTTCATGATTTGCAAGATTATTCAACATGGAAAATGCCTTTTGGCTTATGTGTTCAGGGGTTGCCTTCTCCTGAAGCAGTTCCGGCATCAGTTCCCGGCCTGCGATCAGATTGGCAAGTCCGGCATAGTCGACCTTTACAAGGAGCCGGGCAATCTTGTAGCTTATGGGGGACATTTTGTAAACAATAATGGCCGGCACACAGCAGAGAGCCGCCTCCAGGGTAACCGTTCCGGAAGCCGCAATCAGAAGATCCGATTGCCTGAAAATTTTTATGGGCCTGCCCTGGATGATCTCAAACAGCCCTGTTTGACGATAAGGTGACAGAATCTGATGTATTTGTTCTAAGTGGAGGTCAGATGCTGCTGAAATCAGAAACCGGGCATTCTTTATGTGATCATGGATTTTTACGGCGGTTTTAAGCAGGGTCGGAAGCAGGTTTGTAATTTCAGCTTTCCTGGATCCCGGGAGCAGACCAATAACCGGTCCTTTGATAATTTCCTGGCCTGATCCCGGGGTAGAATCTAAAACAGATCCCTTAAAAAACGGTTTGGCAAAGGGATCAGGGTAATCATCCATCAAAGGGTTTCCCACGTAAGTGGACGGTATATCGGCCTTTTTGTATAATTTTTCTTCAAAGGGAAAGATCAGGGCAGCATGGTCTACGTATTGTTTTATCAATTTAAGCCGGGATTTTTTCCACGCCCATACCTTGGGGGTGATATAATAGAGTATGGGGATATTAAATTTTTGTTTTGCGTATTGCGCCGCCTTGAGGTTGAAGCCGGGGTAATCAATGAGAATGATCAAGTCTGGTCGATGGCGCTTCAACCGGGATTTGAATGTGTCAAAGGCGTGTTTGATATGCCGGAATTGGAAAATAACCTCGGAAATCCCCATGGCGGATAGTTTTTCAATGGGAAAAAAGATATCGACCTGCTGGGCCTCCATGCAGGGACCGCCAATACCTGAAATTCTCAGGTCAGGACGTATCCGCCGCATGGCCTTGATAAGAGACCCTGCGTGGAAATCTCCCGAGGGCTCTCCTGTCAGAACCATTATCTTAGGGGGGGGATCAGTGTGTGTCATTTGATGTCTTCATCGGTCATTGCAACAATGCAAATCCCATATCCATCGGCAAGGCGGATCATTTCTTCTCGATCAAAGGCAATGGATGTATTTGCCTCAAGAACCAGAACCGTGGCGCCGGATTCGGCCATGGTCCGGATGGTGCCGCAGCCCGAAGACGGCAGATCAAATCTTAAATCCTGTCCGGGTTTGGAAAGTTTAACAACAACAGCCCCGGCACCTGCGGCAAGGCCGGCCCCCCTCCGGATGGTGGCATCCGTGCCGTCAATGGCTTCAACAGCCAAAATTGTCCCATTGGAGATCACAACACATTGTCCAATATCCAGACGGCCGATTCCCTTGGCAAGTCTCCATCCCTGGTAAATATCTTTTTTCTCAGCCTTATCGGGTGCACGTTTTGTCCAGCACCCCTTTGTACTGATCAGTTCCGGCAAAAGAAAGGTGGAGGGTTTGATCTCAATCCCTTCTTTTGACAAGAGAGTGGCAAAAGAAGAAAGAATGGAGTCATCATGGGTCCGGCCGTTTCTGGCAATAAAGGCCAGGGCTTTTAAATCCGGTCGGATATCCTTGAAAATATTGGTTTTTGAAATGCTTCCCAGCATGACTGCCTGGGAGACACCATGGGTTTTAAAATATTTGACCAGCTTGGATACCTGGCCCAGGTAGAGCCATTTAAAATGGGTCACATGGTCGACAAGGGTTTCTTCGGTTTCTGAATTAAACCCAACCGCCACCACTTCGTATCCTTTCTGAACTGCTTTTTGGGTAAAAAGCATGGGAAACTGACCGCCGCCGGCGATTAATCCGATTTTCATAACCTACCTGGTAACGCCCCTGTTGGATTCAAGGATAAATCGTGTAAAATTTTTTACTTCCGGTATGGGTTCAACTTCTGCCTTCACCCGTTCCGAAGCCTGCTTAACGGTCAGGCCGATTCTAAAAAAGATTCTATAGGCTTTTTTCAGTTGCTGGAGGGTGTTTTTCTGAAATTTGTGGCGCTTTAGTCCCACATTGTTGAGGCCATGGAGGGAGGCGCGATCACCGGCTGCAATGACATAGGGAGGGATATCCTTAACAACGGCAGATTTGCCGCCGATATAGGCATAATCCCCTATCTGAACAAATTGATGGATGGCCACAAGGCCGCCAATGGTGGCATAATCTCCGATCTCTATGTGTCCTGCAAGGGTGGAATTATTGGCCAGGATAACCCCTTTGCCGGTTTTGCAGTCATGGGCGATATGGGTATAGGCCATTAAATAGTTGTCTTCCCCCACTTCGGTGATGCCGCCGCCAAATTCGGTTCCCTTGTTTATGGTGACAAATTCCCGGATGATAGAGCCGCGTCCGATGGTCAGATAGGTCTTCTCACCATGAAATTTTAAATCCTGGGGAGCCCCGCCAACCGAGGCATATTGAAAAATCTGGCAGTCCGGTCCTATGGTGACATCTTCTTCAATGGTGGTATAGGGACCGATGGTGGTACCAGAACCGATACACACATCGGCTTTTACGATGGCATAGGGGCCTATGGTGACATTGGTATCAATTTGTGCGGAAGAATCTATGATTGCGGTTGGGTGGATCATGGTTACTCCATCTTTTCTGATTTGGTTTCCAAATCTTTTAATCTTTTTTCAAAGGAGAATATTTTTTTTCTCATTTCCGGAAGCCGGGAAATAATATTAACGACTTTTAACCAGGTTTTATGGGGCATGTGGGGAAGACCTGAAACAATCTGGTTTTCGGGCACATCTGAAGTGACCCCGGCACTGGGGCCAACGATAACGCTATCCCCTATGGTCAGATGACCTGAAATCCCTGCTTTTCCTGCAAGGATAACATTTTTTCCAATACAGGTGCTGCCGGCAATTCCCACCTGGGCCACCACCAGGGTATTGTCACCGATTTTAACATTATGGGCGATGTGGACAAGATTATCCGTCTTTACCCCGTTTCCGATGCTGGTGACTCCCAATGTCCCTCGGTCGATGGTGTTGCAGGCACCGATCTCCACATGATTGCCGATTTTTACATGGCCGGTATGGACAAGTTTTTCATGGGTACCTCCAGTCTGGGTAAATCCATAGCCGTCCGATCCGATAACAGAGCCGGAATGAACGATCACATGGTGTCCAAGGTCTGATCCCTCCATCAGGGTCACATTGGGTTTGATGATGGTATGATCCCCCAGAAAGCAGTCATCGGCGATATAGGTATTGGCCATGATGTGCACATAATTGCCCAGGGTCACATTGTCACCGATCACCACATTGGCCTCTATCCTTATCCCCTGACCCGGCAGGCTGTTATTGCCGATGACGGCGGATTTATGGATATGGGGTACAAGGGGCTTTCCTGGATAAAAAAATTTTACCAGTTCGAAAAATGACAATTTCGGGTTTGGGGTTCTCAATAGAATGCAATTTGCTGCAACTTTATTATCGGAGGGGAATGATTCCGGCACCAGGACAGCCCCTGCCCCCGTCTGTTCAAGCCGGGACAGATATCGAAGGTCACAGGCAAAGGTCAGATCATAGGGTCCGGCATCATCAAAGGACGCAAGTCCCCTGATTTCAAACCCAAGATCCCCGTCTGCCTTTGCCTGGATGATTTCTATAATTTCACTGATACTAAATTTCATTGGCATTGTTTTTTTAAATTACTTCTTTTTAGCAGCCTTGGCATTGTATTTGACAATCAGTTTATCGGTAATGTTCACATTGGACGGCATATAGATCACGCCGGCAGTCTTTTTTTCGACGATCAATAAAAAACCTTCATCTTTACCCATTGCATTGGCAATTTCAAAAACATCTTTTTGCATCTGGTTGATCATTTCGATCTCAAGACGTCTTAACTCTTTGGTATAATCTTCCTGCATCTTTTTAAAATCGTTTATCCGCAGCCTGAACTCCCGTTCCTTTTCTATTTTTTTCTCGGGGCTGAGCACAAGGGCTTCCCGTTCAAAAGCCTTGGATAGGGCATCCAAAGAATTTTTTTCAGTGTTTAATTTAAGTTTGTATTCCTCTCCTTTTTGGTTCAGCTCTTTCTGGGTGAGCTTGCCGGCACTGGATTCCTTAAGAATTTTTTCAAAATCCACTACTCCGATCTTGGCCACATCTGCACCAAATACCGGCGAAAAACCAAGAATAAAGGTCAGTGTTATAAATGCCATTAAAATTTGTTTCATCGTTACCTCCAAAAAAAATATAATTAGAAAAATGCACCAATGGAAAAATCAAATTGTCCGTCCCCTGTTTCTTTCATCTGCTTTCCATCTAAAACAAACCCATAGGCCAGACGGATGGGTCCCATGGGAGAATTCCAGCGAAGCTCAAAACCTGCACTGGAAAACTGGTCGGTAATATCGATATTCTGGCTGGTGGTGTACACATCCCCCCGGTCATAAAACAAAACCCCCATTACCCCCATCTCTGCTTCAATGGGAAAAATCAATTCAGCATTAAACTGAACAAATTTTTCCCCTCCCCTGAGAAATGCCTCCCCTGGCTTTTGGGCATTAATATCGGTATTATCAAACCCCCGGATGGAATTAATGCCGCCCAGGTAAAATCGTTCCCAGTCAATGTCGATTGAGCCTTCTGTCCGGTCGTCAAGATACCCGCCTTTTGCGTGGAGCGCACCGGTAAATTTCCAGAAAAGAGGGAAAAATATTCCTGACTCCAATCGGTATTTGGTAAAATCAATCTCGCCGCCTAAAAATTCTCCGGCATACTGGACTGAAAATTTATGGAGGGCACCTTCCGTGGGAAGGAAATAATGATTCCGTGAATCATAGCTGATATAAGGCTTGAGACTGGAAGTTAAGAATTGTCCCGGGGTGACGTTTGTGCTGGCCGTCTGAACATCATAGATCTCAAAATCTTCAATATTATATTCCAGTCCGATGGCCGTGTAGTCCCACAATTGTCGGTATCCGGCCCTAAGGGTTAATCCGAAGGCATCCCTGTCATAATAATCGTATTCCTTTTCAAACCGGTAGAGGTCTGTTCCGGCTGAGACCGGCATATCAAATAGCCAGGGCTCGGTAAAGCTTATGTTGTAAAGGGCTGTTTCACTGGATATTTTAGTCAGAACTTTCAGGTTCTGGCCTCTGCCGAACAGATTTCTCTCTTCCAGGGAAACCTGACCATAGGGACCATCATCACTGCTGAAACCACCACCAAACGTAAAATTACCCGTGGCCTTTTCCGTAACATTGACTTCCAGGTTACGCTGGTTTGGCTGGTCCGTCATGACCGGTTTGATATCAACGGTCTGGAAGAAATCATTTACCCCCAGGTTCCGGTGGCTTCGCTGGATACCGGTCATACTGAAAAGCCCCTGCTCTTTAACGGCCATTTCCCGTCGAATGACCTTGTCACGGGTCTTGGAATTACCCGTTATAATTATCCGGTTGAAATAGACCAGTTCTCCTTTGGCTATTTTAAAGGAAAGGTTTACACTTTTAGTTTCCTCATCTTTGGTAATCAAGGGTGCAATATTCACATTGGCATAGCCCTGGTTTGAGTACAGGTCTGTAAGGGTCAGCATATCCTTTCGGATCAGTTCCCGGTTGTAGAGATCCGATTCCTTTGATGCCATCATCTCCAGCAATTCTTCCCTGGTGGTCAGAATGTCGCCGGTTATGTCGACGATGCCTGTCTTATATTGATTTCCTTCTTCAATCTTGAAGCTGATGGCGATGCTTTCATCCCCCAGGTCGATCTGGGCGTCCGACACTTTAACATCAATGAAACCATTGTTTTTATAAAGGGATTCAATACGGATCACATCATTGTCCAGCTTGGTTTCATCCAGCTCCCCGGAGGATGTGAGAAAGGACCAGAACCCTTTTTCCGAGGTTTCCATAACCTTTAGGAGCTCTTTATTTTTAAAATGTTGATTGCCTTCAAATGAAATGGTTTCAATTTTTATTTTATCACCTTCGGTAATGGCGAATACAATGTCGGCCTGGTCGTTCTCAAGTGATTTTATTTCATATGCGATGGTGCAATTGTGATAATTTTTTTCCGTATACAGGCGTTTGATTTTTTCCACATCATTGTTTATCTTGTAAATATTTAAGATAGACCCGGTGGAGGTGTCCACCACAGCAAATAATTCTTCGTCCTTGTATACGCTGTTGTCCTTAAATTTAATATTTCGAACACTTGGTTTTTCCGTGACCTCAAAAACGATCTCAACCCCGCGGTCCAGTTTATTCTTTTTTACAACCACATTGTCAAAAAAACCCATTTTATAAATGAGTGCAAGATCCGTGGACAGGGTTTCGGGGTTAATGATGTCTCCGGGCTTGGAAGTAACCACCCGGGAAATAGCATCCGCTTCAACTCTTTTGTTTCCAACAACCACAATATTGGAGATAAGTTTTTTTTGATAAAGTTCACCTATGATGTCTTTTCCAAGCTCTGTTACTGCCGAATAAAGGGTTTCAATACTTTTTGCCTGGGAAAAAAAGGTCAATGGGGATTGTTTTTCATAAATATTGTGCATTTGGGCATCAATACTGATCCTCTGTCCTGCAATAAAAATATTTCCCGTAATAATTTTATCAACCCCAAGCTTGATACCTTCCTGCCGAAATTTTGAATAGTCCCAGGCTTCCTTATCAGAAGAATCCTTTACAAAAACAACTTTGACACCATCCTTTTCAAGCTTTTCCTTGAGCATCAAAGGCAGTGTTTCCTTTATACGATCACGGGCCTGGTCAATGCCCTGTTCGGCTTGAATCGAAAAAGGAAAAACAGCAACATTTACCTGTGGCTCTGCTGATAAAGTGCCGATTAACATTAGATAAACAACACATGCCAGTTTCAACGCTCTTTTCATTCGTTTATTTTTCATAAGTCTTTTCCCAAAGTTGTTTCCCAAAGTTGTTTCCTAAAGTTCAGGCTGCTACTATTTTGCCTTGACGAAGGGTCACCTTTCTATCCATCATTTCTGCAAGTTTGTTATTGTGCGTTACAACAACAACCGTCATATTAAACTCTTTGTTCAAATCATTTAATAAAGTGTGAACACTCTCGCTGTTTTTTTGATCCAGGTTACCTGTGGGTTCATCGGCCAAAAGCAAATCAGGCTTCATGACAAGAGCCCTTGCAATTGCCACCCGCTGCTGTTCTCCACCGGACAGGTCCTCAACCCGGAAGGTTTTGCGCAAATCGAGCCCTACTCTTTCAAGCATATTTGCGGCATCTTTTTCAATAGTTTTTTTACCTTTCCCCGCAATTAAGCCTGGAATCATGACATTTTCAATTGCGGTAAACCCTTGAAGCAGATAGTGAAATTGGAATACAAATCCAATTTGCGAATTTCGAAAACGGGCCAGGCGTTCATCGTTAAGGGCAAACAAATCCTGACCCTGGTAGAGCAGTCTTCCCGAGGCCGGCTTGTCAAGGGTCCCGATGATGTTCAGCAAGGTTGATTTTCCGATACCCGAGGATCCGACCACCGCAATGGTTTCACCTTTGCGGATCTGAAAATCGGTTTCGCTCAGAATCTCAATGACGGCGGTTCTGCTGGTAAATTGTTTGCTGACAGCTTCGAGGCTGATAAAAGGGGTATTGGTATTATCCATAGCGAATGGCCTCTACCGGATCCATTTTGGATGCCTTGTAAGAAGGATACAAGGTGGATATAAAGCAGATAAGAATGGCACTGACTGAAATGATCAGTACATCCATATACTCCAGCTGAATCGGAAGTGTCGAGAAAGGATAGGCATCGGGCAGTTTGATAAAATCGTATTTTTTTAAAAAGAAACAGACAACCACACCGGAGACGGTCCCCATGAGCGTACCCAGAAAACCGATGATCATTCCCTTGATGATAAAGATACGCCGGATCATGGTATGGGTTGCGCCCATGGCCTTGAGAACGGCAATATCCTTTGTCTTTTCCATGACCATCATGATCAATGCACTGGCAATGTTAAAGGCTGCCACTAGTATAATCAGGGTTAAAATGATGAACATGGCTGTCTTTTCGAGCTTCAATGCTGAAAAAAGACTTTGATTGATATCCATCCAGTCCCGGATATAAAAAGGATATTCAATAAAACCAAAATAGTCTTTCTGTATCTGCTTTACCTTAAAGACATCGTCCACCCAAATGCCGATGGCCGAAATTTTATCCTTAGCCGAAATCAGCTGCTGGGCCTGGTCTAAATGGACATAGGCCAGGATGCTGTCATATTCCGCCATACCGGATTCAAAGGTCCCCTGTACCACAAACCGTTTCATGGACGGAATTTGGCCAATGGGGGATATAAAGCTTTTGGAGGACATCAGGATGATCTTATCTCCTTTGATCACCCCCACGGAGTTCGCCAGTTCCTTTCCCAGGATAATTCCGGGCAAATCGTTGTTTTCAGCGCTTTTCCCCAGTGCAGTTTCAAGCTGTCCTTTGGTAAAGTCCTTAACAAGGGCAGATCCGTTTTCCGGAATAATTCCCCTGACCATCACGCCGGAAAAAGATAGATTTGTCCGGATCATGGCCTGGCCGAAAAGGATAGGGGATGCCACTTTAATGTGGGGATTCTTTTCCAAGGATGCCAGCATGGGACCATAGTCGCCATAGCTGCCCTTAAAATTCATGACCAGAATATGGGGTTCAAGGCCCAGAATTCTCTGTCTGAATTGGGTTTCAGCACCACTCATAACGGCAATTACAATTACAAGTGCCATCACCCCCACCATGACGCCGGCTACGGAAAGAAAGGTGATCAAAGAGATAAAACCCTCTTTCCTTTTGGCTCTCAGGTATTTGCCGGCTATAAAAAATTCAACAGTCATTTAAATCTAAATGCTTTGTTTCATGTGGGGGAAAAGGATCACCTCACGGATGGAGGCTGAATCTGTCAGCAACATGACCAGCCGGTCTATGCCGATGCCCTCCCCTGCTGTGGGAGGCATTCCGTATTCCAGGGCCTCAACATATTCCGAATCCATGATATGGGCTTCCGGATTTCCTTCATCCCGCTGGCTGACCTGCATCATGAATCGGTTGTACTGGTCTTCCGGGTCATTTATTTCAGAAAAACCATTGGCGATCTCCTTGCCCGCAATAAAGAGTTCAAACCGGTCGGTCAGTTCAGGGTCCGTGTCGCTCATTCGGGAAAGGGGCGATACTTCCACCGGATATCCCGTGATGAAGGTGGGCTGGAGCAATTTGGGTTCCACCAGGCTGTCAAAAAGTTTGGTTAAAATCTTTCCTGGCCGGTCTTTTTTTGAAATCTGAATTTTATTATCTTCTGCAAATTTTAAGAGGGCCGGGGTATCATTGAGAAGGGCCGGATCAAGGCCGCCGATGGTTGAAAGGGATTCGATCATTGGAATCCGTTTCCATCCCTTTGAAAAATCAATGGAAAGGCCCTGGTATTCAATTTTGGATGTCTGATGAATCTGCTGAACAATGGATTCAAACATCTCTTCGGTCATGTCCATCAGGTCTTCATAGTTGGCATAGGCCTGGTAGAATTCCACCATGGTAAATTCAGGATTATGCCGGGTGGAAACCCCTTCATTCCGAAAATTTCGATTGATTTCAAATACACGTTCAAATCCACCCACCACCAGGCGTTTAAGGTATAATTCCGGGGCAATCCGCAGGAAGAGTTCCATACCCAATGCATTGTGCCAGGTTTTAAAGGGGGTGGCTTCGGCTCCTCCGGGTAAAGGCTGCATCATGGGGGTCTCGACTTCCATGAAATTCTTTTCTTCAAAGAATCTGCGCATGGCTGCCACAATCTGGCTTCGTTTCTGGAAGATATCCCGCGATTTTTCATTCATAATCAGATCCAGATAGCGTTGCCGATATCTTTTTTCAGGATCTTTGATGCCATGGAATTTTTCAGGAAGAGGCCTTACTGCCTTGGACAAAAGCATGAAGTGATCTGCAAGCAGCGTCCATTCTCCAGTTCGTGTCAAGAACAAAGGCCCTGTAACCCCGATGAAATCTCCAATATCCAGTTTTTTAAACATGGCATAGGTCTCATCTCCGACCTTCTCCTTCTGGAGATAGACCTGCATTTGGTCCGCCCCGTCCTTAAACCGGATAAAGGATGATTTTCCCATTTTATTAATGGCCATCATTCTGCCGGCCACACTAAATTGTCTGCCATTTTCTCCAAGGGTGTCTGGTTCTTCCACGGCAACTTTTTTTAGCTCCGATACGGAGCATGAGGGCCTGAAATCATTGGGGTAAAGCCGAACACCGCTTTCCCTTAGCTCATTTATCTTTTCTTTTCGAACCTGCAACAGCTTGCTGATTTTATCCATGGATTCAATACTTTCATATAATTTATTATTATTTAATACCCGGACACTTTTACCTGTTCAATGACCCGGTATTAAAAATATAGGCACCAAAACATAATTAAATATCCTGATTTGCCCTGAATTGTCAAGATTTTGTTGTGTGCCCGAATTTTGGTGTTTGGCCATTGGAGGGTGTTGTATTTTTAAAAACAAGGGTAAAAACGGTTCCACGGCCGGGAATTGATTCAAAATCAATCATCCCCTCATAGGTGTCAATGATGCGGTGAATAATGGGAAGCCCCAGGCCTGTTCCTTCGGCTTTCGTGGTAAAGAATGGATCAAAAATATGTTTGGCGGTTTTTGGATCAATCCCCACACCGGAATCCCGAATGGTCAGATAAATCTGTTTGTTTCTCTGTGATTTCAGGCCAATGATGATTTTTCCGGTTCCTTCAATGGCTTCAGCTGCATTTTTGACAAGGTTCCACAAGATCTGTTTTAAATGAACCGGGTCAATGGTGACAAAAATGTTTTTTTCAAGCCTTGTGAAAACCTGGATTCGCGTTTTCCATTCCAGTGTGTTTAAAAACAGGGCCACCACATCCTCAATGGCCTGGGTCATGTCCACCTGGCTGGCATTTGTTTTGCTGGGTTTTGCAAAAAGCATAATATCATAGGTAATCTGTTTAAGGCGCTCTGTTTCCCTTAAAATGATCTGCATGAGTTTGTCTTCATAGGATCCGGACTGGGTCTCTTCCTTGAGCAATTGAATGGACCCGGACAAGGATGCCAGGGGGTTTTTTATTTCGTGGGCAATGCCGGATATCATTTCATCCATGGCCGCCATTTTTTCCACCCGCTTGAGGTGTTCCTGGGTTATTTTCAAATCCTGCCTGACATTTTTAAGCTGGAGGGAGAGGATGCCCGAAAGAATTGCCACGGCAAAGCAGGCGGCAATGGTGATAGCAATCCGGTATATGATCTGGGTTTCATCCAGGTTTATGGAAATCGGATAGTGTCCCATGAATGGCGGAATCACCCGGTAATACTCCAACTCGATTAACAGGCCGTACTGAAGGCTTGAAAGCGTGGCCATGACAAACCCCCCTTTCTGCAGCAGGAGCATGGAGGCATAGATGATGACCAATAGGTACAAAAAGGTGAAGATACTGTCAAAACTGCCGGTGACAAAGATAATGCCTGTCACCAGAACAGTGTCCACCATGGTTTGAAAATAGGCCAGGGCAAGCAGTCCTTTTTTTCGATTCAGCCAGCAGATGTACAGGATGGACATAATGAGTATGGCTGCTGCGACGTTGTACAGGGATAAAAACGGCTGGGACAGGATGGAAAGGTTATCTTCCGTTGAAAAAAACAGGCTGGAGAATATCAGCACAATGGCAAAGACAACCCTTGCCAAGATAATCCATTTTATCTGGGCATAAAGGTCTAAATTTTGCTGGAACGAATCTGTTGTGACACGGTGGTTATCCAATGGCAGCCGCCATGGAGAAAATGGGAAGGTACATGGCAATGACAAGCCCCCCCACGACAACCCCCAGGAAAACCAGCATAAAGGGTTCTATCATATCGGTCAGGTTTTTAACGGACTGGTCCACCTCATCATCATAGAAATCCGCTATTTTTTCAAGCATGGTGTCCAGGGCGCCGGTGGACTCTCCCACGGCGATCATAGAGCATACCATGGAGGGAAACACTCCGCTTTCAAGGAGGGGGTCTGCCATGGACCGGCCTTCTGAAATACCTGTCTTAACGTCATTTATGGCAAATTCCACAATTTTATTCCCCGATGTTTTGGCCACAATATCCAGGGCTTCCAGAATGGACACCCCGCTGGAAATCATGGTGCTGGAAGTCCGGGTAAACTTGGCCACAGCCACTTTTCGGATTAAAATACCAATGACGGGCAATCGTAAAAAAAGACGATCCATGAAAATCCTGCCTTTTGCTGTGGCATAGGTTCGCTTGAGCAGAAAAAGGGTTCCAAACAGGCCGATCACAATATAAAGGATATTGCCAATCACAAAATTACTCATGGCCACTACCATCTGGGTCATTGCCGGCAATGAAGAGCCCATGCTTGCAAACATTTCTTCAAATACCGGAATAACAAATACCAGGATGATGGCCACTACAATCACTGCCACAGCAAGGGTAATGGCAGGATAGGTCATGGCTCCCTTGACCTGTTTTTTGAGTTTGGCCATTTTTTCCATGTAGGCGGACAAACGGCCCAGGATGACATCCAATATACCGCCGGCCTCACCTGCTGCAATCATATTGACAAACAATTCATTGAATACTTTGGGAAATTTTTTCAGGGCATCGGCAAAGGTTTCACCCGATTCAACCGATTCCTTGATTTTTTTCAGATTTTTTTTAAAGGTGGGATTCTCCTGCTGGGACTGTAAAATATCCAGGCATTGGAGCAGGGGCAAACCCGCATCTATCATGGTGGAGAATTGTCTGGCAAATATGATGACATCGCTGTCATTGACCTTGGGCTGGAGAAACTTTATGTTTTCAAACAGGTCTTTGGGTTTCTTTTTGACCTTTGTGGGTGTAATCTTTCTTCTCTGGAGGCTTAACCGGACCTGATCCGCGCTTTCAGCCTCCATCTCTCCTTTTACGGTGTTTCCTTTGGGATTTTTTCCTTTCCACTCAAATACGACGGCCATGGCATATCCTTTTTTAAGGTTCCAATACTTATTTTCAACACGATAGATACCACAAAACCGAGTATACCAGAATCACAACATTTGTAAAATCCAAACAGATATACTATATAAATTTCAATATTTGATTTTAACAGGAGCGGGTTTTTGAGGAAAACAAACAAGACAATTCTGGCCAAAACCATTATCACCAGTCATGTGAATGCGGATTTTGATGCCATTGGCGCCATGCTGGCTGCCCAAAAGCTTTACCCCGATGCCGTTATTATTTTTCCGGGATCCCAGGAAAAGAGCCTGAGGGATTTTTTTATCAGTTCAATGAGCTATCTGTTCAACATGGCAAACCCGGCTTTGATTGATTTTTCAGACACCACCACCCTGATTCTTGTGGATACCCGCCAGGCGAGCAGACTGACCGGTATCTCCGAATTATTGGAGAAAAAAGGCATTCGTATAGAAATATACGACCATCACCCCCCCATGCCCGGGGATATCAGGGGAGATGTGGATATTTCAAAAGAATATGGTGCCACCACCACCATATTGAGTGAAATTATACAAAAACAGCAGATACCGCTGACACCTGAAGAGGCAACGGTTATGGCCCTGGGTATCTATGAAGACACAGGGCTTTTTACCTTTTCGTCCACAACCCCGGCAGATTTTATCCAGGCAGGTTTTTTACTGGCCTGCGGTGCCAGTCTGAACACCATAGCCAGTCTTGTGGTCAAGGAGATTAAAGCCGAACAGGTGACCTGGCTCAATGAATTGCTCAATGAAATGACCGTTCACAGAATAAACGGGCTTGATGTGAATATTTCAACCATTTCCTCTCCTTCCTATATTGAAGATCTGGCTTCCATTGTACAGAAAATTGTCAGAATGGAAAATCTGGATATCTTTTTTGCCATTGTCCTTATGGGGACCAAAATCAATATCATTGCCAGAAACAGAATTCCCGAGGTGGATGTGGGAAGGATTATGTCCGAATTCGGTGGGGGCGGACATGCCTATGCCGCATCGGCCAAGATTGACAACCAGACCCTGCCCCAGGTGGAAATGATGCTGCTGGACAAATTAAAGCAGGAAGTCAAGAGCGTCCAGGTGGCAAAAAGTTTGATGTCCTCTCCCGCCATAACCATAGACCCCTATGAAACCTGTAAGGATGCCGGAAAAATCATGACCCGGTATAATGTGAATAGCCTTTTGGTGGTCGATAAAACCACTAACTCCTATGAAGGATATATTACCCGGCAGGTGGTCGAAAAACTGCTGTTTCATAAACTCTCCGGGCAACCGGTTTGTGAATATATGAATTCTGAGACCCATTTTGTTTCATCCGATGCAGATGTGGCCGAGATTGAATTAAAAATCATCGAAGGCAAGCAGCGGATTATACCGGTCATCGACGACAATCACATAAAAGGGGTTATTACCCGGACGGATTTGCTCAATTACCTTGTACAGCATAATTGGGAAGTCACCCACACGGAAAGTCAAGTTTCCCAGACAGAACATGTTAAAAAACGTCATATCGGCAATATCCTTGAAAACCGATTGGCGGTCCAGACAAAAAAATTATTGAAGAGTATCAGCAATGCTGGAAAGGAACTTGGGGTCAGTCTTTATGTTGTAGGGGGATTTGTCCGGGATCTTTTACTGGACCGTGGGATTGAAGATATTGATATTGTGGTGGAAGGCGACGGCATCGCATTTGCTAAATTTTATGCAAACCAACATGGATGCCGTGTCAATACCCATAAAAAATTCGGGACTGCCGTGATTGTTTTTCCAGACAATTTCAAGGTGGATGTGGCCTCGGCCCGCCTTGAATATTATGATACGCCGGCAGCCCTTCCCATTGTTGAAAACAGTTCCATTAAAAAGGATCTGGCCCGACGGGATTTTACCATCAACACCCTGGCCCTTTCACTGGACCCGGATAATTTTGGCACCTTGATTGACTATTTTGGGGCCACCCGGGATTTGAAGGATAAAACCATCCGAACCATCCACAATTTAAGTTTTGTGGAAGACCCCACCCGGATATTTAGGGCCATCAAATTTGCAAACAGATTTGGATTCAATATTGGAAAAGTCACGGCTACTCTGATTAAAAATGCCGTAAAAATAGATTGTTTCAAGAATTTGAGCGGTCTGCGGGTTTTGTCGGAACTCAAACAGATCTTTGGAGAAGAAAACCCCATTCCCGCCATTCACACCATGGAATCCTACGGGCTGGAAAAGGTCCTTCACAGCCAGTTGATGATTACGCCCACAACCTATCTGTTGTTTGAGTCCGTGAAAAAAGCATTGACCTGGCATGATCTGCTTTACATAGACGAGGAGTATCCAAGGTGGGCCGTTTATTTTATGGCACTTTTTAACAGATGCTCCCATCTGGTCTGCGAACAAATCTGTGACCGTCTCATGGTGCCGGTAAGAGAAAGAAGTCTTTTGCTTGAGAAGCGGTATAAAGCGGAAAACCGATTGGCACTCATCGAAACCGCCTATCCCCTCACCCGCCAGGAATTGTATTGGGGCCTGATTCCTTTTAAAACAGAGTTCATCCTGTATATGATGGCATTGACAAAAAATGAAGCGGTCAGAAAAGCCATCTCCAATTTTTATACCCGCTACCGGTATATCAAGCCCCTCATCAGCGGAAAGGATCTGCTGAAAATCGGGATTAAGCCAGGGCCTGTGTATACCAAAATTTTAAACCTGATTCTCAATGAAAAACTGGACAACAAGCTCGAAACCCCCAAAAAGGAAATTAAATTTGCCACCCAATACGCCCGGGAAAACAAACTGATTGATTAAACCAAAGGTTTTTGATACTCCCCTTGTCCATTACCCCAATACTTTTTTAGGAAGACAAATGAAAAACGCAGATTTTTTAACCGGTATTACCACCAGCGGCACCCCCCATCTTGGGAATTATGTGGGCGCCATTCGTCCTGCAGTTGAATCCAGCAAGAATCCGGATCTGACCTCCTATTATTTTTTAGCCGATTACCATTCGCTGATCAAAAACCATGATCCGAAAAAACGTCGGCAGTCTGCCCTTGAAATTGCAGCCGCCTGGATTGCCCTGGGATTGGATTATGAAAACTGTGTTTTTTACCGCCAGTCGGATATTCCTGAAATTCCGGAATTGACATGGATTTTAACCTGTCTGACTGCCAAGGGACTAATGAACCGAGCCCATGCCTATAAAGGCGCTGTCCAGGAAAATGAATCAGACAAGAATGCAGATCCGGACAAGGGGATCACCATGGGCCTGTTTTCATACCCGATTCTCATGGCGGCCGATATTCTCATGTTTAATGCCAGGAAGGTGCCTGTGGGCAAAGATCAGGTTCAGCACCTGGAGATGACCCGGGATATTGCGGCCCGCTTTAACCACCAATATAAAAAATTGTTCATCCTGCCCGAAGTTGTGGTGGATGAATCATCGGCTGTTCTGGCAGGTCTTGACGGCAGAAAAATGAGCAAAAGCTATAACAATTTTATTCCCTTGTTTGATACCCAGGAACGGCTTCGAAAAATGGTCATGAAAATTGCCACCAATTCCCTGGGACCGGACGAGCCCAAAGATCCAGCCACCTGTACCCTTTTCTCCATTTACAAGGCCTTTGCCAGCGAATCGGAAACTTGCACCATGGCAGAACGCTACGCCCGGGGCATTGCCTGGGGAACCATGAAACAAGAATTGTTCGAAATGATCAATGCCGTATTAATAGAGCCAAGAACCCGATATGATGAACTGATCCAGAACCCCGGCGATATTGAGGCCATACTCAAGGCCGGAGCCGTCAAGGCCCGACAATTTTCAATCCCCTTTCTGGACAAAATCCGAAAGAGCATCGGCATCCAGTCACTGGGTTAGGATTTTTATTTCCTGGGGGGTCAGAAACCGCCATTCCCCTTCTTTTAAATGACCAAGGGTGATATTTGCCATTCGGATTCTCTGGAGGGACTGGACCCGATTTTGGGTCTGATCCACCATTTTTCTGATTTGCCGGTTCCGGCCCTGTTTCAGGATAATCTTGAATTCAGTGTCAGAAATGCGGTTTACCCTGGCCCTTCTGGTTTTAACCCCTTGGATCACCATTCCGTCTGCCATGGCCGTTAACGCCGCATCCGATATGAAAGAAACGGTTTTTACCAGATACTCTTTTTCATGGTTATGGGAGGGGTGGGAGAGCCGGTTATGGAGCTGCCCGTCATCGGTAAGCAGGACAAGTCCCACAGACTCCTTGTCCAGACGGCCGATGGGATACACCCTTTTTTCAATCTTTACCAGATCCAGGATGATCCTGGCCTTTTTCTGGGAGCAGGTAGTGATAACCCCGGCAGGTTTGTTCACGGCAATATAGGTGTAGGCTGCAGAGGCCTTGGGCGGGTCCACCTGCTTGTTGTCAAAAACAATCGTGTCCTGTTCAGGATCTACCTGGGTGCCGAGGGTTTTGACAATCAGGTCATTCACCCTTATCCGACCTTCCAGAATATAGATTTCCGCCTTTCGTCTGGAGCAGAGACCCGCATGGGCCAGAAATTTTTGCAGCCGCATCTTTAAGACCTGTAACTTGCATTGATTCGGACATAGTTTTCGCTGAAGTCACAAAAGAGGAAGCTGTCTGTCTTATCCCCCAGGTTCAAATCAAGGGTGAGATTGATTTCAGGGGCACGCATGACCTGGGCGGCTTTTTTTTCAGCGTCTATTCCCAGCCAGCACCCGTTGATCACCAGAGGGATATCTTCAAAATACAGGTCCATTTTATCCGGGTCAACATAGGCTCCCGATCGGCCTGCCGCTGCCGTAATTCGTCCCCAATTGGGATCTTGACCATAAATGGCGGTCTTGACCAGATTGGAATGGGCAATGGCTTCTGCGGCCTTAAATGCATCCTCCTGGGTTTTTGCGCCCTTAACGATTATCTGGATGACCTTGGTGGCTCCCTCCCCGTCTTTGACAATCATTTTCCCCAAGGCAAAGCAGACCTTTTCCAGAAGATCCTGGAATACTTTCAAAGCAGCTTCATCCCGGATACAGGCATCACCTGCACCGCTGGCAAGGCACAGCAGGGTATCGTTGGTGCTGGTATCCCCGTCCACGGTGATCCGGTTAAAGGATCGTTCATTGGCAGCCGTAAGGGCTGAATGAAGATCTGGGGCCGTGATGTCGGCGTCTGTTAAAACATAGGCCAGCATGGTGGCCATGTCCGGCCGTATCATACCCGATCCTTTGGCAACCCCCGTCACCTTGAATTCTTTGGGGCCTTCCGGGGTATCAATATGGCCTGTAAGGCTGACTATTTTCTGGCAGGTATCGGTGGTGAGAATGGCCTGGGCAAAATCTTCCAGAACCCCTTTGCTGACTTCCTCTCTTAAAAGGGGAATTGCCGATTCAAATCGGTCCATGGGCAATGGCGCTCCGATCACACCGGTGGAAGATACCATGACCTGTTCCTGGGGGATCTCAAAGGTGCTGGCAACCAGGGCCGCTGTTTGTCTGGCATCGGCAAGCCCCTGGATTCCGGTAAAACAATTGGCATTTCCCGAGTTAACCAATATTGCCTGGCATAATCCCTTTTTAATGGTTTCCTTTCCAAGGACAACCGGTGCTGCCACAACCCTGTTTCGGGTGAACAAGGCCGCGGCCGCGGCCGGTTTCTCACACAATATCAGTCCAAGGTCTTTATGACCATTTTTTTTAATACCAGCGCAAATACCAGCAAATTTAAACCCTTTCATCCCTATGGCTCCTGTCCTGTCTATGGATATTTTTTTTGTGTATAATAATAAACGGGATATTATACCCATGAACCTGGCCTGTGTAAATGATTTATGAACGGTAAAACCTTTTTGGGGATTTGATTGACATAAAACAAGAAAAATAATACTTGTATGTGCAATACAACAAGGAGTGCATCATACAAATGGAAATCCCTGAACACAATTTTCTTGAAACCTGTTTATTCTTTAATACCAATGCATTTTCCCGGCAATTGCTGAAACTGGCCGAAATTGAATTTAAGCCGTTAAAGCTTTCCCCTGCCCATGCCTCTTTTTTGTTGCTGGTATTTGATACACCGGGAATCAGTCCCAAGGAGTTAAGCCGCCTGCTGCAGCTGACCCCCTCTACCATTACCCGGTTTATTGACAGCCTGGTTAAAAAAAAACTGGTTCTCCGTACAACCAAGGGAAAATCAGCTTTTATTTTTCCGACCCCAAAAAGTCAGACCATGCAGAGATCCATTGCCCAGGCCTATAAAAACTTGTATCTAACCTATTCCGAGATTTTGGGCACCAAAACTGCCATGGGTCTTTCCTGCAAAATTGCAAAGGCAAATGAACGGATGATGGAAAATATGAAATCCCTGGAAGAAAATGAATCGCAATTATAAACTGGTGGTTGAATATGACGGAACCTTGTTTTCCGGGTGGCAGCGACAAAAAGAGGAAAAAACGATTCAAGGAGAACTGGAGTCTGTCCTTGGCCACATGCTGAACCAGAAAATTCACATTCGCGCCTCGGGACGCACGGATGCAGGCGTTCATGCCCTGGGTCAGGTGGCCAATTTCCACGCACACACACAAATGGATCCTTTGGTATTGAAAAAAGGGGTGAATTCTTTGATAAACCCAGCCATTGTGATCCGCGAATGTTCAATTGCACCAGATGATTTCCATGCCCAGTACCAGGCAAGGTCCAAGGAATATAACTATTATATTTTAAACCGTCCCGATCCCTGCGCCATTGGAGCTGCCTTTGTGTGGCAGGTAAAAAAGCCTCTGGACCTTGTCCGGATGAACCAATGCTGCGAGATGATCACAGGGGTTCATGACTTTAAATCCTTTGAAAATACCGGCAGTCCCAAAACTTCCTCTGTGCGGGAAGTTTTTTTGGCCCGGGTGAACCGCCTTGAAAATGGGGAACCCTTTAAGAATGATGTGATCCTATTTAAAATATCTGCCTCGGGATTCTTAAAAAACATGGTTAGAAATCTCATGGGAACCTTGGTGGACGTCGGGTTGGGTAAAATCACGCCAAGCCAGTTCCAGACAATTCTCGGGGCAGGAAACCGGGCCCTTGCCGGGAATACCGCTCCGGCCAGGGGCTTATTTTTAAAGCAGGTAAATTATTCGTGATCCCGGATTTTTTTGATATGGTCGTTGTAATGGGAAATGATATCCCGCCGGTAGATCAGCCCTAAAAAATTGGCATGATTGTCTTCATCCACCACCGGCAGGGCATCAATATTTTTCTGGGTCAGTTTTAACAGCACCGTGTTTAAATCCTCGGATGGCGTGGTGATGATCAGATCGGATATCATAATATCCTTCATGACCACCAGTTCTTCAAGGTGGCTATTAAAGATCACTTCCCGGATATCTGTGGATGAAAATATTCCAGAAAAATCACCTTTGCCGTTCATGACGGGAAAATAATGCTGTTTGGTGGTCTGGAAGATTTTTTTAAATTCACTAAAGGGCATGTCTTCGTTCACACACCTGACATCTTTGATCCGATGGGTTAGATTTTCCACTTTAATGGTCTGGAGAATATCCATCATGAACTCGCCGGCATGGGCCGGGGAATCGATCCGTGACTTGACCTGGTTTTCAAAAATGGTCCATCGTTTGGCCAGAAGATAGCACAAAGAGCAAACCAGAAGACTCGGCAGCAGCAGGTGATAGGAATTGGTCATCTCGCTGACAAAAATAATGGTGGAAATGGGGGTGTTGGAAACGGCTGTAAAAAAACCAGCCATGCCCACAATAACAAAGGACCCGGGATGGGTTACGATGGTGGGAATCAGCAGGTGAAAAATTTTGCCCACCGCCCCGCCCATGGCCCCGCCGATGACGATGGAAGGACCAAACACCCCGCCGCTGCCCCCGGACCCGATGGAAAAAGAAGTGGTGAAGATTTTGCCAATGGCAAGGGCGATGAGGGTGGGAATGGCCACCCGATTAAAAATAGCATCCTGGGCGATGCCATAGCCGAATGCCAGGGTATAGGGCAGAAAAAAACCGATGATTCCGGTTAAAAGTCCGCCTATGGCCGGTTTAATATGGTTGGGGACACGCAGTTTTTTAAACAGGTCGATCACCCCGTAAAAAACCTTAATATACAGGATGCCGGTGACCACAAGAACGCCTGCAAGCACCATATAGGGTCCAAGTTCCAGGGGGTTCTGGAATTTGAACCCCGGGGAATCAAACAAAGATCCCCAGCCGAATACCAGACAGAAAAGGCAATAGGCCACTACAGAGGAAATTCCGGCCGGAATAATGACTTCTGATTCAAAATCAGGATCCCGGTACAGCACTTCAGCAGCAAACAAGGCCCCTGCCAGGGGAGCACGGAAGATACTGCCGACACCGGCGCCAATACCGGCGGCCATCATGATCCGGCGCTCCCTTTCAGACAGCTTCAATTTTGTTGCCAGAAAGGAACCGAACCCTGCGCCGATCTGGGCAATGGGTCCTTCCCTGCCGCCGGACCCGCCCGTGGTCAGGGTAAGGGTCGAGGCAATGGTTTTGATAAAGGGAATCCTTCCCCTGATATGGCCGCCCTTGTGGTGATAGGCGTCAATGGCGGCATCGGTCCCATGGCCTTCGGCTTCCGGGGCAAAGGTATAGACAAGCCACCCGGACACAAGACCGCCCAGGGCCGGCAGAATCAGCAGCATCCATCGGTTGAACGGGGTCTGTGTATGGGGAAAAAGCAGGTGTTCTCCTGCTGGTTCCCCGGGCCGGTATCCTGCCATTAAATCCAGGAAATAATGCATGCCAAGGCCGCACAGATAATGGAAGAGAATGGCACCGCTTCCTGCAATGATCCCTATGAGAACAAAATAAAAGAGCCATTTTCCAGCGACAGCAATCTCCGTTGCCTTGGCATTCTTGCTCAGGATCATGTCTACCCTTTTCTAAGGTCGTTAATGCCGCTTAGAATGATATCAAACAGAATGGTTACATCCTTTTCTTCCAGGCAGGAAAAGGCCACCCGGATATTGTTGTCACCAATGGATATGAGTCCGGTACCGTAGTTGTCCAGCAGGTGGAGCCGCAATTTTTCCGCATTGACATCTTTCAGACGGATGCACATGAAATAGCCTGAATTAAAAGGATATACATCAAATCCATCGGCGTATTTCGGGTCTTTTAAGACCTGCTTCATTTTCCGGGCCCGACTTTTTAACAGGTTGAATTTTTCCTGTTTCAAGGCATCATAGTTGTCATCGCACATGGATTTGAGCAAAAGGGTCTGGCCCAGGTGGGAACAATTGGAGATGTTTCCCCGGATACACCCGGCTGTTTTCTTTTCCAAGGCCACAAGCACAGGTGCAATATCCGTGTCTCCGGCAATGCCATAGGTGATAAATCCAACCCTCAAACCCCAGACATAGTCTTCTTTTGTGGCCCCGTCCAGTTTCACTGCCAAAAGCCGTTTGTCTTTGCCGGCAATTTTTGCAAACAGAGACTCTTTGCTCGTCTCTTCTTCAAAGAAAAGCCCGAAATAGGCATCATCACAGGCAGCCACAACATTGGTGCCTTTTTGGGCAACATCAATGAGAATCTCGGCAACCCGCTGGGCCTCTTTTTTGCTTAACGAGTATCCGCTGGGATTGTGGGGAAAGTTTAATATGGTGATGATTTTATCATTTTCTTTTGCCTGCTGGCGGATCACTTGTTCAAAGGACTCGATATTGAATCTTGTCAATTCAGGGTCATAGGCTTTGTAATGAACGATTTTAGCGGCATTTCGAACACAAAAGGTCATGGTGTAATTGCCCCACATCATGTCGGGCAGCACAATGACATCCCCTTTGTTCACCCACATGTCAGACAGCACACTCACGCCGTGTGTTATACCCGATGTGACCACAGGAAGGCTTATAGCCATCTTTCCAAGGGAAGGGTTTTTTTTGTACAAATTGATTTTCCATTTGTCCCTCAGGGCAGGAATGCCGAAGGAAGGGGCATAGGGCAGATAGTCATCCGGTTCAATACCCTGGATATACCGGGTAATGGACGACAGGCTTAAAACAGAGTTCCCCTCCTTGGCAATGCCGATGGTGGCATTGATCTTATCGGCCTTTACCTTGGCTTCTGCACTCTGGCTTAAGATTCCCTTTGGAAAAAACAATGCTTTTCCCATGTCCGACAGCATATCGTAAATATGGGGGTTGGATTCTTTGATAATTGTATTGAGTTCACCTGCAATGGCATTCATAATTTATTCTTTTCTCATGGGATAATTGTTTGATAATATTAGGGTACACACAGGTCAAAATTTTGGCTTTATCCTTAAAAAAATAAAAACTCTGCAGCTTTACATCAGGAAAACCACAGAGTTTATATAAACGACAATTATATCTAAAATTATCTTCTCTTGGATGCCTTGATCGGGTTGATTTTCTGTTTTTTGGCAGCTTCCGCGGCTTTAATGTGGGTTGCAATATTGCAATTCCCGTTTTTCCATTTGATCGACGGATCCGGTGCTGCGATGCAGTAAATACCGGTTGTAAATTCAGAGGTTCTCTGGCATCCGTTGCATTCATCCACGATCGGCAGACAATGGCCCTCAGTATATCCGCAACCTTTGGCAGTCATCAATACACAATCGTCACCTTCTCTTACTGTTGTACAAATCATAATAAGCAATCCTGTTATTTTGAATTTATAAAATCAAAGATACCAAAGCGCTTCTTTGGCATCGTTATTTATTATTTCCTTTTTATTTCAAGGACTATAAACCTTGGACAAGTATCATAAGATACAGATTCTGTCAATCATAGTTTTATTCCCCAAGCCCAGGATATCTTACCAGAACCTACCCCATATAGTCCACCAGCATACCGGTTGTCTGGCGAAGCCGCTGACTGATGAGCTTGGATATTTTCCACAATAACTGGACCCCGAGTTTGGGGTCGTCTTCGGTCAATTTGATCAGGGATGCCTCTCCCATGAAAAAAATAATGGTTTCTTCTGCGGCAATGCCGGTGGCAGACCTTGGTTCTCCGTCAATGAGTGCCATTTCTCCGAATGTCTGGGAGCTTTTCAGGGTGGCCACCCGGGTATGTTCCTTGATAATATCAATGGACCCTTTGACGATGATGCCAAGGCTTCTTTCATTGTCTCCCTCTTTAAAAACCACAGCCCCTTTTTTGGCTCTGACCGGTTCAATATACTGGCAGATTTTGCGAATATGATTCCAGGAAAATTCACTGGCCCATTTGGTCTTTTCCAGGACCTGGGCGTATTTTGCGTACCGTTCAAGATCCAGTTTTGGAGGTGATTTCGGCTGCATATTCTTCCTTTGACCAAAGGGTTCTATTCCTTTGATACTAAAGAGTTTACCCCGAGTTGTCAATGAAGAAGACAGATCAAAATATCCCCTATTCTTTCAGGATGAATTCATCCAGTTTCTGGAAAAGTTCCTCCGGCCATTGCTCGGCCGTTAAAAAAAGTGTCTTTTCTTCGGGCGAAAGGCTTTCTCTCATTGCCTGGGGCAGGCTTTCAAAGGCCTTTTGTCTCTCTTTCAGTGTTTTTTTGTCCATAATTGTCTTGGATATCCTTATGTTTTATGAAAATAACCGTGCGATCAAATAGGTGGTTGCTGTTTCAACTTTCAGGATTCGTTCTCCCAGGCTAAAGGGTTTAAATCCGGCTTCTTCCAATGTGGTGACTTCCAGGTCAATGAATCCGCCTTCGGGTCCGACCACAAGTGTCGTCTTTTTATTTACACTAGTTGGACAAATATTTGAAGTCTTTGGATGGGCAGTGATGCAAAGGGTCCCGTGACCAATGATCGGCAATTCTTCTTTTACAAATTTTGTAAAATAGCGTTTTTGATAAATGCGGGGCATCAAGGTGTCTTTGCCCTGTTCCAGTCCCAGGCGACAATATTTTTCAAGATTTTCCATTTCCAGAACCGGGCTTTTCCAGAAACTTTTTTCAACCCGCCATGAGTTCACCAGATATATCTGCTTCACCCCTAAACCGGTAACGCTTTCCATGATCCGCTTGAGCATTTTGGGACGGGGCAGTGCCAGGACAAGGGTTAAGGGGAGCGGGTCCGGCGGGTCCATATCAAGGGTCACGGCAAGTTCCAGGGAATCGGCATAAAAGCGGGTTATTCTGGCTGTTCCCATCTTGTTGTTGAGCAGACCGCAGGAAAGAAGGGTTCCGGGTTCAGCCTTTAAAACCTTTTGTATATGCTCAAACCTGCGACCGGATATCAGGACCCTGTCAGGTGTAATAAAATCTTTTTTTTCCAAAAGCAAGAGATTCATGGTTAAAAGGTGATCGCTTCGCAGGAAGAAATCAGCTCTTTAAAGGTTTGGATCCAGTCTTTTCCCCCGGTAAGCAAAGAAAGCTCCTCTGCCAGATGAACGGGTTCGAGTTTTGCCTGCCTGCCCAGACCCTGGATACAGGAAGGACAGTTGGTCAAAATTTTTCTTTTTTTGGAACCGGTTTCCAATACCACTCCCTCCGCTAGGGCAGTTTTCTTCCTCAAGAACATGGCATGGCTGATGTCCGGCCTTGAAATGGCAAGGGTTCCGGCCTCGGAACAACAATGGGGGATAGGGTTGACCCTGATCCCCCTGTCATTCAGGCGTGACACAGCGGTATCTTCAAGGGAATCATGGCAGGGGGCATGGTAGAGATAGGTGTTGTCCGATGAAATGCCGGGAGTGTTGTCCAGAATATACCCTGAGATATCCTTGATATTACAGTCAAAAACCGCTGGTGCCCCCAACTCGTTCAGCGATTCCATGCAGGTGCCGCAGGAAACGATACAGGCATCAAATTTAAGGTCATGGAACATATCCCGGATCTGGGTTAGGATAATGATATTTTCAAGAAAAATTCTGTCAAACCCCTTTTTTTTGGCATTCACCTTTAAGGGATATCCGCAGCACAGATAGGGCGGTGGCAGGATGACCCTGTGGTTGTTTGACAAAAGAAGAAAAATGGATGCCATGGATATCCTTGAAAACAATCGTTCGCTGCCGCATCCGGGAAAATAAAACACGGTGGATACTGCCCTTTGTCTTGGTTCCATTAGGATGGCCTGGTTTTTATGGGCCCTGGGCAGATAGGATCTCAGGGTATGAATTCCCGCATTGGACACAGGCGTTTGCAGCAATTGAAATGTTCTGGTTTCCCTTATGGGCTTGATAAATGAAAAGGGTGATTTCAATCTTACACCGCTTCTTTGAAGAAATCCCCCGGCCCCCAGGAGTGTGGTTCTCAAAATTTTGTTTGCGGGCTCATTTTTGGTGGCCAGGTATTTTAAAGTCAGTTGCGTAGACAAAGGGGTGTGTTTAAATTTCATGTTTTTCAGAATTGTCCGCTCTTCAACGGCAATGTTTCCCGAATCAATGTTCACCGGACATTTTATCAAACACTTATGACAGATGGTGCAATGGTCTGCAATCTCTTCCAGGTTTTTGAGTATTTTGAATCCCGTGGACTGGGTCCGCTGGGTGATATAGAGAAGGGCCTCAATCAGGGCACCGATGGCCAGGTTTTTATTTCTCGGGTGGAAAAACATGTTTTGTGCCGGGTAGAAAACCGGGCAAAGGGGCTTGCACTTTCCGCACCGCACACAATTGGCAATATTTAAGGCCAAATGGGACAGGGACCCGTGTTTTAAAATCCTGGCCTCCAGTTCGAGCAGGTTAAAGGAAGGGGTAAAAACCTTGTTGATGATGTTGGTTTCCATAAGTTTACCCGGATTCATCATGCCCCCCGGATCAATATCCTTTCGATAGGCCGTAAATTCATCCACAATGGCCTGATCCAGATATTTAAACTTGGTAATTCCGATGCCATGCTCTCCGGAAACCACTCCGTTCAAGGAAATTGCCTTTCCCATCACCTTGTCTGCGGCTTTGTTGGCCCGTTCCATCATGTCCCTGTCATTGGACAAGACCGGGATGTTTACATGGACATTGCCGTCCCCTGCATGCATGTGGGTGGCAATCACAATGAGGCGGCTGCTGGTGGTCTTGTAAATTTTTTCAATATTTTCCAACAACCGGCTGTAACCCCTGAGACTTTCCGTTACCTGTTGGTAAAAATTTTTAGAATGGATGGCCGCCTCCAGCGCATCTCTGGAGGCAATTTCCAGTTTTTTCCGTGTGGCATAGGCCAGATCCTTTGCCCGGCCGATTTTTTTGCTCAGCCATTCCGGATCTGCCAGGGGAATGGCTTTATCCAGATAAGAGACAATATCCTGGATAATACAGGTCTGGTTGTACTTTTTCTCCTCCAGGTTGGCCCGGTCAATGTACCGGACAAAATCCGCCAGACTGTCAATGGGCAGAACGATATCCTCATTTAGCTTAAAGGCGTTGGTATGGGCGGCAATAGCGCCAAGCCGTTTCCTGTCGTCCCAGAACCGCCTGGCTTCCGTTGTGTCCTTGGCAATGGTTACCCCGGTTTTGTCAAAGGGGCTTAAGATCTCACCAAGGGTCGCAATTCCACGATCAAGGGCTTGGCTGTCATTGGAAACCATGTCAATGAGCAGTACCGCCTTGAGCCTATCCCCCACCGATTGCTTGGTTTTGTATTTAATGGCCTTGATATATTCCTCATCAAAATGTTCCAATGCCATGAGAGAGGGGAACAAGGGAGAAGGATCAGACAAACGCTGGCTGGTAAAGGTATTGGCAATGGCAGTAATCACCTGGCCGGCCTCGGTCATGTCATTGCCGAAAAATTCAACACAGCAGGTGCGTTTGAATTTAAATGCAGGATAGAGAAGAAAACTGGCCGATGTGATGATCCCGTCACAGCCTTCTTTTTGAATACCGGGAAGCCCGTTCAGGGTTTTGTTGGTCACATCCTTTCCCAGTCCTTTTTTCCGGATTTGGTCTCCGGTGAGACGGATGGTCTCCTTAAGCTGGTTCCTGTCATCTTTAATGTGAAAAACAAGGGTATCTTCGGGAAGAATTTTTCTTAAGGGGTGATCCTTGCGTTCTATGGTATAGGAACGCCCGTCGGGCAGGGTCATTTTATAGGAGAGCACATTGTCAATGGCAGTACCAAAGAGAACGGCGGTTTTCCCGCCGGCATTTTCAGACAAATTTCCCCCGATGGTACAGGCCCAGGCCGATGTGGGGTCGGTGGCAAAAATCAGGTCACAGGCTTTGGCCGCATCCATGGCGTCCTGGGTAATGACCCCGGCCTCAAGCTCTATGCTGGCATAGGTCTGGCCCTGGTGATTGGTTGCATAACCAATGGGGGATATCCGGTTGAGCTTTTCCGTGTTGATGATCACACAAGATTGTGCCAGGGGGGTCGCCCCCCCTGTCAATCCGGTACCGGCTCCCCTGGGAATGATACAAAACCCCAGGGCTTTTATTTTTTTTATCAACAGCGGAACCTGTTTTTCCCGATCAGGCCTTAGAACAGCAATGGGTGAAAACCTTCGCCAGTCTGTGGCATCAGTGGTATGGGCCGTGATGTTAAACGGGTCAAAATAAATATTTTTTTTCCCGATCACAGGCCCCAGATACCGCATAATCCGGTGCTGGTCTGCGGTGATTGATTTGATCTGACGGCAAAGACAGGCAAGGGCTTGCTTGCAGGTTTTCAAAACCCCCAGAACGGCCGCATGGGTTGCATTTTCCTGAATGGTGTTAAAATCATTCTCAAATTCTGCAAACAATCGTTTCCGCTGGAGCGGGTGTTCCACCAGTTCCTGGAACAAAAAAGGATTTCTCTGGATAATGAACAGATCCCCCATAAACCTGTGCAGCAGGCGGGAGGAGCGCCCAGTTCCCTTTTGGGTCTCAAGGGACCGTATCTGTTCCAGGAAGTCAGATCCAAAAAGATGATCAATTATCTGGTCGTCGTCTGCTGAGGTGTAGTTATAAGGGATCTTTCTTTTTGGATCTATCATACCGGGTGTTTAAATGAACCTATAATTCAAAGGTTGTCATGTTAATGACAAGGCCAAGGTTTACAATTTCCTGCACCACATCAGGGGGAACAGGGGTATCCGTCCGAAGGAAGATGATATTTCTCTGGCCATCCTCCTCCCGTCCCACCATCATTCGGGAAATGTTAATATTGTGCTTGCCAAGGGTAACCCCTATGGAACCGATAGATCCCGGCTTGTCCACATTGTGAATCAATCCCAGATGGCCTTCGGGAATAACTTCCAGCCTGAATTTATTGATTCTCACAATCCTGGCATCATCCTTACCGAATATGGTGCCTTCCACAATATTGGTGGTTTCCTCGGTCACCACCGTCATCCGGATCAGGTGCAAAAAATTACCTGCCTCCTGGGAGGTGGATTCCGTGATTTTTATTCCCATTTCATTGGCAAAGGAAATGGCATTGACAGAATTGACCGATTCTTTGACAAATTCGGCCAGAATTCCCTTGATGGCATTAATGGTAACGGGTTTTAAATCCAGATCCGGAAATTTTCCAATATATTCAATGTCCACCTGCTTGATACCGCCCTTGGAAATCTGGGCCTGCATTTTGCCCATTTTTTCCGCAAGATAGAGAAAGGGTCGCAATTGTTTGAGAATTTCTCCGGTAACAGAGGGCACATTCACGGCATTGATCACCGTGTCTTCCAGAAGATAGGCAATGATCTGCCTGGCAGCAGCCACGGCCACGTTGGTCTGGGCTTCCTGGGTGGAGGCGCCCAAATGGGGGGTGGCAATAACCTGGTCAAGGGTCAGCAGCGGATTGTCTCCGGGGGGTTCGGTTGAAAAAACATCCAGAGCGGCACCGGCCACCTTTCCAGAACATATGGCATCATAAAGCGCTTTTTCATTGACAATACCCCCCCTGGCACAATTGATGACCATGACCCCGTCCTTCATCTTGTCAAAGGCCTCGGCATCCAGAAGGTCAATGGTGGCATCCATCTTGGGCACATGGATGGTGATATAGTCGGCACGCTGGTATAATTGGTCCAGGGTGACATATTCAAAACCTGCCTTTTGAATGTGCTCGGAAGAAATATTGGGATCATAGACAATGACCTTCATTCGAAGTCCCTTGCCAAGGGTTGCCGCAATGGAACCGATATTGCCGA